>RAYY01000059.1 GCA_003611875.1 bacterium D16-56 | reverse complement strand
ATGTCCATAGGTATTCTCCTTTATCTGGATTTAGAGTTTTTGGAGTGAACCCTAAAAACTCTAACCCTGATTTTACAGGAGAACGCCATATATTTCACTACACGTTCTTATTTGACGCTTACGATGAAGAAATGCCTATTTTTCAAGGGTTTGAGAGGGTAGGGAGAAAAAATGGGTTTGTTGGAAATGGGAGTTGGATGAGAGAGGATGGGGAGGAAGATGGTGGGGGTTTTTGGGGTGATGAGAGAAGAAGGAGAGGAAGAGGACCTTGAAAGTGTAATCTCTCAAGATCCTCGTTTTGGTTGATTTCTATTGATTTTTTAGATCTGCTTCAGCAAAATTTATCTTCTGCAATGAAACAAAAAATATTCTGTCAAATCACCACCTTACGGTGCGTCACTTTTGATTTATCGCCGCCTGAGCCGCCGCCAGCCGTGCAATCGGCACTCTGAACGGACTGCAGGACACATAGTCCAGACCAATCTTATGGCAGAACTCCACAGAAGTGGGATCGCCGCCATGCTCGCCGCAGATACCCACATGCATGTCCGGGCGTACCGGCTTGCCCAGCTTGATAGACATTTCCATCAGCTTGCCCACGCCAGTCTGATCCAGCTTTGCAAAAGGATCATTCTCAAAGATCTTAGCATCATAGTAAGCGTTTAAGAACTTGCCTGCATCGTCACGGGAGAAGCCATAGGTCATCTGGGTCAGGTCATTGGTACCGAAGCAGAAGAACTCAGCCTCTTTAGCGATCTCGTCAGCAGTCAGAGCTGCTCTCGGGATCTCAATCATGGTGCCAACCTCGTACTTCAAATCTGCATTTGCTGCAGCAATCTCAGCGTCTGCGGTCTCAACCACAAACTTCTTCACATATTTCAGCTCCTTGATATCCCCGATCAGCGGAATCATGATCTCCGGAACGATATCCCAGTCCGGATGAGCCTTCTTCACATTAATAGCAGCACGAATCACTGCTTTGGTCTGCATCTTGGCAATCTCTGGATAGGTAACAGCCAGACGGCAGCCGCGATGACCCATCATGGGGTTGAACTCATGCAGGGAATCAATCATGGCTTTGATGTGTTCTACGCTCTTGCCCTGGGCATCAGCCAGCTTCTTAATGTCCTCCTCCTCTGTGGGAACGAACTCATGCAGCGGCGGATCCAAGAAACGAATGGTAACCGGGTTGCCTTCCAAAGCCTCGTAAAGCTTCTCAAAGTCTCCCTGCTGCTCAGGAAGAATCTTCTCCAGAGCTGCTTCTCTCTCCTCTAAGGTCTCCGCACAGATCATCTCGCGGAATGCATCGATACGGTTGCCCTCAAAGAACATATGCTCAGTACGGCACAGACCGATGCCCTCAGCCCCTAACTCTCTGGCTTTCTTTGCATCAGCGGGAGTATCTGCATTGGTTCTCACCTTTAACTTTCTGTACTTATCAGCCCATGCCATAATGCGGCCGAACTCACCGGCAATAGTAGCGTCTACAGTGGGAATGATGCCGTCATAAATCTTACCGGTAGAACCATCGATGGACAGGGGATCACCCTCATGGAACTCCTTGCCTGCCAGAGTGAACTTCTTGTTGGCCTCGTCCATGGTAATCTCGGAACAGCCGGAAACACAGCAGGTCCCCATACCGCGGGCAACCACAGCCGCATGGCTGGTCATACCGCCGCGGACAGTCAGAATACCCTGGGCCGCCTTCATGCCCTCAATATCCTCGGGAGAGGTCTCCAGACGAACCAGAACCACCTTCTCGCCTCTGGCAGCCCATGCCTTGGCATCCTCAGCAGAGAACACGATCTTACCACAGGCAGCGCCCGGTGATGCAGCCAATGCCTTGGCCAACGGCTCTGCCTTCTTCAGTGCCTCTGCATCAAACTGGGGATGCAGCAGAGTATCCAGGTTACGAGGATCAATCATCTTCACAGCCTTCTTCTCATCGATCATGCCCTCGTCCACCAGGTCACAGGCAATCTTTAAGGCAGCCTTGGCTGTTCTCTTACCATTACGGGTCTGCAGCATATAAAGCTTCTTGTCCTCAATGGTAAACTCCATATCCTGCATGTCTCTGTAGTGGTCCTCCAGCTTGTTGCAGATGCCTACAAACTGATCGTAAACCTCCGGCATAACCTCCTTTAACTGGTCGATCTTCTGGGGAGTACGAACGCCAGCCACCACGTCCTCACCCTGGGCGTTCATCAAAAACTCACCCATCAGGTGCTTCTCGCCGGTAGCCGGATCACGGGTAAAGGCAACGCCTGTACCAGAGGTCTCGCCCATGTTGCCGAATGCCATCATCTGTACGTTAACCGCAGTACCCCAGGAATAGGGAATATCGTTGTCGCGGCGGTATACATTGGCGCGGGGGTTGTCCCAGGAACGGAATACAGCCTTGATTGCCTCCATAAGCTGTACCTTCGGATCTGTGGGGAAGTCCTCACCGATCTTGGCTTTATACTCAGCCTTAAACTGATTAGCAAGCTCTTTTAAGTCGTCGGCAGTCAAATCCACATCCTGGGTTACGCCCTTCTCCTCTTTCATCTTGTCAATCAGCTCTTCAAAATATTTCTTTCCAACCTCCATAACCACATCGGAGAACATCTGGATAAATCTGCGGTAGCAGTCCCAGGCCCAACGGGGATTGCCTGACTTCTTGGCCAGAACCTCCACTACCTCCTCATTCAGACCCAGGTTCAGAATGGTATCCATCATACCAGGCATGGATGCCCTTGCACCGGAACGCACGGATACCAAAAGCGGATTCTCCTTATCGCCAAACTTCTTGCCGGTAATCTCCTCCATCTTGGTGATATGCTCCATAATCTGACCCATGATCTCGTCATTGATCTTTCTGCCATCCTCATAGTACTGAGTACATGCCTCAGTAGTGATGGTAAAGCCCTGCGGCACCGGAAGCCCTAAGTTGGTCATCTCTGCTAAGTTGGCTCCCTTGCCGCCCAACAGGTTCCTCATGTCGGCATTTCCCTCAGTGAACAAATATACCCACTTGTTTGCCATACGTGTTTTCCTCCTAAAATTAGATGTGTAAACATTTTCCCTCCGTCTTCGGCAAGCCTGCAGCAGTCCAAAGCCTGTTGTTCTTATGGCATTTCCCTCGAGCATGTCCGAAAAATCATCCATTTTCTCTGCATATCCGAAAGGGCAGATCACAACTGCCGCACAAATTCACACAGCAAAAAATCCCTCCGACGGTCTGTTTTAAGTATAGCATATTTTAAATTCAAGTAAAGTTTTTTTCTTCAAAATAATGGAAAAAAATTATCCAAAAATCTGCTAATTTTTTGTAAATGCTTCCATATTCTGTCTCTTTCGTATATGAGTTTTTTGTTCGTATATACGATTTATCTGTATTGGATTTTTCCTTTCACGTCCTCTGCAGCCTCATCTCCCTTTAATAGCCTCACCAGCTCAATTCCCAAATCAATGGCAAAGCCCAAACCGCGGGCTGTCGTAATATTGCCGTCTGTAATCACACCCTGACTGGTATACTCCCCACCCTGAAATTCCTTTTCAAAGCCCGGAAAACAGGTGGCAGTCCTTCCCTTCAAAAATCCATGGCGCCCCAGCACCACTCCCGGAGCCGCACAAATCGCTGCGATCCGCCTTCCGTCTTCCTCTGCCTTTGTAAGAGCGTCCAGAAGCTCCTTGCAGGAGGACAGATTTTCGGAGCCTGGCAGGCCGCCCGGAAGAAAGATCACATCTCCGTCAGAAAAGTCTGTTTCTGCTGCCACAGCATCTGCCTGAATCCTTATGCTGTGAGAGCTCACAATCTCCTTTGTCCTGCCCACAGACACCAACACCACTTCTACCCCGCTTCTTCTCAGAATGTCCACCACAGCAAGACACTCTACCTCTTCTGTTCCGTCTGCAATCATTGCATATACTTTTGCCATCCTTTTTTCCTCTCTTTCAAAAAATAAAGTGTTCTCCAATATTTTAACAGATTTTCCAGACAATAGCCAGTGGTTTGTAATAAGGAACTATTCACAAATTATTACCAAACCCTTTCTAAGGAAACATCCGGACAATTTACAGTTATTATTTACCTCCCGGTTCATTACTGTGCTGATTAGCCGAACGGGTGCACGTAATGACAGCAAACCAGGCCGCCCATCGCCGGAGGCGGTACAGAATGGGGGACTGGCATCATTTTCACATTTCGTTTTCACATTTCATCAAAAAACACTGGAAATTCTCCCAAAAATCCGCTATAATAGCCATCGAACATCATAACAAATGCACCCAAAAGGAGATTCGCTATGAGACACATGTTAAACCCGTTGGATTTTTCCGTGGAAGAAATCGACCAACTGCTGTCCCTTGCATCGGATATCGAACACAATCTTCCCCAATACGCCCACGTATGTGACGGCAAAAAATTAGCGACATTATTCTATGAACCAAGTACCCGTACCCGGCTAAGCTTTGAATCAGCGATGTTGAGCTTAGGCGGCAGTGTACTTGGTTTTTCTTCGGCTGACTCCAGCTCGGCAGCCAAAGGAGAAAGCGTTTCCGACACCATCCGGGCCATCTCCTGCTATGCAGACATTGCTGCCATGCGGCACCCCAAGGAAGGCTCGGCCCTGGTGGCATCCCAGATGTCCTCCATCCCGGTAATCAATGCCGGAGACGGCGGCCATCAGCATCCGACCCAGACCCTGACGGATTTATTGACGATCCGCTCCCTGACCGGACGCCTGAACAATATGACCATCGGCCTGTGCGGAGACTTAAAATTCGGACGCACCGTACATTCCCTCATCAATGCCATGGTCCGCTACCCGGATATCCGGTTTGTGCTGATTGCCCCTGATGAGCTGCGGGTCCCCAGCTACATACGGGAAGATGTGCTGAATGCCAACCATGTCCGGTTTAAGGAAGTGAACAATCTGGATGAAGCCATGCCGGAGCTGGACATTTTGTACATGACCCGTGTGCAGAAGGAACGTTTCTTCAATGAGGAGGACTATATCCGTCTCAAGGACTGCTACATTCTGGACAAAAAGAAAATGAAGCTTGCCAAGGAAAATATGTATGTACTGCACCCTCTCCCCCGGGTCAATGAAATCTCCACCGAGGTGGACAGCGACCCCAGGGCCGCCTATTTTAAACAGGTGCAGTATGGCGTCTATGTGCGGATGGCACTGATCATGACATTACTGGAGGTGGAAAAGCCATGTTGAATATCAGCGGACTGAGTGAGGGAATCGTGCTGGATCATATCGAAGCCGGCAAAAGCCTGGACATCTACTATCATTTAGGACTGGACAAGCTGGAGTGCCAGGTAGCCATTATTAAAAATGCCCGCAGCAGCAAAATGGGACGCAAGGATATCATCAAAATCGAGGGCGGGTTAGACAAGCTGGATCTGCAGATTTTAGGCTATATTGACCACAATATTACAATCAACATTATCCAGGACAACAAGATTGTAGAGAAAAAAGCCTTAAAGCTGCCAAAGAAGATCACCAATGTAATTAAATGCAAAAATCCCCGGTGTATCACCTCCATCGAACAGGAGCTTCCCCATGTGTTCTATCTGGCAGATGAACAAAAGGAAATTTACCGTTGTATGTATTGCGAAGAGAAATACAGCCAATAATCTGCTCAATTCCAAAATCCCGGTGCCTGCATATACACGCAGACGCCGGGATTCTATTGTATTATCTATGTTCCTTGAAGCTGCCCGTCCCTCAAAACCAATGGTTATACCTCCTGCTCCCGTATCCTTCCTGTAATATATTCCTCCATTTTCTCCTTAGGGATTCGCAGAGGAATCTCCAGCTCCGAATACAGGTATTCTTCTGCCATCCGCAGATACTTTTCATCTGTGGAGGTAATCTTCTTTCCCTGAGCGCTCCGCGCCCTTTTGCGCAGATACAGCGTCTTAATAATCTTAATCCATTCCTTACAGTCACAGGATCTCATACACTCCTTATACTGAGCCTCCCGCAGCTTTTCATTGGATATCCAAAGTTCTTCAATCTTTGGAATCTCGTCAATCAGCCGGGACGCCTCGTCCCGTGTAATCACACGCCGCATAGAAGTCTTTTCATTATCCACCGGCGTAAAAATCTTTCCACCCTTCTGACTGGAAGGGGCCAAAACATAAAACAGACGATCTGCCGGAACCCCTCTCATATCCATGGTAGTAATATCCTCTACCTGACACACGCCTGAAGTTCCATATACAATATATTCTCCTTTTTTAAACATCTGGCACCTTTCCTTTCCTGCAAAACATGAATCCGGTATCAAAATTCCCATTCCATTTTATCAGAAAAGATACTGCCATTTCTAATGAAATTTTTCTGATTTTTTATTTTCGTGTATTATGCCCTTTATACTCACGGCAATTTTTGTGCATATTTTCCATATGTCCAAACTCTCATGAGCTTCATCAAACAGCTCTGCTCATTCCTGTACCCATCTCATGCATCGGCTTTATTCGCCTCTGTCTGCCATTTTTCCCAAAAGCTTCCCCAGGTCCTTCGGACTTTCCACAAGATAATCTGATCCTGCCTCTGCCAGTTCCTCCCGGGATCCATACCCATAAAGCACACCGATTACCTCCAGCCCGTTTTCCTTCGCTCCCTGCACATCGTGCTCCCGGTCTCCCACCATAACCGCCTGCTCCCTTTTTGCTTCTTTGCAGGCTGCCAGCACATAGCGGATCACATCGCCCTTTTTCACCCGGCTGTCATCCAGAGTAGCTCCCCCTATATAATCAAAATACCCTGCCAGCCCAAAATGCTCCAATACCCGCACTGCCGCTGTCTCTGGCTTGGAGGTAGCCACCAAAAGATGATATCCTTGTCCCTTCAGCTCCTTCAGCATATCCTCAATCCCCGGATACACCTGATTCTCAAAAATACCCTGTCGGTCAAAATACTCCCGGTACACGTTCACGCCCTCCAAGGCCTTCCCTTCGGCAAACCCGCAGTATTTCATCAAGCTCTCTTTTAACGGCGGTCCCAGCCAGGGCTGCAGCTCATCCCGGTTCTTCACTGTAATCTGATAATGCCCCAGCATATATTCAATGGAATTGACAATGCCCTCCCGGGAATCGGTCAGAGTCCCATCCAGATCAAACAGCACATATTTCTTTTTCATCTAATCTCCGTTCGGTAAACATGTATTTCTTTTTGTGTCCTAATTTTGTACCGTAATTTGTGTTATCAATATCCAAATTTCCTGACAAAGAAATAAAGAGGAAGCCGGAAACACCCTGGTTCCCGGCTTGCCGCCTTCTGAAGGACCCTGCTGATCTCACGCAGCAGTCTCCCTTACATCATTTTCTGCCTTCTCACTTTAGCCCAGCTCATCTACTACCTTCTGGATAGCAGCCAGTGCGTCATCCGGCAGCTTGTCATAGCCTTCCTTTGCCTCGGCAAAGTTCTTGATCTCATTGACACGGTCATTCATGCGGGCCTTTAACTGGCCTACATACTCTGCATCATTCATATCCGGTACAAAACCTTCCCAATCCATGATCTCGATGTCAGAGAACGGCCCCCACTTATGGAAGTCAGCCTTACCCTCTACGATGGCTTCCAGAATGCCCAGGGTATCTGCCGGTTTTACCTTCTTGCCCATGAAGTCGCCTGTGTTGACAATATAGCAGTCTACGTTCTTCTCCTCAACCAGCTTTTTGAACTTCTCATAGTCATTGGCCAGAGGATAGGTGCGGAACGGGTTCGCATAGGGAACCACAACCAGCTTGTTAGGATCTACGCCAGGAGCCAGACGCTCTGCAGAAGAACGCTTGGTAGCCAGGGTTGCACCCATAACAGAAGCCAAAGAAGATCCTTTCAGCTTCACTACCGGCGGAATGGTCGGATCCTTCATAATCCAGAAAATCGCATTCACCGGAGCGTTGATCTTGTCTACCCGGTTCGGAGACCACAGCTTTGACTTGATCGCACGGCCGTTGCCGTTGCGGATATCCTCGGTAACAAGCTGCAGCTTGCCCTCGTCGTCTAAGGTCGCGGAACAGTTCTGTGCGGTCAGCAGGTACTTGTTGTCCTCACATCCGGTAGGATAGTCGGCAGTCTTGTCAAAGTAGGTGGGCTCCAGAGCGATGGATGCACAGGTATCGGTATTGATTACAAACGCATCATCATGCAGAACCTTAATCTCATACTTGCCGCCATGCTTTGCATGGGTCAGAGTAGACTTGCCGGAGCCGGACAGACCATATACAGAAGCCACATACTTCTTGCCGTCTGCCAGCAGATACTCCTTCTGTCCGCCGTGGCAGGAAGCATAACCATTGCGGTTGGCAATCGCCCAGGCCATGGTCAAGGTACCCTTCTTATGTTCGCCGAAATATCTCATACCCAGGATGCAGGCACAGTTGGTCTCGGTGTTGAAATAGCACAAGGTCTTCTTCTGCGGGTCAGACAGACAGTCTAAGGATACGTTGGGACGGTCAGAGCCTGTCCACTGCGGATCGGAGAAAATGTAAATATCCGCTTCCTTGCCGTCTCCCACTGGCTTGGAATTCTTGTACATCTTTACATACTCATCAGACATGTACTGGAAGTTCAGCATCCAGTTGTACATAATGTTTTCTTCGCCCTCCGGCAAAAGCAGATGAGCCTTCACCATAAACTCCGGATCCAGACCCACAAACACCTCTGCATGATACATGGTTTTCCAGCGGGACTCATAAACTGCATCCATGGCAACAATGTCCAGGGCATTACAATCCACTCCGGGTTCTCCTGCAATACGGCGTGCAGTAGCATAACGGCCGGTAATCGCGCCGTCGTTGAACAGCAGTACCTTAGCGTCTTTTTCCAGACCAAATTCCTCTCCTCTGTAAACCGGCATATCGGTCACAATGGTCCCGGGTGAGTTCTTTGCTAACTCGTATGCTTCCTTCAGGGTGTTTACCTTCACCACATTGTTCCCATAGAAAGCAGCCTCAATAATCGATCTAGTCTTGGAAAAACCTGTCTTTCCTTTGCCGATCTCGCTAATTGGATAATAAGCTTTTGTTGCCATTCCATTTCCTCCTTTAATCTAAATTTCGTAAATCGAAATTTGCTTTTATTATCTCACCTTGTGAATTAAAAGTCAATATCGAGTGGAAAATATTTCTTAAATTACGCCCTTTATAATTTCCCCTTATAAGCCTAAATGCCGATTTGATCCAGCACACTCAAAAACTGTTGATACTCCTGAAAATACCGGGAATGCTCCACATCTACATCGGTGGTCGATTTGGCATATTCATACCAGCTTCTGTACGAATCCAGTCCGCCCACGCCCAGCATGGTCCCCATTCCTCCAAATGCCCCGGCAAAATTCATTTTACTCTCAAAGGCATCGTCACATTTATACCGGCTCTTTAAATCTTGGATTTCTTCCTCTGAAAGCTGATTTCTCCTGGATCCCTCCACCCATGTGGATGCCTGCTTTGCAAAATAGGAAAGCTCACACGGCACTTCTTTTATGGTAACTGCATATATGGGAAAACCATTGATTGATGTCATTGTCATAATGTATAAACTCCTTTTCATAATATCTTGATTCTCCGGTCCCTCCGTCGTTCAGGACCGCCTGTGCTCTCTCGTCTCAAGTCCAAGCACTGTTTCCTTTCCTCGTTTCATTCCTCCTTTCTGCGGCTTACCCAGCTGGTTCTCCCTCTGCATAATCCTCACCCCCTTTTATTTTGGACATTCCATATCCTATCCACAGGTACACTATGGCAGATTGGTTCCTTCTGAGTCCCAGGCCGGTATCCGATACCTATTATCGCAAATCATTTTCTTCCAAACAACATAATACTGACAAAACATGTTCTTCCAAACAACACAATATTGTAACATATTGACAAAGGCATAGGCAGTATATTATAATGAGGCAAATCATATAAGGAGGCAATTTTATGTTAAAATCGAGAGCTCAAACTGCAGTAGACTATTATGCCAAAAGCGGCTACAACTGCTCTCAGGCCGTAGCAGTTACCTATGCGGATCTTCTGGGGCTGGATCCCATGGTCTGCTTCAAAGGAATGGAAACCTTCGGAAGCGGGATGGGCGCCAGGCTGGGAACCTGCGGCGCCATATCAGGCGCTGTCTTTCTGGCCGGCTTTGTCACCAGTACTGGCCACATGGACGACGATAAAAAGAACAAATCCAAAAAAGAGTCCTACATTCTGGCAGGCGCCATTACCAAAGAATTTTTTGAAAAAAACCGCACCGTAACCTGCGGCGATTTAAAGGATTCCGGTTCTGACAAGTTCCGTTCTTGTTTAGACTGCATTGCCGATGCGGCAATCCTGGTAGAAAAGCACCTTTTCCCAGGACAATTTGAGGAATCCACTTATTTTGAAGACAAAATAAACAAGCAGCTTTCATGATCAGAATACAGAAAGAACGAGGAATTCTATGACTTATATAATCTTTTTTGCAGTCAGTATACTGGCCTCCGTGGTAGGCGCCATCTGCGGTGTAGGCGGCGGCGTATTTATGAAGCCGGCCCTGGACGCAGTAGGAGTACTGCCTGTAAATACCATTACCTTTTTATCCACCTGCACTGTGATTTCCATGACCAGCTATAATGTTCTCAGCTCGGCCATGAGCACGAAAAAAGGCGGCAGCGACAACCTGATTGACTGGAATTTGACAACCTGGCTTGCTGTCGGCTCTGCCATAGGTGGAGTGATCGGCAAATACCTTTATGATATCATCAAAAACTCCTCTGCAAACCAGGAAATCGTAGGTGGTTATCAGGCTCTGGCTTTGTTGATCGCAGTATTTCTCACACTGATCTATACCTTAAATAAGAAAAAATACAAAGCACTCCAGGTCACCAATCCTATGATCCTGATTTTCCTTGGCTTTGGTCTGGGTACCCTATCCTCCTTTGTGGGAATCGGCGGCGGACCTATGAATCTGGCAGTGCTGTATTTCTTCCTTTCCATGCCTACCAAAACAGCTGCGCAGAATTCCTTATATATGATCCTGATCTCCCAGATTGCCAGCCTGATCGTTACCTTCCTCAAAGGCAGCGTTCCGAAAGCCCTCTACCAGGATGTAGATCCCGGACTGTGGGTGATGCTGATCGGCATGATGATCTGCGGTGTGTATGGAGGTATCGTCGGAAAAAAGGTCAACAAGAAGATTCCCACCAGCACGGTAGACAAGCTGTTTATTATTCTGATCTTTGTTATTATGGGACTTTGCGTATGGAATATTTATACTAAGCTGCTGATTGCATAAAATTGCCCGATTATCTGCTTCTTAAAGGGGACTGCTTGCCGGCGTCCCTTTTTTATCTGTCATATTTTTCAGGAGGAGCTGCGCATGATTCAATACCGAAACCTAAATCCGGATGAGCTATGTCCGGATCTATTTAAACATTTTCACCGCCATCAGGTCGTCACAAAATGCTGGCGAAAGGAAAACGAAAAATGGGTGATCAAGGATGCTCCCTTTGTGGACGACTGGACAGAAACAGATTATCAAATCCTGGTTTCCTGTCTGAAAAACACCCTAGCCTCCGGCGGCTTTGTCCATGCTGCCTTTAACAACCAAATGCTGAAGGGCTTTGTCTCCGTAGAATCCGCCCTGTTTGGCGGGGAGCAAAAATATCTGGATTTGACCAGCATCCATATTTCGGAGGATATGCGGGGCTTGGGAATCGGAAAAGAACTTTTTCTCTCGGCGAAAAAATGGGCAAAAGAACAAGGCGCCGCCAAGCTTTATATCTCCGCCCATTCCTCTGTGGAAAGCCAGGCATTTTACCGAAAAATGGGTTGTGTGGAAGCAATGGTCTATAACCGGCAGCACGTTGAGGCAGAGCCCTATGACTGTCAGCTGGAATGTGTGCTGTAGGTAACAGTTCAAGGGGTATCTGAACTGTTACTGTTGTAGATTAGGATCAAGAGGTTCCTTGGATCCTTGTACTTGACAAATACCGACACTCGTTTTATAATTAGAATAATTCTAAAATAAAGGTGATGATATGACAAAATATGCCAAAAAAATATGTGCTATCATCCACGAGACCTCGGCACACATGTCAGCCGAACAAATTTTTCTTGAATTAAAAAAAACCGATCCAAAGGTTGTGCTGGCAACAGTATACAACAATCTGAATATACTTTGCAGAGAGGGCATCATCCGCAGGCTGTCTGTAGAAGGCTCTCCGGACCGCTACGACCGGACCGTAAGACATGACCATCTGGTATGCAAAGCCTGCGGGAAACTGGCTGACATCTGTTTGGAGGATTTGACTGAAAATCTGGAAACACAGCTTGGAGAGGGGATTCTGTCCTACGATCTTAAAGTGTTTTATCTTTGCCCTGCATGCAGGCACAAGCATAAAGCCGCCGAAGATAATAGCTTCTGACCACATTCATCCCTTTTTTCTGGGTGCCAGAGGATGTTTGGAGGATTTGAGTCTGCATTGCAGAGCAGGGAATAACAAGGGTGAAAAGCCTTTCACCCATATCATTTTGTGCCGAAAAAGCGGGGCATACCATACTCACCGAGCAGGATGTTCTGTGAAGCATGCACAGAATGGAGGAAAATATAAATAAAGGAGAAGAAACATGAGCAACCGTTATGCAGGAACACAGACCGAAAAGAATCTGGAGGCAGCATTTGCAGGAGAATCCCAGGCAAGAAATAAGTACACCTATTTTGCCTCCAAAGCCAAAAAAGAAGGCTACGAGCAGATCGCTTCCCTGTTTTTAAAGACAGCAGACAATGAAAAAGAGCACGCAAAAATGTGGTTTAAGGAGCTGAACGGAATCGGGGAAACCAAGACAAACCTGGCTGCTGCCGCAGACGGGGAGAATTACGAGTGGACCGATATGTATGAAGACTTTGCAAAGACTGCCGAGGAGGAAGGCTTTCCGGAGCTGGCTAAAAAGTTCCGTCTGGTAGGCGCCATTGAAAAGCACCACGAGGAAAGATACCGCGCTCTTTTGAAGAATGTAGAGACTGCTGCCGTATTTGAAAAGAGCGAGGCAAAGGTATGGGAATGCCGTAATTGCGGACATATTATAGTGGGAACCAAGGCGCCTGAAGTATGCCCCACCTGCAATCATCCTCAGAGCTATTTTGAGGTACATGCAGAAAACTATTGATAACCGGAAATTCTGTCAAAATTCGTCTGGTACTGCATTGCAGAGGGTAATTTTACATTCACCCCTCAATGCAGTACCGGCAAAGAAAGAGGTATGATTATGAAGCGGTCACTCACTGTTTACTTTGATTACACCTGCCCCTATTGCTATCGCGGCATCATGAATCTGATAGAGATGCTGCCGGACTTTCCGGAGCTTTCTGTAAGCTGGATTTCCTGCGAGGCTCATCCATATCCTGAGACCCCTTTTATGCATAGTGATCTTGCAAGTCAGGCTATGCTGATTACTGCAGAGCTTGGAGGTGACTTGATTGCTTTTCATCAAAAGATCTTTCACGCCCATTTCATTGAACACCAGCGGATTGACGCCCCTTCTATACTGGCTGATATTGCCGCTGGCTGCGGCGCTGACCGGGACAAGGTTATGGCCGCATTAGAAAAGGGACAATACAGACAGGCTGTTTTAGACAACAATACCTTGGTCTGGGGTACCTTAAAGTTTGAAGCTGTCCCCTGTTACCAAAGCAAAAGCAGGCTTCTGGCCTCTCGTGAGGATGTTATGATCTCCAGAAATCAGCTAAAGGATTTCCTTGACCAGGCAGCAAAGGGATGAATGCAGATCCTCCCTTTGCTTTTTGTTTTCCGTAAATGACCCTAGGCTTTTTATTCTATTTCTGTTTTGAAAGGTGCAAAAATGTCAGACAGCCGTCTATTCAGAATTTTATATTATCTTTTAGACAAGGGACGCGCCACTGCTCCTGAATTGGCAGCAAAATTTGAGGTTTCTCCCAGGACCATTTACCGTGATATCGAGGCATTAAGCGGCGCCGGCATTCCGGTCTATACAGAACTGGGAAGAAACGGCGGAATCCGTATTCTTCATGATTTTGTTCTGGACAGGGCAATCCTGTCAGAAAAGGAAAGGCAGGAGGTATTGACAGCAATCCAAAGTATTTCCGTCACCGGCTATCCCTCTGACAGAGAAATGCTGACAAAGCTGTCTGCACTTTTCCACATGGACACGGAAAACTGGCTGGAAATCGATTTTTCCCGTTGGGGAAAATCCACCTACGACAACTCAAAATTTGAAATGCTGAAAACAGCAATCATCGGGCATAGGGAAATCCGGATCGTCTATGAAAGCGCCGGCAGCGGAAGAAGTGAACGTACCGTTCAGCCATTAAAGCTGTCCTATAAATCAAAGGAATGGTATCTGAAAGCTTTTTGTCTTGAAAAACAGGATTTTCGCATCTTCAAGCTGAACCGTATTTTAGATCTGAAAGTATTGGAGCAAATCTTTGTGCCAAGACCATACCCAAAGCCGGAAAATGACGGGTTCGGGCAGTATTCCCGGATCGTTCTTTTATTTCCAAAAGAAATCGCATACCGCGTCTATGATGAATTTGACGAAGCAGATATTGAACGTCAAACAAACGGTGATTTAATTGTTCATGCAGAAATGCCTGTGGATCCCTGGCTGATCGGGTATCTTCTCTCCTTTGGAGTCCAGGTGGAAATCATGGAACCAAAGGATCTGAGAGAAATTTTAGCCGCACAGGCATTGGAAATTTATAAAAAAAATAAACCTTGACAAAAGATGTCAGGATATGTGTGCTATCCTATTGTCAACTGGAAAGGGAGTGGATACCTGCATAGGCTTCCGTCAGCTCCTTCTATTGTACCACAGGCAATAGCAAACCAGTGATATTCATACCTTTAACACTAAAGCACATAAAAAACGGAGGAAAAAAATGAACGAGATGAATCAGAGATTTTGCCAATGCTGCGGTATGCCTATGGGAGATACAGACGAGCTGTATGGAACGAATGAGGATGGAAGTAAAAATGAGGAATATTGCAAGTACTGCTTCGAAAAGGGTAAATTTACTTTTACAGGTACCATGGAAGAAATGATTGAGATATGCGTACCCCCTATGGTTGCCGCCAACCCAGATATGAAGGAGGATGAAGCAAGAAAAATCATGCTGGAATGGTTTCCCACATTGAAACGCTGGAAGGAATAATCCTTCGCCCCACGCCTGCCCCATTCCTGGGGCTAAAGCGTGTCTGAAAATTAAATATTTTAGCCTTGAAGCAGGGGAATAACTGATGATTCAGATTTGTTTCTCTGTTTTTTCGTATCTATTCTATAATCCGTTCGGTGGAACCGGAAAATATATCCAGATATCTCTTGACATTCTTCCTATATCTTCTTATAATATTACCCTATAGATAATATCAAGATGATAATATCAAATCAATAATAATATCGCCATATATAGTGCCGCAACAGTTGCAGAACAAACGCAATACACTCCACCAACCCATACAAGGAGGAATTTTATGTTTTATAATATCAATGATTTAAAGGATGCCTGCAATGCAGGCGAAAAGCTGAAATATCTTTTCTTCTGGGGTCACACCCCTTCCGCAGACGGGCAGATCACAGAAACCTGTCTCAGCCAGTGGTGGCCATGCCGTTTTGAAGTGGGTGGCATAGAATATAGCTGTACAGAGCAGTTCATGATGGCCGAAAAGGCAAGGATGTTTAAGGATGAGGAAATGCTTGCTAAAATCATGGAAGCCTCCCACCCTAAGGAGATGAAAGCCTATGGCCGGGCAGTGAAGGGCTTTGACAAAGACCGCTGGGATTCCCAGTGCTATGACATCGTAAAGCGAGGAAACCTGGCAAAGTTCTCACAGAATCCGGAGCTGCTGGAATTTTTAAAGGGTACCCGGCGCCGAATTTTGGTGGAGGCCAGCCCCAGAGACCGAATCTGGGGCATCGGCATGGGCAAAAATAACCCGGATGCTCTCTGTCCCCTCAAGTGGCGGGGAACCAATCTCCTGGGCTTTGCCCTGACAGAAGTACGGGATATACTTTTATCCTCTCCCCTTACCTTGACAGAGCCCTCTGTACCGCCTTTGCCGGCTGACTCTGCTCAGTCTTCCCCGGCTGACTCTGCTCAGTCTTCCCTGACACCCCCTGCTCAGCCTTCCCCGGCAGCCCCTGCCAAGCTTCCAGAGGAACCCATCAGAGACCGGGACGGACTGACAGAGGAAGAATTTCTGGCTGCCTACCAGCCGGGAGACTATCCAAGGCCCTCCGTAGCCACAGACATGGTAATTTTCACTGTAACAGATGAGGATGAAGGAAATTACCGCAAGCTTCCGGAAAAGGAGCTGCGCATTTTGCTGATCCGGCGGGGCGGGCATCCTTATCTGGGCTGCTGGGCTTTGCCAGGAGGATTTGTCCGTCCCACAGAGACCACCGAAGCGGCTGCCTCCAGAGAGCTGCGGGAGGAAACCGGCGTAGACCAGGTGTATCTGGAACAGCTCTACACCTTCAGCCAGCCTGGCCGTGACCCCCGCACCTGGGTGATGAGCTGTTCCTACATGGCCCTGATTGACAGCAGTCAGGTTCAACTTCAGGCAGGAGATGATGCAGATATGGCTGCCTGGTTTAAGCTGGTCTGCCGAATGCGCTGCCAAGAAAAAGGTAAGGAGCTTTGGGAGCTGGAGCTGTCCCATGATGATATCCTTCTCCGAGCCCTTCTGGAAAAAGGAGAAAAAGAACCCTTCACCCAATGCCGGATTCTGGAAAATGACGGCCTTGCCTTTGACCACGCCCGCATTATAGCCTGCGGCCTTGACCGGCTTCGGGGAAAGTTAAAATATACGGATCTGGCAATCCATCTGATGCCGGAATATTTTACCCTGACACAGCTTCAGCAGGTCTACGAGGTAGTTCTGGACCAGGAATTGCCCACAGCCGCATTTCGGCGCAAAGCCGCATCCATGGTAAAAGAAACCCCACATTTTACGGAAAATGCCGGCCACCGGCCATCCAGGCTTTATCAGAAAAATATAGAAGGATAATCACGGCACACGATTCATAACACACGGAAACAGATCAAAATAGGAAATAAACAGAAACAAAAACAAGAAATAACCAAAAACAAGAAATAACCAAAAACAAGAAATAAATAAAAACAACACAAACAGAAACAAGAAATAAACAGAAACAGAAAGGAATCAAAAAAATGGACCGAAAAGCAGTGGCCAGAGAAACCATAGAAATCATGAAACAGGGATATTACCTGTTTCCCAAAAACAGCATGAATCTGTCGGAAAATCATTTCCCCAATAGACCAGAAATTACCGGGCATGAATCCAAAAACGCTGCCGCAAAATCCATTCCCATTGCAGAGGATATGAAGCACTCCTTAGATAACAGCCTGCTGATCACCCCGTCTCAGGGTGAAGCGCTCCTTCAAAAATATGAAAAAGACGGCCTATTTCCCTGCAGCCCCCAGACTGTCAGAGAGAAAACCACTGTAGAGAATCTGACCGCCATAGCTGCCATCCGCAGGCTGCATCAGGAGGGCAGAACAAAAATCGGGGTACTGAACTTTGCCAGCGCCAAAAACCCCGGAGGCGGCTTTCTCAACGGCGCCATGGCACAGGAGGAGAGCCTGGCCGCTTCCAGCACCCTTTACCATGTCCTGACAAGACATGAAGAATATTACCGCCAAAACCGAGCCCAGCGCTCCATGATGTATTTAGATTACGCAATCTATGCCCCGGATGTCCTGTTCTTCCGGGACGAAGGCTTTCGGCTGGTGGAGGATCCGGTAAAGGCCGCCGTGCTCACCCTGCCCGCCGTAAATATGGGGCAGGTTCTCATCAAAGGGGAAGACCCAAATCAGGCCCAGGCCGTCATGCGGCGGAGGATGAAGCTGGCCCTCTGTATCTTTGCCCATCAGGGAGCCAAGAATCTGGTACTGGGCGCCTACGGCTGCGGAGTATTCCGCAATGATCCGGAAAAGGTCGCCGCATGGTGGCAGGAGCTACTAACAGAAGGTTTGGGAAGCTGCTTTGACTCCATCTTCCATGCAGTGCTGGACCGCTCCCAAAACCAGGCATGTATCCGGGCATTTGAAATAATATGGCCGCAATCCCATTAGCTTTCGATGATGGGTAGTTTACGAAAGGATTTAAACCCACTCCGTGACAGCCATAGGTGTCCCCACCTCAATCAGATTCCCATCCAGGTCATAAAACCGCACCACCCTTTGTCCCCACGAATGTTCCATAAGGCAGTTCACATACTCAATCGGCTCCGGATAATTTTCCAGCTTTCTTACAAAGCCTTCTATATCCGACTCCTCAAAATACAGCTCTGCAGCATGATTTTTGGGAACAATCTCTCTTCCCAGAAATTTCTTCCATATTGCTGCATCCTGTAAAACCAGCCCCTCTGTCAGGATCACATTGCCATCCTGATCCAGTACCACCTCAAGTCCAAACAGCTCCTTATAAAACCTTTTGGCTCTTGTAATGTCCTCTGTCACAATCAATACATTTTTCAGCTTCATCCTTTTTCTTCCTTTCTCCCCTGCAGGCCGCCGGCCTTTTGCACCACACATCCCTGTCACGGACTGCAGCGCCCGCAGGGACTATACCCTTTCTCAATCAGCGTCTCCCTGTCTCCTTGATAATACTCCTTGTTCTTCTCATGGATTTCTTCCACACTGGAGCAGGTTGGAAGGTGAAACCTTTTTGTGTTTGTGTTGAGCACATAATCATAGCTTAACTCCGTATCTTCTGATTCCGACAGCGCCCAGGCTTCGTCCAGCCTGCTCTCACCGGTTGCATAATCAATCAGAATACCGGGCTGTACATTGTAGCAATACACATTAAAGCAAACCCCTGCCCCCTGATCCTCCACAGAAAAAGCTTCCATCAACACGCCAGAAGCTACCAGATTGTCTCCCTCATAGCAAGGGGTGACTCGGTACAATACATGATTTCCTGTTTCCTCCACATACTTGGCTGTCAGATTCTCCCATGGCAGCATACCCTCTATATTCAAATACCGGGTGCCTGTAATCAGGTTCTTCTCATTGGCATTTTCCCCGGCCAATTGATAGCCGATCAAATGACAGCGGTTGTAGAGATACCGGTCAGCAATCTGGTCATACTTTACCGTATGCCAGCCAGATGGCCGGACATTTCCAATGCTTCCCCGCTCCTCGGTGGGCATCAATTCCCGGCACACATTGGCAAATGCCACGCCGCAGCGGCCCAGGTCGTCCAGCTCACTGTATTCTTCAAAAACATTCTCCGTGATTTCTTCCGTTGTGAAAAAAGGGATATTGCCGTTTATGGCAATGCCGGCCTCCCCCGTATAGGCAGGGAGCTCCTCCTGCCAATTCTCCTGCCCATTTTCTAAAAGGCCAAGCCCCTGCCTGTCGGATTGACTTTCTATCAGCTCTGCGCCTACATTTTCCGACAGCCCGTTTGACACTGCCCCAGCGGCAGCTGCCTGGGGCGGTTGTACCCCGCAGGCAGAAATTGACAGGGTAAGTCCTAACAAAATTGTAAAAAATACTTTCTTCTTCCGAAACAACATCTTCCAGCTTCCTTTCATTTCTATTTCTATCCTCTTCTATCCTCAAAAGCATACGTAGTGGGGCTACGTTGAGCATTTTCCCTCTGTGCTGTCGGGAAAGTAGACTGGCGAAATGGAAGGTTATTTAAAACGGGTTATACTAGGCTTGCACATGCTCTCATCCTTAAAACATTGCTTAAGCTAAATATCTCTCATTATTAGCATAGTCATAAAGCAATCGTGTTACTGCTGACAAAATTTCAGAAACTTTAGTTTCCCAATTAGAAAATTCTTCTGCTGTTACCCCTGAACGAAAATTTCCATGGGCTATAGAGTTTCTCCGATTTACCAATGCATCAATATCACTTTGACAATCATCAAATAAATCTATGGGTAACCCAACTTTATACAAATTTTTCTGCAACACTATGTACCATAGATTAGATTCCGTGTCTATTATTTGATCATCAATATTTAATTCCTGTTCTTTAAAATCCTCAACCTTCTCCATAAAATCAACGCGACGATATAAACGATGTAAGCGAGCATCATCTGGCAATTCCTTACGAAAAATTTCGCATTTTCTATCCAAATTTTCGTAAGCGATAAATTCTTTATGCATACTTGCTACCATCAAGCCCGTATTTACATCTTTGCGATTTAATCCCTGTGAGTTTATATACTGTACATACGTCTGCAAACAAATTTTAATATATCCTTCCAAATGTGAATACAGTATTAATACTAAACTTTTTCTATACTTATTTTTGTTTTTTTCTGCAATCTCGCTTAATTGGTTCTTGAAAAAGGCAAGCTCCTCTTGTCTCCAGGCTAACTCTACTTCAAGAGCCGCCCTTAATTCATCTGCCGTCAAGAATCTTGCTCACTCCTTCCGTAAACAGCCTTATTCTTGTTTTTACTCCATTGACACTTCCTGTCTTATATGATTGAAGTTCTGCTCCATATTTAATTTGATTAATAGCTTCAATAATCGTATTAGCACAATCATACGATATGATTTGTTCTATCAAAGACGCAATCGAAATTGCAATTCCGTCAAAATAATACAGTACAAATTCATTTTTTATAGTTCCATTAGCTGTTCTTCCCGAAAAAGCCTCCTCACCCCAATGTTCATTTATAAACTTGAAGGTTTGTTCAAAAATATTTTTCTCTTTTTGGTATTCAAAGCAAATTTCTTCAGTTGTGATTTTTTCTAAATATCTTGTTAAATATTCTGTTACAGGATATCTGTATTTTTCTATATCATTTTTAATGGCAAAAAATCTTAAAACAAGTTCTTGGTCATATTTCGTTTTTCTTTTATCTGATGCAACCCTATTAATTACAGACTTAAAATCTTCATTTTTGCTGCATTCCTCTAGGAAATCAATTCCCTTCGATCCCAATAATCTAATTGTACAATTTCGTATTTCTTGTGCAGATAAGATTTCGCCACCTGTATTCAATCGTTTAAACATATGGTATTTTAGAGAAATCTCACTCTCTTTCTTAATAACTTCCATACGAACAAAACTTCTTTTTATTTTTATCTGCAAAGCTTTTGGCAAATTATCAAATGTTAGTCCATTTAAATCCTTGACTATATCGCATCCTTGCAATTCTAAAAAATCATCATTGGTTTCACCTAACCGTTCCCCCCTAAAATGCAAATAGCTTGATATTCTTTGCAATCCATCAATTAACTCATAAACTCCATCATCTGTCTCTATAACAAAAATCGGTGGAACAGGCATTTCTAAGATTAATGACTCTACAAAACGTGATTGCTTTTCTTCTTCCCATCTAAAGAGTCTTTGATAATCTGGTGAAATTGTCAATTCCTTATTTTTATACATATCGTATAATTCATTAAATGATACGTCTAAACTTTTTGTTCTAATTTTTATGATTTGACTATCCACATTTTCAATTAAATTTTCTATTGCCATACTTTCCCTCTCTATCTACAATTTTTCACATCCGATGACCATATCTTTATTATAGCAAGATTTACGAAATTAACAACTTTTTTTGTATTGTTACGCAATAAAACGCCGTTTTTGAGGACAGACATTTTCTTCGACTGTTTATCGTACTTCTGCAACGCCCGTACAATCTGCCGATTGCTTCATCACGATAGCCAATATACCGCATACAAATAGAAAATACATTCTTTAACTGCCTTTTGTCCTGCTTCCCATAGTTATAGCTGATAACAGGAGCTACTCCCATAGAAAAACCGTAAACGGTAGATAGTGCGTACCTCGACTATGGCGGCAAAATGTGTGACAATAGACTATATTTCTATCATGGGTATTAAAAGTTAAGTCTCAACTTTTGATAC
>RAYY01000058.1 GCA_003611875.1 bacterium D16-56 | reverse complement strand
ATCCCCGGATGCCGCCGTCACTGTATCCAGATCTGCTCCGCTTCCTCCACCGCCCAGCATCCATATTCTGCCCATCACCCCACCCCCTGCAGTCCAACAGTAATATCCGTCTCTGGCTTCTTATACACCTTAAAGGTAGCAACCCCGTCCCCCAAGACCCCGGTCCCGCTGCTGATAATGGAAAATGCCTTTGTGTAGGCTTTCTGCGCCTCCAAAGAAGCCCCGTCCGCAAGAGCGCTTACCAGGCATGCGTCCTGGTTTTCCTTTGCACCTTCAACACTTATGGTCTGGGTAAAGGGGGCCGTGCTGCCTGTCCACCCGGATGCCGGCAGCACCACCAAAGCTACATGGTCCATGCGTTCCAATTCGGTCTTTAAGTAAAAATCATTGTTCAGCAGCTTTTCGATATCCTTTGCCATCTCATCCCCATTCGCTTTTGTCGTTCTTGACCACTTCCTTACTTCCAAGGAAAAGGCTGGCGGGTTATTCATCACAAACTCCATTATTTTTCCACCTCATTTCCTTATCCACAAAATCAAAAAATCGAATCCATTTTATATATCTGGGGGATGTCGGCATCCTTCCCCTTCCGCATAAAGGTGCGGTAGGCAACCAGATCCCCCTCACTGTCATACAACCCCATCTCTGATATGTATGCATCATCCAACTCCCCAGCCTCCAGGGTGGCAGCATACCTGCAGGTTGTTTGCTCCTCCTCCACATATTCATGGGATTCAATATCTTTTCTCAGCAGCTCTTGGTACAGACCGATCTCATTCCCCGTTGTAGCAATCGGATTCCCGGCTTCATCTACACCGCCTGCCCCCCATGCCATCTGGGTGATGGCTGGCAATTCTGCATCCCCTGCCTGTGCCATACACAGCTTCCGCCGTCCTACCGTAGTGATTACCCCTCTGTTATCTGCCATAACACAAAACCTCCTGTCATAATCTTATAAATTTCCATACCTGAAACATCCTATAATATGTAAAGCCCGCCATCCAATTCCCGGCTCCCGTCCAGCTCCCATTCCCCATCCAGAATATTCAGGTTATCCACAAGGACATCCCCGGCCCTGGATCCTGCCTTAGCCGATGTCTGTATGGTGAAGCTCTCCTCCACAGCTTCCTGACACTCCGTCAATCCCCTTACTTCTACTTCCTGGCTGCTTTCAATTCTCTCCCTGACTCCAGTAAAAAAAGAAACCGCCGTTTTTTCCTCCGGGGTTCCCTCAATCCTTGTCTGTATTTCCATCTTTACCGGGCAAATGTCTATCTGTTCAATACTGTCATAACCGCTCAACGTTTGGCTTCCGTCAAGCTCCCAGGTACCGTTTAAAAATAATGTCGGTATGTTCATCCGGGGATAAAAGGCACTAATAAAGGTTACAGACATAGCCTGCTTTATCTCTGCCTTCACCGCTTCTCTGTATTCTGCATAAAGTGACAGCTTCATATTGCCCGGAAGCAGACCCTCAATCACATCATAAATATTTCCCACCTGACAAATATCCTGATTGATAATACAAATTTTTAATTGATATATTTCATATAAGCGTTCAATGGTATAGTTTTCTCCCCCTATAGCAGAATCAAGCATTGACTTCAAAAAGGAAAGTGTATACGGTAAGCGCAAATTATACTTCATAAGCAGTTTTGTCCTGCGCTCCTCCAAAGTCTCCCCTTTATCCGGGAAGATACCTAAAATCCTCTCAAATCTTCCAATGCCATACTCATCCGCCGTTGCCACAAAAGCATTCTTTCTCACCCGGCCGGCAGCTTCCCACAGAAGTGCAAATTCTGGATTTTCAGCCTCTAATGTTTGGGCCAGCGCTTTATATTCCTGCATAAATGGGGGAAGATAGGAAACCAGATCCACCTCCTTGATCATCCGCTTACACCTCCAAACATTGGAATCTCGTATTCATCCAAAACCAGATTGCCGGCAGCTCCATTCAGGAAAGTGTCCTGGACATCAATCACACCAGGAACCCCTAAAATCCGGTTATCAACCTGGCTTACCCTTACAACCAGATAAGAAGTATCCGACCATTCTTTCCTAAGTCCCAAAAAGTAATCAGAAACGGCATCCTCAATAGATGATTGAAGGTTGTCCCACCCATATCCCGGCTCAAATGTAATGGTTGATTTTATAGCGACCTGTTTCACTTTTGCGCTCTCTACCTTGACCACATGGCCGATAGGCGCAAGTCCATACCCATCCCCGGCATTTATATCCGGATCCATGGTATCCTGGACCGTCTGGACAAGCGCATCCGATGCAGGCCCAAATTCGGAATCGATAATGGTCAGCAATACAGTCCCGCCTGTTGTCAGCTTCTTTTCCTTTGCGGCACAAAAAACAGAACCAAGCCAGCTCCCTACTTCCTCCGACAATGTTTCCTTAACGGAATGGTACCACTCCTCAACACTTTTTTGAGGGATCATGTCAGACGGAGAAATGTCAGCATTCCATACCCTTGTCACCTTTGTCTTTCCAACCCCAGGGATGGCATTTGTTTTTTCAAGATAGTCCGCAACATTCCCGCCAAATGCCTTTTCATCAAACGATTTAAAATACCGTTTTCGCAGATCCTCCGTTTCTTCCTCGTCCTCACCGGGAATCAGAACTTCCGTTAATTCAGCGGTCTGCAATCCCTGGATGTATTCTATGGGCACCATTGCGCCGAAAAACTGATTGCCGATTTTCCCGGCCGTTTCACACTCAACCTGGTATTCTCCATCCGCGATCCTTTCTCTTACGATATAATTCACATCTCCGATATTAAGCCGCCGGCCGGTCATGTCAATGCCTGCCGGAGTAAACACCCCTTTTAAGACTGCCTTTGTCGCCTCATAGGGGGCAATCCCCCGTTCCCTGCATCGTAAAATTAAAAACTCCCTGGAAGCAGTATCACCGTAAACCTCCCGCAAAATAACATCCAGTTCAAGATACAGGATCTGAAGCTCGATTGCGGTAGGTGAGTGGGTATCCCAGATAACAGAGCCTTCCCGTTTGTCAAATTTATCCGGAACACGGGAAAGCATCCGTTCCAGGAGCATTTCATACGTAATATTCTCATACATTAAAAATCCACCTCCCGCTCTGCCTGTATATCCCCAAAAACAGTATGTACCCGAAATGATACATGGACCACCCCTTTTTGGGGAAATTCAAACATAAAGCCATCAACCTCCTCAATCCTGTCATCCTGAAGCAGCGCCTCAGAAATCCTGCGTTTTAGTTCCGGACATACATAAGTGACCGGTTCGCCAAAAAGGTCAAGAAGCTCAATCCCATAATTCCAGCTATACATGACATACTGATACCGTTCTGTCATAAGAATCTTGTAAACAGCCTGCTTCACTGCATCCAGTTCGTCCGTATACCCGCAGATAAGATTACGGTCCGGATTCATCTTATAAGTAAAGCAAGGCTGTTTTTCAACCTTAAAATCCTGTTTCAAAAAACCAACTGTTGAAGGAATCATCCTTTACCCTCCTGTCCGGTCAATCAAAATGTATTTTTTACCTTCCTGCTGCCGTATCAGGATCACCTTATCTCCCACATTCAGCCCGTTTTTTACAACCACCCGCTTCCCGTCTATCTGAACCGTATAATCTGTTACATTCCTTGCCAGACTGATCTGCTTTTCAGAAAGCTCTAATTTAGGTTCAATATAAACTTTTAACGGCACTTTTGAAACAACCTCCCCAAAGTATACATTTACCGGTTTTGAGGCTCTCTGGACATCCAAAGCAGCCTTTTTTATTTTTTCAGCCAACCTGGTTGCATCAGCCAACAAACTCACCTCCTCTAAGCGTTAGTTCCATCCAATGTTCGTTTTCTTTAAAAGTATGCTTACAGCTTTCCACCAGCATAAAATTTTTAAGTTTCACATCCCCCAAGTCAAGGTTTACCACAATCAAGCTTCCTGCCCTCACCCGATTGTCCCCTAAAACACCGGACAATTTCAAATTCCGTGTTTTCTTGTTATACAGCTTTAACAGGGCGTCTGCCTTTGCCTGGCCGTTTTCCCCCTTCTGCAAGGTAGAAAAATGCTGCAGAACCCCCCATTGATTAATGTTTGCCGAATCCTGTGCAATATACACATCCCTTTTTCCTGTGCTTTCATTCTCATAAGTCAGCTTTATTTTGTTGAAGGTATTATCATCAATGGATGAGGTATATTCAAAGTTTTCCCCGGTTTCCTCATCTACCATCAGATAAGCATTTGGGCTTCCCACCATCATGGAGGACAAGCGTTTCAATGTAAGCTTCCCAAAATCATCATAGAAAACAAACATTTCCCCTGTGTTTGTCAGTGTAGCATCAAGAGCATTCTGGATCATTTCGAAAAGCGAAACATCTTCTTCACTGCCCCATTCGATCCTGTAATTTGTGCATTCCAGGGTACCCACATTCATCCTGTAATCCTCAGCGATCATCTGGATTACCTGGTCCGCAGTTTTATCTACATAAAACAGGGTATCGGTATTTTTTAAATACCGTAATTGGTCATAAGCAGTAACCGTAATGATTTTCTCCCGGTCCCTCTGCTGCTTGAATACAAAACCAAAGAATATTTTATCCCCATCCACTCGAAGCTGCACTGCAGAACCCTCTGAAAAATCAAGCGCCTCATCCTTTAACACCTGAAATGTCAGCTTGCCAGGGGTGTTTTTCCTATTTGTAGTCCACTCAATCCCTTCCTTTACTGCCGGATAATAAAGCTTTGTGCCTGACGGATCCGCGATCAAAAGCTCAATCTTCAATTTTTACACCCCTTTCTATGCAGCCGGGATTGTCAGAACTTGCCCTGCACGGATTAGGTTTGGGTCTCCTCCGATCACTCCCTTATTAGCCTCGTAAATCACCGGGAATTTTGCACCGTCGCCATAAAACTTCTTTGCAATCTTCCAGAGGCAGTCCCCTTTTACCACCGTATAACTTTGGGCGGCGGGCGGTGCCGGGGAATTAACCGTTTCCCGCTGCTCCTCAACCGCTGCTTTAGGCTGCTCCGTATTCATAACAATCCTGACCGTTTTTGTTCCATAGCTTTTCCACTGCTTTAATTTTATTTTTACTTTTAGGTCAAAGCCTTCCTTTGCATCCTCTATAACCTGGTAATCTTCCATGGATACCTTCATATTTGTGTCAAACAACTGCCCTCCGGCCGGTTTTCTCCTGCACACAATAAATTGGAACGGCTTCCTCTGTCTTTTTAAAGATTGAAAATAATCAAGAAAATATTCTGCGTCTTCAAAGCCTGATTTATATACCGCAAAGGGGTATCTCATTTGAGGGATCATGCACTCAAATTCAATATCCGTTAATCCTGGCTTTTTCAGGATATTGATTTCCCCCTCATTAATCAGGGTAACAGTTTCGTTGGTGTTGTTGGCTTTTATGGTAAGCTTAGAAGGCGCAACCGGCAGTAAGCATTTTTTTAAATAAAAATCATACCCGCTATGCCGCATTACACATGCACCCCTTCCGTCATAATTTCAATCGCCTCGCCCAGTGCATCATCTAGGCCGGAAACAATTCCATCCAAATCCATACTACTGCTGATTGTATTGTTGTTTGTCTGTTCAATAGTGATTTCCGCGGTAGTAAACCGGTTAATTGCATCTTGTTCTGCAATATCCCTCAAATACTTTAATTCTTCTTCTGTTGCCCCCATAGAATCCGCTATCTTCCCGGTATTTCCAGCAATATCCCCAACGCCGCTGCCAATTCCTCCAAGACTGTCCCCGATTCCACTAACACCGGCACCATAGCTTCCCAAATCCGTATAATTGTCTGGATTTGGTATGTGATCGCCAAATAAAGAGGATGGATCAAAATCGCGGATGCTTGACTCAATCCCCTGCCCAAACTTATATCCGGCATCTGCAGCGTCTTTGTAATCTTCAAACTCCCATCTTTCTACATATTCAACCCAGCCAGATTCATCCTTTACTGCCTGCTGCGCCTGTTCCAAGCCAGCATAGAAGTTATCTAGGCCGCTGGTAATGTCTACCGTAACCCCTGGTATTTTATTCAGCAGCGTTTCAATCGCGCTGGCCAGGTTCTGTATATACCCAATGACAGTCAGGCACATATCATAAAATGCCACCTTAACCGCAGCCACCGGGTCATTAAATACATTCCCTACAAAGTTTGCACATTGCGCAAAAGAATGCTGTAAAGGAACCAGGACAGTATTGTAAATAAATGCTTTCATGACAAAAAATGCAGCCATAATAATACCCGTTGCGGAGATCGATGTCCCTGCAAATTTATTAATGGCTGCTACCCCGGCATAAAGGGCTGCTACAAGAACAATGATTGCCATCACAATCAATAATATAGGATTTACAGACATTACGGCATTTAAAAAAGCTTGTGCCTCCGCCATGGCTGTAGTTGCACCTACACATAGCATCTGCCACCCGTAATATACAGCCAGCGCCCCCGCCACCCCCAATATAACAGGAGCGATCCAAGACCAGTTATCTGCTATCCAGGAAGCTCCGTTCACTAATAAAGCAATTGTATATTGAGCAATTCCGGAAAGGACAATCAATCCTTGTGTTGCATTATCCACAAATCCTTGAAATAATTCACTGTTTGCTATCTCATTGATTTGTTCAAGGACAGGCTGAAATGCCATAAGGGCTGTGTTTTCAAATGAAGTCCAGATCTGTTCGAAAGTCATAGGCATGCTTTCGAATTTTGCATTGGTTTTATCCGCTGCTGCAAACATGGCAGATTTTATCAACTCTGCGGAAAGAAGTCCTTCTCCTGCAATGTCCTTTAAATTCCCTTGGACATTCCCGGCAAGTTCTTCCACCTTCATACCCATGGCGTCTGCCACAGAAGCTAAGACTTCTTCGTTCCCTTCTATGTATCCTGCAATATTTTGAATGATATTCGGGGCCTGCTCCAAAATACTGTTGTATTCTTCACCCCTCAAAACCCCTGAACCCATTGCCTGCGTGAGCTGCAGCATAGCCGCATCAATTCCTGCTGCCTCCGTCCCGGCAATTCTGAACTGTTTGTTGACCTGCTCCATGAAAGCAATGATTTCTTTTGAACTGCCAAACGCATCCCCGGCCATAAGCCCCAGCTTTGAAACTGCGTCAGCCGTTGCCTGATAACTACCCCTTGCCCGCTCTGCGGAAAGATAGATCAGGTTCTGTAAATCCTGCGTTGTCTGCAACCCGTCATTCATCATGTTTAAGCGGGCGGTTGTGGAAGTAAGGGTATCTGATAGGTTTAAGACACTAGAAAAGGTTTGAACCGTTGCATAAGCGGCGGCAACACCGCCGATCACCCGCATCAATTCATTGGCTTCCTGCGTCCCTTGCCTGATCTCCCGGTTCAGCCTCCCTTGTTCGTCCACATTATCCCGGATATATCTTTCAGCGCCGCCTATTGTCTGCGATAACCGTGCGTAGGCATCATTTGCCGCCTGAACATCCATATTGTCAACAGCATGGTTCAGCTTCTGCTGTTCCTGAACTGCCTGATCTAACTGCCCCCGCAGCGTTTCCAGTTCTGCGTTTGCCGCATCCGTCCCCATATTCAGGGGATTGCTTTCCATTGCCTGAATACGCTGTTGAATTGCCTGCAGGCGGTTTTGCATATTGGATAAATCCGTGAGACCATCGGGCGGCAAGAAATCCATATCCGCCGCTGCCTGCATAATCCGTCCCTGTGTTTGGCTCAACGTGTTCAACATATTATTTGTGCTTTGGACTTCCTGCCGGAACCGTCCCATTCCGCTTTCAGTGAAAACTTCCAAGCTGTCAGATTGCCACTGAACGGGCACATCAACGGGCGGCGGCTGGTCTATGGCAGGGTTTGGCAGCACTGGATTTACCGGAATATCAATCGGGGGCGGTGAGGGCGGCGGGTCAATCTCTGGCAAATCTATACCCTGAATAGCGGCATCCAATTCCTGCACTGCAATAGTAGCACGGTCTATGGCTGCCCTGGCCCCGTCAATAGAAGCCGTATCAACAGGCGAACTCATGGTCTGATGTAAATCTTCCATGGCAGAAAGCCCCAAATTCACAGAATCAATCACCTGGTACAAAATGCCTGTAAAATTGTCCTGGAGCTCAATGGCTGTACTTATACCTGCCGTGATATCACCCTCCCTTCTTCCCTTTTTTCATCTTCCGTTCCATTTCTTTCTCTTTTTTCTTATCGTTCTTTATCTTCACCTTAACTGCAGCTACAACAAAAGCCTTTTCTTGTTCATCCATATTGAGGAACACAGAAGGAAGGATGTGTAATTTCAGAAGGACATAGTAAGCATAATTCGCTTCCCAATCCCCTTCTTCAATTAGTTTTTTGCTTTATCCACCTTTTCCTCAAACGATACGTTGAATCCCTGAAACTTCTGGACAAACGACGCCAGATCGTTGTATTCGCCGGGATTATCAACCATGGCAAGAAGAAGCTCCTCTGGGGTTGTCACACCATAAGAATCCTGCAATTCCTTATCGTAAAGGTCAGGCATCACCACGGAAGCTGCGATCATCTTCTGGATATATTTGCTTAACTGTGTTTTTGGACGGAACAAATTGGGCTTGCCCGTGACTGGGACATCCGTTGTGCATTCGTCCCGAAGCTCCTCGTTTATCTTTGAACTGATATGCCGGAACTCCCATTCAAGGGGCTTTCCGTTATCGTCACAAAGGGATTTTGTCGGCGCATAAAAGCCGTTCTTTTTCTCGATCTTGTTAGCCTTCATAAATTTGCTGAATTTAGACATTTTCACACACTCCTTATAATTTTAACGCTGTTTAGTTGGTAAGGAAGCCTTCCAGGTCCTTGAACGCTTCCGGCATCTTGAAATCCTCAAAAGTGAAATCCACATCTTCATCCAGATATTCACCGTCAGCATCAAACTTTGCCAGAATACCGCCGTCAATGTTGCAGTCCATCAGGATGATCGTTTGCCGGCCAACCGCAGACCCTTTATCTTCATTAGAAATCTGGATTTCAAAATAAATATCTTCTCCAGTATCCTTGTACTGAAGCATCATCTGCCGGAAGATGGAAGTATTGTAATGAAAGGTGGCGCTTCCGGTACCCTTCCAGCCAGAAGCCTTGTTCCCTTTTCCGGTTTTTCCTAAGATGGGGACTTCTGTCTTGTTCTTTTCAAATTTCGCTTCAAGATTAATCGCCTGCATGAATTTATAGCGACGTGTTCCAATCGTAATATAACATTCGGCTAAAGCCGCAAATATCGCATCTTTGGCTCTCATTGTCACATTTCCCATTCCTTTTTACCCTCTTTCTTTATTCTACAGTAACAGTCATATACAGCTTGCCCATAGCGTTTACCACGGTAACAAGGTCAGTTACAACTACTGATTTCTTTGTATCACCCGGACCCACAGTCACATCTGCATCTGAAAAATCTTCAATTGCCCGAATCTCCTGAAGCTGCTCGTGGTGTTTCACTATATCAGACCACAATGAAATCCTTCCAGACGCATCATTCGGAACAACCCCAAGATACTTCGTATTGAACAGCACCGCAATATCATTGCCAATCTGGTCAATCACCCGGATCGTCTGATTGTCTTTGAAAATCTCTCCCTGGGTATTCGAAATAGTCACCATAGTGTTGATATCTTCCAACACACGGACATCGGCTCCTACTTTATGAAATATAAATTTTCCTGCCTTGATCGCTGCTTTAAGCTGGTTCTGCGTGTGCGGAGTTTCCACCATAAAATACCCGTCATACTTTTTGTTCTGGTTGCTCTTATTGACCGCACAGCCGGCCGTGGCACCTGTCACCCAATATACAAGGCTTGCTTCACTCTCCCCTTCATCCAGGGATTTATTATTCACACTAATAACCCCCATAGAATCCGCCTTTGCATAGTCATAAAGGACAAGCTGGAACTTCACGCCCATTTCATCCCGCAGCCGCTTGTTGTAAGCAGCATACAGCGACTTTGTGGTGTCATCCGTCACGACTGCCCCCATGGCGTTGAATGCGAAGGATTCCGCCTTATCAAGATAATCCTGATGGTCCGCTCCACTTACTTCCCCATTCTCTCCCCCGATCATGGGGATTGCTGCTACTGCTTCCAGCGTGATCCCGGATTTCCATTTCAAAAACCGGTTGTTTTTCAGCTCTCCCGCATCAGCCACTGTCTGTTCGTCAACTACATCCGTTCCTAAGATGGTTTTTACATCAAAAAGAGCTTCATCATCCGCGTTCACCTGAACCACAATCTTGATATCATTCCCACGCACACCGGAACAGAGAGCTTCCGCAAGAGTATTGCCTGCCTTCTTCCCTCCGCCGTTCAGACGATACCCATAAAAGGTTCGTGTATTCAGGAACAAATCCCGAAGCCCTTTCAGCTTATCACTGGTGTATTCATATCCGAAAATTTCCATGCTGTTCTTCTGGAAATCCTCATTTGTCACTTCGAAGATTTCTCCTTCTTTCCCCCAATCCAATTCAAGGGGCATGGTTGCAACCCCTCTTTCGGAAAGGGCTGCGGTTGCTGCAGACTTTGAGACGAAATTGATATAAGCACCCGGCAATTCCTTATTCTGCACTAAAAAAGAGCCGCCACCTAAAGCCATTCTTATTTCACCTTACCTTTCATATAACTACTAATCTTTTCTTCCACAGCTTTCACCGTGTACAGTTCCCCGTCTTCAAGAAGGGCCTCGATAATATCCCTTCTACCCTGGAAACGGCTGGAAGCAATCAACTGTTCTTTAGAAAATTTATTTTCAACTTTCCCAATGACCGCCTGATCCGCTTCCGGTGTTTTCTTTTTTCCTGCCATTTCATCACCTATCCTTTCACATGGGTTTCAGAATAAACTTCTTCCATAACCGGGACAGATTCATCCACCTTATAAACAAACAGATCATAATTCACGAAAAAGTGAAGAATACCGTCAACCACTTCATACTTCCTTTTTGTGCCCATCACCAGCTCCCCGCCAACCTCCAGATATTCCAGACAAGAAAGAAGCTGTTCAGCAACGGCATAACATTCTTGTTTCCTGTGTAGCTTATCTTCCGGGAAATACTGAATACAAAACTGGTTCTGCCTGAAATACCGCTTCCAGAAGAATAGTTTTTCCGTGGGATTCAGGCATTGGACAAAAAAACAAGGCTCTGTGAGGCCCTGCCTTTTTTCTTCTCTATGGACTTTGCACTTATCACCAAATTCAGCATTAAGCGCAATGCTGATTGATTCAATTATGGAATTTATCATTTCATGCACCCCGCTAAATACTTTTTGATTTTGGCTTCAAGCACCTTAGGCGTGATCGCCTGAATCTCCTGCTCCGATATGGTAAGCATAAAATGCCCCTGAACCCATCCTTTATGATCTGCTGTCCTATGCCCATATTCCACATAGGAAGCATACTCAACCGGGTTCACAATCTCAATCACAAGAAAGCCCCCGTAATGGTTTATTTTCAGGCTGTCAACATACCCCTTTGCCCCTCTGGTTTTCAGACCTTCTGAACCAGAACCGGATTGCTGGGAGGTCCAGCTTCTTCTTAACGTACCGCCTTTCTTACCTGAACTTTTCGGATAGTCCCCTACTGGTGTACGTTTTATGACTTTAGCCAGTAGGCGCGCAGCTAATTCCCTGGCGCACTCTTCCACAAAGGCATCTACATCCCCGGCTTGAATTTTGTTCAACTGCTTTTGAAGTTTTTTCAAGTCGGAAGCGGTAAACTTCCCCATCTTCCCCATTAAGCCCACCCCCTGAACGATTCAAGGGTAATTTCCTGATGGGTGGAATATATAGCTGGTATACTGCTTGCGGAATATTCGTTTGTCACCCCGTTTTGGGTGACAACGATTTTTGAATTGCTGCTTATCGCAATTTCCGGGGCAAGGAATAATTTCACTCCCTGCGCCTGAACTGCTGCGGTTTCAGTTTGAACAACCCTGTTCAACTTTTCAAAGGACAACTTGCAAGGTTGATTTTCAGTCACAGGAATTTCTTCTTCACTTGACAGTTTGGTTTTTTCGTCTATCACCTCATGGTATTCATAGATGGTGCATAACCCCTCATATGTGGCTTCCTGCGCCCGTCTTGCCGCCTTTCTTGCGCCTTCCAATGCTTTTACCATTTAAGCCTCCTGTAGTGATAAATTTCACCTTTTCCATATGTCAATAGATGGTTGATAAATGCATTCAACCGCTGCTCATCTGTCATAGTGCCTTCCCCTAAAGCAAATACCGTATTTGTGTCACCCTCCTGCAGTTGCTTTATGGCAAACCCTAAATCCAGCATCTCAAGGCCGTTCGGAGCAAATGTCTTTTTCGCCATCAAAAATTCCCCCACAGCCATATCCACCACAATGCATTCTAGCCGCTTTGGGATTATAATGCTATGGGTTTCATTTTTGACTGTGTTTAACACCTTTTCTAATGAAAATGACAAGGCAAAGCTATCATCTTCTTTTACCTCATAGCCAAACTGCTGCAGCCTTTTCTTTACCGCGTCAACCCTGTCCATGCAGCCTCCTATTTAATCTTACCAAGAAACACCTGATCTGCACAAGGAAACGTCACCAATGCTGTTGCCACCGCCTTGATCCATTTGGCAACCGGATCATTTGTTGCGTAATGCTCCAAAATCACATTGCCGATTTCTGTGATATCCACATCCGACTTCTTCCTTAACTCTAATTCCTCCGCCGTCAGGCCAAAGAGCGTTTCTCCCATATCCCCATCCGGCATAAAAGCGAAGGCGTCCTCTGCAAAATAACGCTTTGCTGTGTGCTTTCCATCCAGGCTCAGGGTACGGTATTTTGCATCATAGGTTGCAATCTGAGGAAGATCCAGCGTCTGTAAAAATGCATTCAGCTCTTTCCTGGATAAAAGCTTGTCACTGTTTACCCCAAATATAGCTTTACGGATCGTTTCATCCTTCAACATAACATTCAAAATCTTCTTTGAAGTAAGAACTCTCGTCGGTGTAAATCCAGTATCACTCACAATCTTATCCACACACTCATCCATATTCCCAAGAATATCCGGAGTTCCGGATGACCAGGTGAATTCCTTTTTATGGGCATTTGGCACGCCGTAATCAATGGTTGCTTTATAACCATTTTCATTGATAACCAGCTTACCGCTGCTCATAGCTTCTCCCCGCATAGCCTCTACCCTGGTAAGGACGGAATCCTGCAGGGCATCCACATCATTATAGATTCTTTGGATCGCTTCCTTTTCTTCCGCGTCATTCCTTGGCTGCTCTAACTGGATGATTTCCTTTTCAGACAGCTTCCTTTTGCGCTTAATAAGCGCCAGCTCCGCCAAATCGTAAGACGCCTTTTCCCTCTGGTCAATCTCGGTCTCGGTATCAAAGGCATGGATGGAAGCGGATACCGGAAGATTGTTTGCCCCCCGGATCATTTTTACTTCCAGTGCTTCCGTTTTTCTGACCGGAAAAAGTTCTTCCAATTTCTTCTTCTGCGGCTCCCTGACTTTTGTGTAGTCGATCAGCTCCCGATAACTCAATAGCTCCTGTACACTCGGCATATTATTCCGTCTCCTCTCTTTTTACAAACTTGATCTCCGGAAGCACATTATGAATGGCGCTTCCAATGTCCTCCGTGTAATCTACCCCCAAGGGCAGTCTCTTTCCAATGACATACCCTTCCACAAGGTATGCTCCCGGCTGAGGGCCATAGGTGACATCCAACGCATCCATCAGTATTCCCGCAGGCTCCTCTGAAAATGATACCGCCTCTCCCTCTGTTGCCGTGATGCTCACAACCTTTCCTGCAGCAGAAAGAAGGCTCCCCTTATGGACGATTTTCCTCCCATACTCATCTGCTGCCACCCCTTCATCGCTTACCGTCCCGGTAAAGGCAACCACCTTCTCTGACGCTAAAAACTCAGCCTCATTGTTTACTGGTATATTGGTTTTATAATACATCTCTTTCCTCCTATTCCTCGCCCCATAAACTCCCCTTGGAGCTGTTTTTATCCGCTTCATTACGTTCCTTCGCAAACTGGGAAGCATAACTATCCTCATGGGTTTCTCCGTTCCTGGGCTTATAAAAGCCGCCCCTGCGTCTCCCAGGCGCACCCGGGGCTCCGGCTCCGCTGCCTGCTCCAGAAGCATCTTCTTTAAATAAAAACGCTTTTTCTTTCTGAAGGTTTTTCAGTTGTTCATCCAGCCCGGCCACCTTCCCGTCCGTACCCAATACCAGCTTCGTCCGATCAAACAGCCCGGCGGCAATCTCCTCATCGTGCACTTTTCCAGCAACGGCTAACTTGATTGCAGTAGTCAGCTTTAAATCCTTCATCTCAGCCTCATGCTTCTCCTTAGCTGCTGTATTTTCCGTCTGGAGTGTCTCAATTTGCTTTTTCAGTTCCTCGTTGTCCCCGGCAGACGCTTTCAGCGTTTCAAGCTGCTTGTCACGCTCCGCAACCTGCGCTTTCAGCGTCTTGCTTTCCTCAACCGCTTCATCATGATTTGATTTCTCCACATACCCTTTCAATTCTTCCAACGAAGCCTTTTCAGCTTTTGCCGCCAGTTCTTCACTGATACCAAGGGCAACAAATTCCGCTTTCTTCATTTCCTTTTTTCCATCCTTTCTTTGATTTTCTATTTTACCCATAGATAGGAGATAAACCGGACCAGTTTGACCGTCATAATCACCCCCTTCCTAAAAATGAACATGAAAAAAGCACCCTTGAATATTCATTTTTCAAAAGTGCCCACTACAGTTATTTTTAATACCCCATGCCCATGCCATCTTCATAAGATGGCGGATCTGCTTTACTCTCTGTATTAATACAAAGTTGACTACAAACCAATACTTCTGCCTTGACTGCGAGGTGTCTTATACAATTCTTCACTTATCCCAGAAGGTTTAGGAAATATCTTTGACATATGATCAACTATTTCTTTATCAAATTTTAACGTCTGAAATTCCTGTCTTCTCCTATCAAATTCCTCATACGACTTCAAACTTAAAAATTTCTCTTTTTCTGTCACTATAAAACCTCACTTATTATTTGATAAAATTGCGGAAACATCTGTTTTAAACGATCTGGACATTCTATATATTCCCTAAAAGGCTCTGACATAAACTCTGCTAAAAGTTCTGGTCTAACTAACATATTGTCATCTAACAATTCCGACCAATCCGAAATATACACCCTGCCCTGATATTCTGATACAAATTTATCGCTTTTTATCAAAAATATCTCTACCGGATTATTACTTGCATCATAATATATTTCTTTTACAAAATTCCCCGGTATCACATCTTTTAGTATTTGCTGTTTTAACTCCAACACCCTTTGCGCATCCAGCAGTTTATTCTCAACCATATGTCCAATTTCATGAATAACTTCCGTTTTATCAGCACCCTTAGCCACATATAGTATATCATGAATATAGTCGTATTGACTAGCCCCATCTTTACCAATATCAATAATTGTTCCACTTTCTAATGACTGTTTAATCTTTTCAGGCATGGACGATATTACCTCATTTACAACTGTTTGTTCCTTCGTGATATCCTGACCAGGTGTATGACTCCTTACTAAGTAATCTGTTTTTTGACTTTCTTTGTTTTCATTATCTACATACTTTTCTTTCCACTCTTTATACGTCATATTATCAGGAATATAATAAGCCTTACCCGTCTCTGCGTCTCTCGCTGCCCGTTGCCCTATCTGACCAAAGTTCTCATCAAAATGCGGAACGGTAGTAGAACGGCAATACACATGAAAAGGCGGGGCTGTTATTCCCGGCTCAAAATCCTTCATGGGAAACACTTGCCCGTCAAGGCTTTGGCATATGTCGGAAGTGTGAGAATCCAGCGTTGCCACAATTTCATATTCTTCAACATCCAAATCGTTGAAACAATCCTTCTGTGCCGCAGAACTGAAATAAGCTTCTTCCGTCATGACAAGCCGTCCAGCGTTATACTTTGAAGCATTCATTTTCTTTGCTATGGCATCAATCGCTTTCTGCGGGTCTTGCCCCAGCATGACATTCCGGGTAAGTTCGTTGTGGATTTCAGAGATTAGTTTTTGCTTGTTATCCCAAATCCTTTCCGAAAAATTCTTACCATCAACCGCCCACGGTTTTGAAAGCAACTTTTTGATATGTCCCTGATCCAATCCGGCAATATCCCAACCTATACCGAACCCCTTTTGAAGTTCATAGGCAATATGGTAATACCCGCTTTCAAGAATATCCGTCATTGTCCCATTAGTGATTCCAAGCTGTTTTTCAAACATCATTTCAAGGCTGTGCTGCGTATGTATTTTCAGAACTTCTAAACGGGAAATATGGAATTTAGCAGACGCATTTTCAAGCTGTTTCATCCAGGTCCCTGTCATCGCATTATCCTGGCCATGTTTGATATAATCCTTCACATCCCACTTGAATTCTTTTAGGTCAGCCCCGGAAAGCATCTTCCGGGCTTCTGCCATGGATACCCCATTGTTGGTTGCAAAGCGCTGATACCATGTGTTGATCTTCCCTTCTATCTCTTTCTGCGCCTGTTTGTAAATCTTTTCGATTTCCAGGTAAGCCTCAGCACCCTTCTGGTTCTGTGCCGCTTCAAGCTGCCCGAACCGGATTTTCCAGTAATCGCTATTCTTCGACGGAACCACCGCCTTCCTTTATCGGAGACGCTCCCGGATTTTCCTGTTCCCGAAATGGGTTATATCCCTGCTGTTCCTCCAATCTCTCCTGTTCTTCCCGTTCCTCCTTCTCAAGCTGCTCCAACTCCTTATCTGCATCATCCACCCAGGGATGATGACCCAAAATAGTATGTCGGGAGATAATCCCCGCACTTTGCTGTGCGATGGATGCCAGTTCCGAATCATTCCTTACAGATGTCCGTGTCCATGTCTGTATGATAGGGCCTGGCTTTATCCCTGAATACTGGCAAATCGCACGGATCAGACGGTTAAACCCTGAACGGAACTCTGTTTCCATCAATCCGGCCTTAAGCTCCAACAGGGAATACAGGTAGGAAAGCGCCACCCCGGAGCTGTTGCCAAAATTCTGAGGATCCGGATCAATCCCCATCCCTTGTTCAAAAATAGATTTCCTGGTTATTGTCAGCATCTTTTCCCTGGCCTCAACCGGAATATCAATCGTGAGGGTGTCCAAACCTCCTTTGCCATCCCCGTTCTCATCCAACTTGATGGTCTTATATTTTTTCAAATTATGTAAAAATTCCTTTAGGTCTTCCCCCTCATAACCAGACAAGACAAAAATAACTTCCTGGATGTCTTCCAGATCATTTAGATATCCACTGTAAACCTTATCATAAGCATCCACCAGCTCCTTGATATCCTTTAAATCATTCCCTCCTTCCGCGTTATTAAAAAAAGGGATAAACGGCACTTCCCCAAACCCATGGGAAATGGTGTTGGCCTGGTCAGCAAAGTCCGATGGATCATAGGACACATAAGGAAACATAGAGAACTCAGCTAAAGTGTGAATACTCCGCCTGTTTTTCTTTGCAAACGCCCAGCATCTGGTATCATCCCAATATTCATACACATCCAAAACAGTCCCATCTTCATCTATCCAGTCATATGTCCTCACAACCCCGAAAAGTTTTTTCCGCAGGTCACCCTTTGTCCAAACCGGTATTACCTGCTTAGAATCCACCACCTCGTATTGGAATCTGTCCTCCTCATCCATCCAATAATGCAGCCACCCTATGGTTGAGTTTGATGCATTGATGCACAGATTTTTACACACTTTGGAAAAATCATCCCCAAGGATCTTTGTTATTTTCTCATTGCTTTCTTTGCTCCCAATATCAAATATCGGAGGGGATGCAAAAAGGTAAGATGCCTTTTGGTTTACAAGAATATTATAAAAGTTGCTGGGTATCCGGTTATCTGCGTTATGCAAAGGGCTTTTTGATTCACCGGAAACCCTCACACCATACTTTAAAATATCATTTTGCTTTTTATAATAGCGCTCTGCCGCTTTGGATTCCCGAACCATTTCCCGGTGTTTCACTAAGTACCGGTTCACTAATTTTTTCATCTGCTCCAATTCCATTTACACCCTCCAACTGTCATTTCAGGAATGATACTTTTGGTTTTTTCCGTATGCTCTCTACAGCATAACGCATAGCATCCATCAGGTGGTTAAAATCATCTATGGGCTTATTCAGCCGCTTACCAGTCTTTATATCCGTATCCCATGTGTAATTACTGATCTCCGTGATGAAATTCACACACCGGGGATGGACTATAATATGATAATCCTGGAGAAAATCGATGCCAGCGTTTACACTGTCTTTTCCCTTATCGGCTTTTTGGATTCTGGAAAGCCCCAGTTCCCGAAGACGATCAATGCTTTTCGGCTCCGCAGATTCCGCACGGATCCTCTCTTTCCGATACCCCATTGTGGTAACTTCCGAAGCGATCCTTTCATTGCTCATGCCGTATTTATACATTTCATCAAATACCCATAAGGTTTTCGCTGATTCATCCACCAGACCACAAAACAAAGCAGAAGGATCGTTTGTATAACCGAAGTCAAGACCAAAGGCTGATTTAACACTTGCCAGCCTGCGGACTTTATCAATATCAAACGCCTTTTCTTCCCAGTTCTCAAAAATCAAACCGTCTACAATACCCCAATCACCAAGTCCAGCCACACGATAACGCCGGGGATTGTTCAGGCGCATGGTCTCAAACACCTTGCGATCTGCTTCATCCAGCCATTCATTACAAAGATAATTCGTAGTCATGGCCAGGGTTTCATCATCCGGATTGTCAAAAAACCGCTTTTTTATCCAGTGGTGCTCATTCCACGGATTGAAAGTAAGCGTAATCTGTTTAAACAGCCCTGTTTCCTGTGGTATCGCTCCACGGATGGATTCATCCAGCATATTGAAATCATCCTCATTACCGATTTCATATGCTTCCTCAACCCACATCCAGCACAAATAACCATGCTCCACAGTGATCGAAGTGACCTTCAAAGGATCATCCAGCCCCCGGAAATATATTTTCTGCCCCGTCGGCTTGTAAGTCATTTCCAGGGGGCTTTCCTTTATCTCCCAATGGTTTTGAACCCCAAGACGATTGATAGCCCACTTTAATTCTGTGAAGCAGCTATCCTTTAGTGTGCGGAAAACCTTTCTGACAACAAGAAGGTTCGCATCCGGGTATTTCATCAGATTTGTGATATACCACAGAGCCGTGGTCTTTGACTTCTTACTTGCGCGGCTCCCCTTGCATACCCGATACCTTCCCCGCCACTTCCAGAAAATACCGTAACCCTTACCCACCACTTCTGGCAAAGACACCACCTGTCTGCCGGATGATGAAACGCACCGCTCAGGCATATATATCCGCTTCTGATAATCAAAAATGTATTGGCTGCTAATCTTCAAGATCATCTTCCCCGGAAATGACAACCGGGATATTCACATTCACATCCAGCTTGTCATTCCACATACCTAAGTGTTTCCCTAAAAGCTCCAGGGCCTTCAATTTATCGTTTAGCCTGATCTCACGTTCTACTCCTTCACCTTCTTTTGTTGGAATCACCTTCACTTTTACGGACTGGATAGCGGCGGTATCGTCAGCAGTTGCCCCTGCCTTTATCGTGGCATCATCTGAATCAATCACATCAGCGGCATTGACAAAAGCAATCTTTGCCAGTTCCAGCACAATCCGATCCTGATTCACCCCGGTTCGCTTGCTTCTCTCTGCCATCTGTTCAGAGACCGCCTGCTGGATGTTGAGTTTTGCTAAGTTCTGACATCCTATGTCTTTTGCCGTCTTTACCGAATACCCTGCCCTTATCGCCGCTTGTGTTGCGTTCAGGTCAATCAGATATTCATCAACAAAACGCCGCTGCTTCTCTGTTAGCTTTGCCATCCGGCAACACCTTCCTTCCCTAAAAAATAAAATCAGCCACCGGGCGCAAAGCTCCGGCAACTGATTTTTTCATGATACTATAATAGCACACATCAACATTGAAAATATATAGAATGTTTTTCAGAAAATTCCTTCAACGCATATCCATGAAGCAAAACAACATACTGGAAAGTATAACCCATCTCAATGGCAATCTGTTCAAGCTTTTTGTTTTCAACATACCGCTTGTACAGAATTTCAATATGCTTACTATTCTGCAATTCATGAATCTCACCGATTATCTTATGTTTCAGATCGACATATTCATCAATCAGTTGGTCAATCTCATTTTCAAGGTCAATGATCTTCTCAATCTGCTTCTCATACCCTGCGCTTCCCGGAAGGCTTGTCTGCACACGTTCCTTTGAATAATCAAAGCTTCCGATACTGGAAAGCCTTGCCCGAAGGTCAGCCTTTTCCTGAATCCTCTGGTTAATAATCACATCAGCCTTATGGAGCCGCAGCAAATATTCCTTTGCCGTCATAACATCCCTCTTTTTTCTCAGACTGCAAACATGAACCGTTAAAAACCCTTTATCTTCAACGTTTTCTCCTTTTGAAACTCTTAAACGGTTCAAGCGGTCCCTGTTTTCTCTATTACTACTATATTCTTTCTTTTTTATAGCAAATTTACAATTATTTTTTCTTAAATCATTAAGAAGTCAGAAGTAAGTTGTACCATCTTGAACCGCCCGAAAAAACACTGTATTTATAAGGCTTTCAAGCGGTACAACTTTCACAGCAGCAACTTATGCCTATCTTGTGCCGGCTTGAACCGTTTCAAAACGCTCGCACAAATCAAAAATCCAATCCTTACGGGCGATCTGAACTATCCATTCATCCGGAATACCACATTCACCACCACAACCATAAATAATCCCGGCAAGCCCGCCGGCAACCGCCGCTATGGTATCCGTATCACCGCCAAGATTTACCGCCTTCAGGACACAATCCCGATAGCTGCTGGTATGATATATGCACCAGAGCGCCGCCTCCAGAGTGTCAACCACATACCCGGTGCTTCTAATCTCGTCCCGGCCTAACCCTGGGATTTGAGGCAGCCGGCTAAATTCTTTTGCCCATTCCCCAAAATATGCAAGAGAATATTTCAAACAGTATTCCAGTGTTTTGCCTTTCAAAAGCTGTTCAGCCGTTGCAACATACATTCTGCAGGCCCGCTTTGAAATCTCATGCGCATGGGTAAGGCAAGAAACATTGTCAATATCATTGACGCTTGACGGCATCAAAGCCAGGGGAAGAATACGCATCAGAGAACCGTTTCCATTATGTTTGTAGTGCTTCAATCCACATTTTAAAGGTTCCACACCAGCATTAAATCTTCTGATTGCCATTTCCGTTGTGCCGCCTACATCAAACACTTCCCCATAAGGAGTAAATTCACCTTTGTCCAACCACTTTGAAAACTTTAGCATCATGTGTTCCGGTACAATCTCTCCTCCTGGAAACTGGATAATGCTTTCCATCGTGGCAAGCGTCAAACTGCTATCATCTGACCATGTGCCAGGTGGCTGGCTGTATGTCCCATACCCAATCATATCCGTAACCGTAAAGGTATCACGCTTTTTAAATTCCACCGGGACACCCAGCGCATCACCCACAATCAAACCCATAACCGAATCATAAACCTTACCCATTCTTTTTACCTTCCTTTCCTGGCTCATTTTCCATTTTTGCTCGGTTACTGGCTAAGATTATAATCCTTTAAGCACGCCTCATAACCCTTATTAAATTCATTTTCTGCTTTTTCACCCAACAGGTCCTCCGCTTTATACAAAATCCAGCAGTCTCCCTGTTCGTAAAGGTCAAAAGGAACATCCTCCGGAACCGGGAAATCCATTAGGAACTGTCCAAAATATCCTTCCGATTCCATTGCCTCATACGCTTCCCTCTGTGTTATCGTTCCCCTTTTCTTTTCCAGACGGTAACATGTTACGTCTTTATAGTCTGCGCTGAGTGACACTTTTA
>RAYY01000057.1 GCA_003611875.1 bacterium D16-56 | reverse complement strand
CAATAAAAATACAGAAAAAAGGAACCTTTTACAATATCAAATGTAAAAGATTCCTTAAGTTAATGACATTGTGATTTTACTTGGTTTTATCTTGTACTTTAACTAGAACCATCTTTCACCGCGAGTTGAACCGTTCTCCTTGACAATCGAACATATGTTTGATATAATCGATTTATCGCTACCATAGGACGTGCGGTTGACAACAAGGGGATGAGAAGCATGGACTATAAACAACTTATCATTGAGTTGCTTGATAAAGCGTCGGCCGACCAATTAAGGCGGTTACATCATTTTATCAAAAAGTATTTGGGGCTAGGCTGACGCTTAGTCCCCTTTTTCTATGCCATCTGTAACAAGTTCTTTCGCTTTTTTTTCTAAAAACTCCCATTCGCTTTCAGATAAACCCATGAGCATGGTTACGAAACGTTTCTTAAACTTGGAATCGTGGCCGCCTAAAACGCTTCCAGCCCAATCCATCAGCCGATCTTCCACGTCCATTTCCACAAACATCTCTCCTGTCCCGTCCCGGAGCCAGCTTTCATTGACATTGAATTTGGTGCAGATTAAAGAAATCACTGCATCACTGGGAGAACGCTTTCCAGTTTCATAACCAGCAATATTATTTCTTGCTGTTCCAAGTCTATCAGCAAACTCTTGCTGTGTTAAATCCAACTCCTTTCTTAGTTTTTTGATTCTGTCTTTCAAATCATCACCACCTTTCTAATTTTTATTATATCTCAAAATCGTGGCTTAGTCAACAAAAAGTCGAGAAGCCACAAAAAATACTTGACAAAAGAAGATAAGCCACATATAATAGTGGCATAGAGGCAAATATACCAACAAAAACGCAGTAGAGAGGAGGCAAAAAGATGGAACTTAGAAAAATCAAGATAGTATCTCCGCATTTAATAGATCAGCAGATAGAAATCCGTTTTGAGCTTTTCGACTGGCTGAAAAACAAAAACCTATCTGCTGAAGGTGCTGCTGAACTTTTGGAGCTGACAGCCAGGGAAATCAGAAAGTCAGCGTTGGCGGAGAAACTTTAATTGATTTCATCCCAGGCGTTTTGGATGTTATCAAGGGCAAAACGGTAGGCTTTTATGTACTGGTAAATTTCTTCACTATCACCAGATTCCCTATATTCATCCTGGTAGTGTTGCAATTTTACTTGTGCATAGGCCACCGCTAGATCATGGATTGATTTTTCATCCATATATACTCACCTCCTTCCTGTGAGGTGAGTATATCATAAAAATTACTTTGTAGCATGGAAAACAGAAAGGAAGATAACAGATATGATGGATCTTAATTCAGTGATTACGGCTGAAAGAAAAACCATTGAGGCAGCTTCCATGGTTATGTACAAGATAAGCGAAAAGGAATTAAGCTTTTGGATTTTGGAAGGGTGCGCTCTCCGGTGTACATTTGAGAGGGCAGTGTCAGGGGATACAACCCAGCTCATTGAGTATTACAGAAATGACCTGAAGGCTTTGTTCCCGCACAAAATGATTAAGGTGAAACCGTAAAGGAGGGGGAAAGCTATGAGGTATGTACTGATGCAGGCACCAAAGCAAGAAGGGGATTACAGTTCCCAGATTATCATAATCGACAATTCCAGCCAGACCGGCAAAGACGAGGTCCAGTTGTATGTCAACATGGGCTGGGTTGGGGTAGGGAGCATAGAAAGCAGCCTTCCCCCACGGGATTTAAAGAGTGGATTTGAGCACAATTATAGAAAGAGCCTTGAAAAAGCGCATCATCTTTTTAATCAAATCAGCGCATTAGCAGACAGTCATTTGGGGCAAATGATTGTTTGACATCAACTGAACTGTTTAGAGTTGTGGAAGCGAGGTGAAGACATATGATGAAGCAGGAATTTGAGGAGCTGGCAAAGGTCAAGGTGACGGAGGAGGTTTATTCCAAGGTCATTGAGCCTATGTATCTGGCAACTGACCTTCCTAAAAGGGAGTTCATCAAGCTGCTAAACCTGAAAGCATTAGCGATTCAGGAAGGCAGGGAAAAAGACATCAAAAAGATGTGTGTCAGGGACCGGAGCGGTTACATGAAGACACCAAACGGATGCTATTGCCATATCAGGTATGTAGAGCTGGCTGGCGTTGATATTGCAACAGGGAAATACATAGTGAAGCCTCTGAGAGATAAAGATTTCCGGAAACTGGCTGAGAATGGACATGACCTGGACTTAAACACTTCCTTTGATTTTGACTATACTCAGTGCATTGATACCAGGAAGAAACCAATTATACTGTAGCATTTAAAGAAAGGAAAATAACAGATATGACATTACGGAAAATCTTTGATTTAGGGCTGGTTAATGATGATACGGAAATATGGGTTCGTGATTCAGATATGCGTGTATTGGTACATGGTGATTGGAACAGGGAACTTGTCCTAGAATATCTGGACAGTGAGCTTGAGTGTTTCACCTGGCAGGATGATGATAATTTCTTCATAGATCTGAAATAAAAGGATGAAGTGGATTTACATATAGATGGGGTGCTGCAACACCCCTCCGTAATGCAGGCAAGGACGGTCACAACCCCGTGAGAATGCAGAGTGCGGTGAACCTTGACAACTGAATCTGCCCGGCAACGGCTTAGTCAACCGTAAGAGGTAATCAATGTAAAACCTCTGCACAAGCGCCGTACAAATATTCTAGAGAAAGGATGTGAAAATGTGTCAGAAAAACAGGAGAAAATTCTTGAGACTTTTAAGCAGGTACTACCAGAAATGTCTAAAGAAGATCAGAATTACCTTCTAGGATTTGGGGAGGGTATGGCAGCGGCATTAAAGAAAAAAGAAAGCGAGGAAGAAGAAAAATGAAAGATAATACAATCATGATTCAAGGGGCAGAGGTTTTGGTTAAGGAATGGCACGGAAAATGAGTAGTTACTCTTAAGGATATTGATATGGTGCATCGTAAACCAGAAGGGACGGCAAAGAGGTATTTTGATCAAAACAAGCAGAGGTTTATCCCCCGTGTTGATTTCTACAGAATAAGTGCAAATGAATACCGTTCGCAGTTTGACACTGCCCATCCTAAACAAACATCTAAATCAGTGGCCTTCATTACGGTGAGCGGATATACCTTGATTACAAAACAGTATACAACTGACCGGGATAACCACGTTATGCGCGATATGTTGATGGATTACTTTGAGGTGACAGAAGGGTATTCAGAAGAACCAGAAATCCAAACGGCATGTATATCAATAGGCGGTGTTGATTGCTATGAGAAAGATGGGACGGTGTATCTAAAATTAGAGAATGTGGCGAGAGGGTTAGGGTTTACTACCGTTGCTACAAGTGGCAACGAGGTTGTGAGATGGAATATGGTACACAAGTATCTTGAAGGATTGAGCGTTGCAACTTCCTGCAATGGTACAAGTTACCGCGATAATTGTCCGGATTTCATCCCCGAAAACATTTTCTACCGCCTAGCCATGAAGGCAAAGAACGAAACAGCAGAGAGGTTCCAGGCATTGGTAGCGGATGAGATTATTCCAGCTATACGGAAAACTGGTACATACAGTGTCAAGTCAGCGGATCCAGAAGAAAAGCAGGAAGAAGCGGGAACGGTAACCGTGTCCATGGTGGAGACGGAAAAACTCATCCGGTGCGCTGAGATCATGGCGGGATGCCTGGAAGGGAACAGACCTTATGTACTGAATATCCTCCGGCCTGTTATTCCGGACATTGACCGGATGGAGCGTGAACAGGCAGAGGTTGAGGTCAACGGGGAAGTGGTGAAAGTCCCGATATTGGAAGATAAGGTTATAACAGTTATCCCCCGTGCTTACAGCAAGCCGTTCAATTATACTAAATTTGACAAATACCTGAAAGAAAACGATGTAAAGATCTACTGGCTACAAACAGAAATCGGGTGTAGCAAAGGCTGTATCAACAACTGGAGGCGTGGGCACGCAAGCCCAATAGAAGGGTATAGGATAAAATTATGTGAGGTTTTGGGGCTGCCTGTAGGATACTTTGACAGGAAAGTGGAGAAAAGAAAATGAAGAAAGTCGTTTCGGCTTATATTGATAAAATTTTAGAGTTTGATTCCTTGGATGAAGCAAAGAAATATCTGGATGGTATGCGGACTGCAGGAAAGAATTTCCACATTATGTGGGAATGTGATCTTACCGGAGGAAAACGGGAGATTAGGATTCGGGAGCAGTACTACGGAAGTCCTATGGATTCATGTATAACTAGCCGGAAAAGAGGTGGTATGAATCTATGAAGTTTGCAGATAAATTGAAAAAACTGATGAAGGATTTAGGGATTAGCCAGTCCAAAGTTTCGCAGCTCACTGGATATGGAAAATCTTCTGTCAGTCAGTGGGTTTCTGGAAAAAATGAACCATCAGCAGAAAAGAAGAAAGAAATTGCACTTGCCCTGGGGGTTCCGAAGAACTATTTTGATGAATTTGAAGCTGGGGCAACACTCCAGAATAATCCCGTGTTTAATCTGCCAATCCATGTTGCAGCCAGGCTTATGGGAAAATCGAAAGGATTTGTTCAGGATGGCCTGAAAGATGAAAGATTTCCGTGGGGATATGCTGTAAAAATGTCAACCAAATGGAGTTACTGGATTAATTCAAAACGTTTCTCAGAAATCGAGGGGATTGATCTTCCTTTAAATGAAATTACTTGATGGAAGAAAGTGAGGATAAGAAAAATGAGTGAAACAAGAGTTGTTAAAGGTTTTAAAGTGTTTAATCCTGATTGGACTTGCCGAAACAAAGCGTACACTTGCCCCGGCAAATTTGAAGAAGATGTTACCCCTTCCGTATGTGATGAAGGTATGCACTTCTGTAAAAAGGCGGCTGATTGCTTCAATTATTATCTCTTTGATCCTGAAAATAAGGTTGCGGAAGTGGTTGCTTATGGCACGGTTGCGGAAGATGGGGATAAATGTTGTACTGACAAGCTGGAAATCGTGCGTGAAATCCCGTGGGCTGAATTGCTTGAAATTGTGAACAGCGGCAATCGGAACAGCGGCAATCGGAACAGCGGCAATTGCAACAGCGGCAATTGCAACAGCGGCGATTGGAACAGCGGCGATTGGAACAGCGGCGATTGCAACAGCGGCGATTGCAACAGCGGCGATTGGAACAGCGGCAATCGGAACAGCGGCAATCGGAACAGCGGCGATTGGAACAGCGGCAATCGGAACAGCGGCAATCGGAACAGCGGCGATTGGAACAGCGGCGATTGCAACAGCGGCGATTGGAACAAGTGCAGCTTTTCCAACGGGTGTTTTAACACCACAAGCCCGAAAATTCACCTGTTCAATAAGCCTTCTGAATTGACTTATGAAGGTTGGTTGAACAGTGAAGCCTGCTATTTGCTGAATCAAATTCCGGGGGATGTGCTTGAATATGTTTGGCTTTCGGACATGACAGATGAAGAAAAGGCAGCACACCCGGAAGCGGAAACAACCGGCGGCTATTTGAAAATTTTGGATAATTCCGAATGTGCGGTTATTTGGTGGCGTGGGCTTTCTGATCGTCAAAAGGCAATTATCACAACAATTCCGAATTTCGACAAGATTATTTTCAAAGAGATTACCGGGATTGATGTTGATGAAGATTAAGGGGGTGCTGATTCATGCAGTTATTCCCTCACCAACAAAAGGCATTAGAGGACACCCGGCAATTCAAGCGGGTTGCCTATTACCTTGATATGGGTTTAGGGAAAACCTTTGTAGGCAGCGAAAAAATGAAAGAAGTGGATGCCTTTCAGAATGTGGTTATTTGTCAAAAGTCAAAGGTTCAAGATTGGGTTGAGCACTTCAAAGAACATTACAACGGTGATTATTTAGTTTTGAATTTGACCATGAAAAAGGATTGTGATTTGTTTCAGGCAATCACAGAAGGCAAAGGCGGGCTTCTTTCTGAAAACTATGTTGTAGGTGTTATAAATTATGATTTAGTGTTCAGGCGTTCATATTTCGCCCATATAAGCGGGTTTACCTTGATGCTTGATGAAAGTTCTATCATCCAAAATGAAACGACTAAACGGTCAAAATTTATCTTGAAAATGCAGCCCGAAAACGTGATTTTGCTATCCGGCACACCAACGGCTGGGAAGTATGAAAAATTGTGGTCACAGCTTCGGCTGCTTGGATGGAATATCAACAAAGACATTTTTTACAAACAGTATGTTGAAACGGAATGGATTGAAGATCACAACAGCGGGTTTAAGATTCCCCATGTGGTAGGCTATAAGAATGTTGACCGTCTGAAAAAGAAACTTGCCGAACATGGCGCTATATTTATGAAATCGGAAGAAGTGTTTGACCTTCCCGAACAGGTGGTGATCCCAGTTCATTCCAAACCAACAAAAGAATACTGGAAGTTTATGCGTGATGAAATCATCACGATTGAAGGAAGGGAGTTTATCGGTGACACCATCCTTTCAAAACGAATTTATGCCCGGATGATGTGCAGTTATTTGAATAAGGATCGTCTGGGGGCTTTCCGGGATTTAGTTCAATCAACGGAAGACAGGATGATTGTATTCTATAACTTCAATGATGAACTGGATGTTTTGTTGGATGTTGCTATTGAATTAGAAAAGCCCGTTTCCATTGTCAACGGACAAAGAAAAGATTTAGATGCCTTTGAAAAAAATGAGGATTCCATTACTTTTGTTCAGTATCAGGCAGGCGCAATGGGGTTGAATCTTCAAAAGGCAAACAAAGTGGTTTACTTTTCTCTTACGGACAGAAGCGAACTTTTTGAGCAGTCAAAAAAGAGGGTTCACCGGATTGGGCAGAAACACACTTGCTTTTATTACTATATGATATGCCCTGGAACGGTGGAGGAAGATATTCTTCGCACATTAGAACAAAGAAAGGACTACACTGATGAGCTATTCAAGGCATATGAAGAAAGCTTCAATCCGTGAGAGGGTGCTGATTTCATGGGTAATTGTGGCGGTTATATTCTTTATTATAGGATTTGGAATTGGGTGGGGATGCAGGGTGTTGCATAAAGGGTTGGCTCAAAAGCCAGAAGCGGAAAAAGCTCTGGTGTATGGGAGATATGACGGGATCATTTTTGAAGGTGAAATCATGGAAGTAAAAGATGATGATGAATTTGTCCTGTTGGATGTGCCGATCAGTGAGGACTTGCAGAAATTCATTTTTTATTTGTCTAAAGGTTATGAGATTGATTTTACCTTTGTGATGGCATTGATTCAGCAGGAAAGCAGTTTTCGAGTTAATGTGATAAGTGAAAGTAAAGATTATGGGTTAATGCAGATAAATGAGATAAATCATGCTTTGATAACGGAAACCCTTGGGGTGACAGACTTCCTTGAACCTTACAACAATATTCGTTCTGGAATGTTCATCCTTCGGAAATTGTTTGAAAAGTATAAAACCCCCGAAAAGGTCCTTATGGCTTACAACTTAGGGGAATCCGGGGCTGTCCGGTTATGGGAAAAAGGTATTTTTGAAATTAACTATTCAAAAAGTGTTTTCCAGTATCAACAACAATTTAATGAAGAAATCGAAAGGAGAAAAGAGGAATGATTCTGTGTAATATGGCCGATAGCTGCCTGAAAGGAAAAGTATGTTGTTGCTGCCAGTGTGAGGAAAAAGAGAGGTGCAACGACTTATGTGATAATCTGGGTAACCTTACAGATTGCGGATTTGCCCAGATGAATCAAGAAGATGCCCTTGTTGTGATGAAGAAGGATGCTGCTGCAGTTATAAAAGCGATTGCAGATCTTACGATCCAGAAGAAAAAGATTGAGGAGCAGGAAAAGGGAATGCGGGCGCAGCTTATCAAGGCTATGGAGCAGTATGGGGTAAAGAAGTTTGAAAGTGATAGTGTGACCTTTACCTATACTGCCCCTATGGTCAGAAACAGCATTGACAGTGCAAAGCTGAAAAAGGAATTGCCGGATGTGGCTGCAAAGTATACCAAAACCTCCAATGTGTCCGCTTCCGTCAAAATTGAAGTGAGAGGATAGTGATAGGGGACGGTTTAAACCAAACGGGAAGAAAGAAGGTGTGTGTTATAGATAAGCAAGTATTGACTGTAAGCGAACTGGTGGAAGCTTTTGAAGAAATACCAGAGAACGGTGAAGTAAGGAAGACTATGCAGCTTTCTCCTGACCGATACCTGAATGATGAAGAACATGCTGTTTATATGAAAGATTTTATCGGGGCAGCGAATGATGTGATTAGCAGGGTGGTTTTTATGGCTGACAAGCACAATGTTGATCGGGATAATGCGATCCGGCATTTTGCATCCATCTTTAAGGTGATGACAGAGATCAGCACGTTTGAAGGATGGGGTAAGTCTGAAGAATATCATTGTTCCCTGTGCGGCGAACGATACACGGCTGATGAGATCAGGGAATCGGCTGAAATGGGAGAGCTTTTTCATGGTTATGGAGGAAAAATTCTTTGTCTGGACTGTTATGAACGATACAGCCGCCAATCTCTGGAAGAACAGTTTGAAACAGCCGTGAACATGGGGGAAGTTGACAATGGATAATTTCGATCTTTGGTTGAAGGAGTGCAAGGTCAACAATACAAAAATTTTTCCGTTAGAGGGTGAAGGAAAGACGGCATTTTACAAGTGCTGGAGTGAACATTTGGTTAAGCATAACTATATCAGAGATACACCCGTATATATCGGCTGGGTGGACGGGAAACAGGTATGCGCTTTTACAAATTATAAAGTGCTTTGTCTTGTTGGCAAAACGAAAAAGAAAGGCGGTGGGCAGATGGCAGATGAAAAACTGTTTGAAAACCGGATCAAGAAATATTTCCATTCCGTGGGTATATACCCCGCTGGTTATCCTTCTGACCGCATGGATGCCCCTATGGTGGGATGGTACACAAAGATTTGGGGTGGTGGTTTCCAGAAGTCCGGGATACCAGACCTAATATGTTGTGTAAATGGAATAATGCTGGCAGTTGAAGTAAAGGCTTCGAATGGAAGACCTTCTGAGCTGCAAAAGTTAAACATTAGCCGGATCAATAAATCTGGCGGGGTAGGGATTTTCCTTTACCCGGAAGGTTTTGAGCAGTTTAAAAAATTTTTGGAGGAGGTGATAGATTGCAATATTCACATTCAAGAATTGATTGTTTTGAAAAATGCAAATTTAAGTACAAAATGCGATATTTGGAAGGGATAAGCACCAATTCACCAATAGAGGCGGATAACCCATTGATTGTCGGCCAGGCGGTCCACACAGGCATTGAAAAAAGCCTTGCAGATGCAGTGAACGAATATTATCTCAGCTATCCGATCATCACGGATGAACATATCAATGAGGTCATGAAGATGGAAACCGTGATCCCGCTGGCAAGGGCAGCTATCCCGCAGGGTGGGCAGTTTGAAGTGGAAATTTCGGATGAGGATTTTCGTGGTTTTATTGATTACCTGGTACCTGTTTCACTTAATCTGGATGAAAAGGATGTTATTTGTTCCAGGTGCGGTGAAAAAGATTGTTTGTATGAAAACAGCGGTACTTGTAAAAAAGGAAAATATGGTGGTCTGTATGACATTTATGATTTCAAGTATTCAAATAATGTATCAGGCTATAAAGAGTCGGCGCAGCTTCATCTTTACAAGTATTTCTTCGAGAGGGACAACCCTGAGAAGAAGATCCGGAATTTATATTTTGTTTTTGTCCCCAAAGTGTCAATCAGGCAGAAGAAAACGGAAACTTTGCAAAACTTCCGTGGACGATTGAAAGAGGAACTCTCAAAGGTGGAAGTTAAAGTTGTTCAAATTGGATTCAGCATGGATAAGGTGGTTGGATTCTTGTTTGAAATAAAAGCGGTGAACGAGGAAACAGAGTTCCCGCAGGAAAAAAGTTACTTATGTAAGTATTGTGAGTATCAAGAATTTTGTGAGAAAGGATGGGACTATTTTATGAAGTTACCTGAAAACAAGAGAAGGAATATTGAAGCAGTTACAAAGCGTGTAATGTGGATTTATGGTGTGCCGTTTTGCGGCAAAACCACTTTTGCCAATAATTTCCCTGATCCGCTGATGCTGAATACGGATGGGAATTATCGTTTTGTGGATGCCCCGGTTATTTCTATCAAGGATGATGTGCGCGTTGAGGGACGGCAGACGAAAAGAACTTTGGCATGGGAAGTGTTTAAAGATACGGTTGCTGAACTGGAAAAGAAGGATAACACCTTCAAGACGATTATTGTTGATCTTCTGGAAGATTTATATGAGCATTGCCGGCTTTATATGTACCAGCAAATGGGTATTACTCATGAATCTGACGATTCCTTTCGGGCATGGGATAAGGTTCGGGGTGAGTTTTTAAACACGCTGAAAAAGCTGATGAATCTTGACTATGAGAACATCATCCTGATTTCCCATGAGGATACCACAAAGGATATCACCAAGAAGGGCGGCGACAAGATCACGGCGGTCAAGCCGAACCTACAGGATAAGGTGGCCAACAAGGTGGCTGGGATGGTAGACGTGGTTGCACGGATTGTGGCGGATGATGAAGTCAGGACTTTCAATTTCAAGTCCAATGAAGTGATCTTTGGCGGCGGGCGGCTGCGTGTAAATGTTAAGGATATTCCGTTGGATGTGGATGCCCTCTTTACTGTATATGATGAAGCCAACGCAAACGCAGCAGCCGGAAAGCAGGCGGCGCCTGCCCCTGGAAATGAAAAAAAAGGGAGAACAATCAGAAGGAAAGCGGAAACACCCATCACAGGTGCAGATAAGCCGCAGGACAGCCCAAAAGGGGAAAACTCTACAGATAATACTTCTAAACCGGAAAAACCACAGGGTTCCCTTGAAACGGGCACAGAGGAAAGGCAGGAAAATACTGATGATAAAGCCATGGGTATTCTGGCAGGTCAGTCGGAAGAATCCCCTGTTGCGAATCCATCTGAACAGCCTGGAGAAACAGGTGCAGATAAGCCGCAGGAAGAAAGAACCCGACGCAGACGCAGGGCGAGAGATTAAAGAAAGGGGAAGGTGTGATAGATGATGAATTTATTTGGTGTACCCGTTTCTGATGATGTTGCAGCCGCTTTTCTTGCGGCTGCTGCAAATAAAAGGCAGGAGGAAGCAAAAAAGGCTTTTAAACCGGATTCCCCTTTTGGTAAGAAGGAATCTCAGGACGTTGAAAATAAAGCGAAGAAATCCGCTGATACGGCGAAAAAGTTTTTTGATGCGTATATGGCGCAAGGGTTTACCCGTGCAGAAGCATTTAAGCTGACGGTTGGAAACCTAAATACTAAGTTTTAAGAAAGGTGATGAGACGATGGGAGTAAACATTTGGGATAAGTTTGATAAAGAGATCGATACGGAAGGCCTTGCAAAAGATGTCGAGGAGGCAGCCGAAAATGGAGGAAGGCGTGAGGTTCCCCATGATACATACGAGGTAGAGATCAATAAGATGGAATTGACAACCAGCAAGAAGGGAGATGCTATGTTCACTTGCTGGATGAAAATTCTTGACGGCGAGTATAAAGGCAGTTTGATATTTATGAATCAGGTGGTAATGCAGGGATTCCAGATTCATATTGTAAATGAGTTCTTGCGCTCCCTTGTATCAGAGGTGCAGGAAGGGGAAAAGCCAGACGTTACCTTCAAGACTTATAACCAGTACAATGACGTGATTATGGATGTGTGGGAAGTTATTGACGGAAACTTTGAATATCTGCTTGACTACAGGGAGAACAGTAAAGGTTACAATGTGTTTGAGATCAAGGAAGTTTATGTTCTGGAGGATTGAGCAGGGACAGCGGGATGTGGAGATCCCTGGGAAGTGATTTCCCAGGGATCTGTCCTATAAAGGAAGGGAAGTGATTTATATTCTTTTTTATGATTTTGAGGTTTTCAAGTATGACTGGCTTGTGGTTGTAAAAGATACGTCAACCAGGACAACCTATGAGATCGTCAATTCTCCCGATGAACTGAACTCTTTGTATGAAAAGAGTAAAAAAGAAATCTGGTGTGGGTTTAATAGCAGGCATTATGATCAGTATATCCTGAAAGGTATCCTTTGCAGGTTCGATCCCAAAAAAGTAAGTGACTATATCATTGCCGAGGGGAATCCTGGGTGGAAATTTGCGCCCGCCATGTTCAGGAATATCCCGCTTTTGAATTATGATGTGATGCTGGGGACAGACCGGGGCCTCAAGTCTTTTGAGGGGTTTATGGGGCATGATATAAAAGAAACTTCCGTCCCATTTAACATTGACCGGAAGCTGACGGATGCAGAGATCAGGGAAACATTCAGATATTGCAACCATGATGTAGACAACACTATGGAAGTGTTCTTGAAACGGACAGAAGAATTTAACACAATGATGTACTTCATCAAGCATTTTAAACTTCCCATTGATTTTATTTCCAAAACCAAACCGCAGCTTGCGGCCGAAATTTTAGGAGGAAATCGGAAAGGGGAAAGTTTCGACGATGAATTCCAATTCCCGATTCTGGATTGTCTTGATCTGAAAAAATACCGCCATATTGCTGACTGGTACAAAAGTCCGGAAAACCATGATTACAAAAAGAAGCAGGATAAAGTGATTGTGGCGGGTGTGGAGCATACTTTTTCATGGGGTGGTGGTCATGGTGCAAGGGCAAAGTTTCACGCTTCTGGGGTGTTTTTGATCATTGATGTGACCGCCTATTATCCTTCCCTTCAAAAGAAATATAAGTTCGGTTATCGGGTGATGAGCCGCCCGGAAAATTTTGAGTTCATCCATGACAGCAACATAGAATTCAAGCGAAAGGGGGACAAGAAAGCAAGACAGCCCTTTAAGATCATGGATAATGCTATTTCCGGGCAGATGAAGCAACGTCAATCTGCTTTGTATGATCCTATGAGCAATAACAGTATTTGTGTAAACGGACAGCTGCTTTTGCTGGATTTGGTCGAACACATCGAACCATATTGTATGCTGGTCCAGAATAACACGGACGGGATTATTGTAAGGTTGGATAACTACGAAAGAGATTTTGACATTCTGGATGATATTGTCTATGAGTGGGAACAGCGCACAGGTATGAACATGGAATTTGACACTTTTATGGGGGACATTTACCAGAAAGATGTGAACAACTATCTTCTCATTGATCGTGAAACTGGGGCAGTAAAGGCGAAAGGTGGTTATGTGATGAAGCTGAATGATCTAAACTATGACCTTCCCATTATTAATAAGGCATTGGTTGATTACATGATTAAGGGGATACCTGTGGAAAGAACCATCTGGGAATGTGATGATTTGCGGGAATTTCAGCTTGTTTCCAAAATCAGCAGTAAATATACGCATATCCTTTACGGTGATAAGCCAATAAAAGAAAAATGTGTCCGGGTGTTCGCTTCAAGGTCTGTTTCCGATCCAGGGGTGAAGAAAGTCCATGCCATGAGGAAGACGGCTGCAAAGCTTACAAATTCCCCTGAACATTGTTTCATTTGGAATGATTCGGTGAATGGTGTTTCCGTCCCTGACAGGCTGGATAAGGCATGGTATGTTAATTTTGCAAAAAAACGGTTAGGAGATTTTGGGGTGACATGATGGATGTTTTAAATATTACATGGGATTGCGGCAGGGGACGGATGCAGGTTATATTTGGATATCAATATGTGCATGAAGTAGTATTTGTAAAACCTCATCGAAAAGGTAAGGGAAAAGTCAATGACAAAGAATATGCTGTCACTTTTTAAGGGTTTCATTCCTGCCAGAGATAAAGTGTGTGTTATGTCGTTTAAGGGAAAAAAATCAAAGCAACTTTTAAGTTATGAGGAAGTCAAAGATTACCCTGAATACGCCGGGATTCTTGCAGATGATACTATATTGATTGACATTGATGATAGTGAACAAGCGGAAATTGCAATGAACATTATAGAAGATTTACAACTTAATGTTGCGGTGAATCAAACGACAAGAGGGAAACATATATTTGCAAAAAATGGTGGTGTATCAGCTAATAAAACGGGTTGCAATTTAGCAATTGGGTTAGTTGCTGATATTAAACTTGGTGGTAAATCAAGCTATGCAGTATTGAAATATAAGGGGGAAGAACGATTTACAGAATGGGATATTGAAGATAACGGAGAATATCAAACAATTCCCCGTTGGTTCCATCCGTTAAAGTCAAAACAAAAACTGAATTTCCTTGATATGGAAGACGGGGACGGAAGGAACCAAAGCCTCTTTAATTATGAGTTGGTATTACAAAGTAATGATTTCAGCGTGGAAGAAGCAAGGGAAACAATCCGGATCATCAATCAGTTTGTGCTAAAAGATCCATTACCAGAGCAGGAATTAGAGACCATCCTCCGGGACGACGCCTTTAAGAAGCAGATATTCTTTAAAAGCTCCACGTTCTTGTTTGATAGGTTCGCAACCTTTTTGAAGAACAATAACTACATTATCAGGATAAACAACCAGCTTCATATCTATCAGGATGGGATCTATCTATCAGGAAGATCATCCATGGAAGCTGCCATGATCCGGCATATTCCTTCCCTGAGCCGGGCGAAAAGAACAGAAGTCCTTGAATACTTAAACATTTCCATTCGTGACAATGTAAATTCTAATGATGCAGACTGGATTGCATTTGAAAACGGTATCTACAACATTTTGAATGATTCATTTTCAGAGTTCTCTCCAGAGTATATCATCACTAATAAAATCCATTGGAATTATAATCCAGAAGCATACTCAAAAGCTGCTGATGAAATGCTTAACCGGGTTTCTTGCAATGATCCGCAGATCAGGCTTTTATTAGAGGAGATGATTGGGTATTGTTTTTATCGTAGGAATGAATTGAGGAAAGCTTTTATTCTTACCGGAGACGGGAGCAACGGGAAAAGCACATTTCTTGCTGTGATACAAAGCCTTTTAGGCGAAGAAAATGTAGCTTCTCTTGATTTGAAAGAATTGGGGGATCGGTTTAAGACTGTTGAGATGATGGGGAAACTGGCAAATATTGGTGACGATATAAGTGATGAATTTATCGGGAATTCTGCCATATTCAAAAAGCTGGTGACTGGGGAACGGATATCTGTTGAGAGGAAAGGAAGCGATCCTTTTGAATTTAACAATTATTCAAAGCTGGTGTTTTCAGCAAATGATATTCCCAGGATAAAGGACAAAAGCGGGGCAGTTCTGGATCGTCTGGTAATCGTCCCATTCAATGCAAAATTTACCGTTGAAAAAAATGGGTTTAAGTCAAACATTCGGCGTGATCTGGTAGGCCATGCGGATGTTATGGAATATTTAATCAATTTAGGGATTGCAGGCTTAAAGCGTATTCTTGAAAGGCAGCAGTTTACTATCCCTAAAAAAGTCCAGGACGAGCTTGACGATTACAGACAGCGCAATAACCCTATTCTTGGATTTATCCGGGAATGTGAGGATGAAGATTTTAAGATAGAGAATGAACCTACAAACAAGGTATATAAGCGGTATCAGGAATATTGCCTTGCTAATAGCCTGCAGGCTATGAGTAATGTTGAATTTTCAAAACAGATTAACCGGACGCTGGATTTTAAGGTGATTGATAAAAAAATCAGTGGTAAAAAATACCGGATATTTGTCCCGGACGATTAAACGAGGTGATGTATATGGATGGTTATGGGGATTTTCTTAAACGGAAAACAGTCATGTTCCCAAATAGCGGGTTTGATGTGGATAACCAGGATCTGAACCCTTTGATGTTTGATTTTCAAAGGGATATTGTGCACTGGTCTATAAAGAAAGGGAAAAGCGCTATATTCGCAGATTGCGGCATGGGGAAGACGCTTATGCAGCTTGAATGGTCTCAGGTTGTCCATAATAAAACAGGAGGGGATGTATTGATCCTGGCCCCTTTATCAGTGGCAGCCCAAACCAAAAAGGAAGGGGAAAGGTTCGGGTACCAGGTGCATATTTGTGAATCGCAAAAAGACATCCGGCCAGGGATAAACATTACAAATTATGAGAAACTAGGCAGATTTGAATGTGATAAGTTTGAAGGCGTAGTTCTGGATGAAAGTAGTATATTAAAGTCCTTCACAGGAAAGATCAGGAACCAGATTATAAACTGCTTTTCTAAAACAGCCTTTAAGTTAGCCTGTACCGCTACGCCGGCGCCAAATGATTTTATGGAGCTGGGTAATCATGCGGAGTTTTTAGGTGTTATGAGCCGTAATGAAATGCTTTCCATGTATTTTGTCCATGATGGAGGGAATACATCCAAATGGCGGTTGAAGCGTCATGCAGAAGGGGTTTTCTGGAAATGGATGTCGTCTTGGGCGGTATTTATTGATAATCCGGTGAACTTGGGGTATCAGGTTAGTGGTTATGATCTGCCGCCATTACATATCAATCAAATCATAGTAGATGGGGATGAACCAATAACAGAGACATTCACCTTGACACAGAGGAGAAATGCAAGAAAAGAAAGCCTTGAGTTAAGATGTAAGAAGGCGGCTGAACTTGTCAACAGCAATGATGAGCAGTGGATCATTTGGTGTGATCTGAATTGTGAAAGCCACAGATTATGGGAATTATGCGAAGATTCCTGGGAGATTAAGGGATCAGATAAGCCGTCCTATAAGGAAGAAACCATGATGGATTTTTCAAATGATAGGATCAAATGTCTTATTACAAAGCCTTCAATCGCAGGGTTTGGAATGAATTGGCAGCAATGTCATAATATGATTTTTGTTGGGTTATCTGATTCTTATGAGCAGTATTACCAGGCGCTTCGAAGGTGCTGGAGGTTTGGACAAGCTCATGAAGTTAATGTGTATATTATCATTTCTGCAAAAGAGGGTTGTGTAAAAGAAAATATTGAGAGGAAGGATCAGGATAATAGAAGAATGCAGAAGGAGATGATTAGCTGGACAAAGGAAATTACCCGAAAAGAGCTGAAACAGACTTACCAGATGATAAGCCAGTATGAAGCAAATACAATTATGAGATTGCCAGAATGGGAGGAATTCAGAGATGGAAATCTTAGGCCAGCGAATTGAAGAATTTTATTCGATGTACCATGGAGATGCATGTGAAGTGATGACGGGGATCCCGGAAAATAGTATTCACTATACCATTTTTTCTCCGCCATTTTCATCCCTGTATACATATTCCAACAGTAACAGGGATATGGGGAACAGCAAAACAGATTGTGAGTTTTATGAACATTTCCGCTACTTAGTAAAAGAGTTATTCCGGGTTACAATGCCAGGAAGATTATTGAGTTTTCATTGTATTAACATTCCCCTGATGAAACAGAGGGATGGGGTAATCGGATTAAAAGATTTTCGGGGAGAACTTATCCATATTTTCCAGGAAACAGGGTTTATTTTTCACAGTGAAGTATGCATTTGGAAAAACCCTGTTACGGAAATGCAGCGGACAAAAGCTTTAGGGTTGTTGCATAAGCAGTTAAAAAAAGATTCGTCTATGTGCCGTCAGGGAATCCCTGATTATGTTATTACAATGAGAAAACCAGGGGAGAATCCGGAGCCGATTGAGCACACAAATGAGGATTTTCCAGTTGGATTATGGCAGAAGTATGCATCGCCGGTCTGGATGGATATCCGGCAGTCAGATACTTTACAAAAGAAATCAGCCAGGGCAGAGGAAGACGAAAGACACATATGCCCACTGCAATTAGAAGTTATTAAACGTTGTATATGTCTTTGGACAAATCCAGGGGATATTGTGCTTGATCCTTTTTCTGGAATAGCCTCCTCAAACTATATGGCGCTTCGCTTGGACAGACGGACGATAGGGATAGAACTAAAGGATTCCTATTACACTCAGGGGGTTGCAAATTGTGAAATGGCTATGAATGAACCAATTATGGATCTTTTTGATGAAATAGGCGGTGATGGGCATTGAAAATGCTGGAAGATATTAAAACAGGGAAAGAGTATCAAATTAAAATTTAAAAATGGAAAGGGGCTGGAGCCTCCGGCCGGGGTAATGCTATAGCAGGCTCCTTTCGATTATGGCTAAGACAAATAAAATCGTATCAGAAGGGGTACAGACCGATTATACCAGTGTCATTGTAAGTTATTCTAACGGGATAGACAGCACGGGGGCATTGTACTGGGCTTTGAAGGAATTTCCAAAGGAAAAGATGTTCCTTTTATACTGTGATACAGGTTTTGAGTATCCGGAAAATATCAAAATGTTCTATAAGACAGCAGCTTTTTTAGGAATTACCCCAGTACTGCTGCGGCATCCCAAAGGCTTCCTGAATCTTCTGATTGAGGAGAGACTGAAGTGGCCGGATATGAAGAACCGGTGGTGTACTGCGTATTTAAAAACGGGTGTAACAGACCATTGGATACGAACCCATAGAGATATTTTGGGTACGAAATGCTTGTTTATATCAGGAGAGCGGCGGGATGAGAGCCGGAGCCGTGCAAAATTACCGGAAATAGAATACCACAGTACAACGCTGTGGACGAAAAGGAAAGGGGATTTTACCTGCCACTGGTTTCGCCCATGCCTGGATTATGAAAAAGGGAAGATGTTTGAAATGGGGAGGGAATTACATTTGGAGCCTCATTTCTGTTATGAGTATTTGGGGAGATGCTCCTGCATGGCTTGTATGTTTATGGGGGATCAACATGCGGTTGAGAACATGAAAAGATACCCGGATCAGATATGGCCGTTTGTCCAGGCAGAGATCAAATTAGCACATACATGGAAGAATAAAAAGAGCCTGGAAGAACTATGGAACCAATGTTTGGATATAGATGATGTGAAACTAAATTAAAGAATTACATTTACAGGAGATAGTTTTATGAATAAAAAAGAAATTTCAGAAATCAAACGTCTTTTTACCCCATCTGGCTGTTCTATCTCAAGAATCTGCGGATGCTATGTGGATGGTGAGAAAAATAAAAAAACAGAAATCAAGGAAGCGTTCCTCTCTCTGCCTGAGGAAGATATGTTTAAATATTTTGAGATTCTTCGCAAAACCTTATCCGGCTCCCTAGGAAAGAATCTGGTTAACCTGGCCTTTCCCTTAGATTCGGAGTGGGAGGGCGGGACCCAGGAGTTTCTCCTTCGTCTGCGCAACAGCCGTCTTCAGGATGATGAGCTTTTAGAGGCATTCTATGACCGCATTATTGAAGCTTATGATTATGTGGGGAATTATCTGATTTTGATAATTGATGACGCTTATGATATTCCTGGACGTACTTCTGACAGGCTTTCTATGGACGATGCCTCCGATGAAGTATTCCATTATATACTTTGCTGTATCTGCCCTGTAGACCTGTCCAAGCCTGGACTCAGCTACAATGAAGTGGACAACACCTTTCAGAACCGCACACGGGATTGGGCGGTAGGGCTTCCAGAGCTGGGTTTTTTATTTCCTTCTTTTAATGACCGCTCCACTGACATTCACAGCACGTTATATTATTCTAAGAACCATAGTGATCTTCATGACGGGTTTATTGAACAGCTTTTGGGATGCCCTCTGCCTCTTGCCGCAGATTTTCAGAAGGAATCGTTTCAGGCCATTATTGAGGAAACCCTGGGACATGTCTGTGATTATGAGACAGTAAAGACGATCTATGAGAATCTAAGTGAGATGCTGGAGGAACATAAGGATGCATCGGAACCTTTGGTTTTAGACAAATATCAGGTAAGAACCCTTCTGGAAAACAGCGGGGTTGAAGAAGGCCAGATGGAAGCCTTTGACAAAAGCTTTAATGAGACTGCCGGAGAGAAAGCTGCTATCTATGCAGGCAACTTAATCAATCCCCGGGTCTTTGAGGTCAAAACCCCTGATGTGATCATTAAGATTAATCCTGAACGGACTGACTTGGTGGAAACACGGGAAATCGACGGAAGGCAGTGTCTGGTCATTGCGGTTGACGGGGGAGTGGAAGTAAATGGTATTAAGGTTTGGAAGGATAGAGATCATGAAAGCTAAATATATTCGTGAATTAATTCCAATTATGGGAAGTTTGCAGGTTATATACTCGGATGGAAGTGTTAAGGGTTACGATATGATAAAACTTGGGTGTGAATGGTTCCGGATGAGTAATGATGAGTTTCACAAAAAGTATGGATTTAATTTTAACCCTCAAATCTATCCGGGATTGTATGAGCGCTGTAGAGAATTAGTGTATCCCAAGGAGGAATTATTTTGTAACCCTTTTCAATTAGATTAAGATTTAGTGGGGGTATGATGAAAGGAGTAATGCAGGATGAGAGAGAATTCAATTCCACCTATGCGGCGGTTATCCAGGATTACGAAAACAGGAAGGTTAGAGGTTGATGTGTCCTCAAACTGGATGCAGGAATTATATGATTATGAGCAATTAGGTAGTATTGAGCTTTTTGCTGTCCTGAAAAAGAAGAACACGCCGATCCAGCCTGGGAAAGATGAGGAAGGCCTTTTCTGTAACGAGTGTGATTCAGAAGTCGGAGAAGATGATGTTTATTGTTGGTGGTGCGGCCAGGCATTAAAACGGCAGCCGAAAGGAGAAAGTGAAGGAAAAAGAAAATGAAAATTACCAAAGCAAGATATGAGATTTTAACGGAAATTTCAAAGGATGGCATTGAGGAATTACAGCACATTGAGAAGATAGGCCGTGTATGCTATAAGTCCGAAGACAAAATCACAGAGGACGGAGAATCAGCAAGGGACTTCGTCAAGATGATTATTGTCAGAGGGCATGAAGCCATGATTGAACATTCTTCTCTGTCAGTTAAATTCATTGTTGACCGTGGTGTATCACATGAACTTGTGCGGCACAGAATAGCGTCATTTGCACAGGAAAGTACACGTTACTGCAATTACAGCAAAGATAAGTTTGGAAAAGAGATTACAGTTATTGAGCCTTGCTTTTTCTCTCCACTGTCTGATTCTTACACTTTCTGGAAACACGCAATGGAGAGTGCAGAAGCACACTATTTCAGTTTATTAGACAGTGGTGCAACACCACAGGAAGCACGTTCTGTACTGCCAAACAGTACAAAGACGGAAATCACCATTACGGCAAATTACAGAGAGTGGCGTAATTTCTTTAAACTGAGGATAGCAAAGGCGGCACACCCTCAAATGAGGGAAGTCACAATCCCGTTGTTGGTAGAACTAAAAAAGAAACTGCCTATAGTCTTTGATGATATTATCGTGGGGGAATAGGAATGGACAAGACATTTGACGAAGTAAACAGGCCACAGCATTATGCTGGAACAAAGATTGAGGTTATAGATTACATAGAGGATAAGCAGTTGGGGTTTTGTTTGGGGAATGTGGTGAAATATGTTTCTCGTGCTGGCAGAAAACATTCCGCTGGCATAGAGGACAAGGAAAAAGAAATACAAGACCTCGAAAAAGCTAAGTGGTACTTGGAAAGAAGAATTAAGGAATTGAAAGAAAACTTATGCTGATTGGATGAAATCGATGAGCATATGGGCGATGGTTGAATGGGTGGATTCGGACAAATTCAACTAAACTGAAATTTAGCAAAAAGGGAATAGAGAAATGAGAGAGATTTTATTTAGAGGGAAAAGAAAAGATTATGGCGCTTGGGTGGAGGGGTATTATGTGCATAATTTTTGGAACGATGGCGAAGATACAATACATTTGGTAGATGGCGGGTGTTGCACAGTTATGCCAGAAACCGTCTGCCAGTACACTGGACTGACCGACAAGAATGGCAGGAAGATTTTTGAGAATGACTTTGTTTCTTGCAGGCAGTACATTGGAGGAAATTGGGTTGAGTATTGTATTGAACGTGGATATGTTGAAATGAAGCACGGGGCTTTTGGGTTACACAGAATACAAGGATATTACAGACCTTTTAAGGATTGGATGGAAGATTACGAATATGAGGTTATCGGCAACATTTTTGACGATCCCAACCTTAGAAATATTTAACGGAGGACAAATGGGAAAACTATCAAAAGCAAGAAAAAGAAGCAGCGGCGAGGTCACAAAATCAAGGCAGGATCAGTATGACCGTATCCTGAAAACGGCACCATGTGGAACATGGTCTGCCAGGATGCCGGCATATTGTTTCACGGTATTGTGCCCGGATGTAAGGTATCGTCCGGAGGGAGGGAAGTACATAAAATGGCAAAAGAAGTAAAACCTTCAAAGCATTTGGAGGATTTT
>RAYY01000056.1 GCA_003611875.1 bacterium D16-56 | reverse complement strand
GAATTGGTCAGCGGGACATATCTGATGGATCAAAGGCAGCACATACGGGTATTCCAGGAAGAACAGAAAACCTATGAAAAAATGTATGAAGTGATTACTCAGGAGTATTTCCAGAATGGGGTTGTGACCGGCAGGGGAGCTGAAAGGGCAGTAAGGGATCTGGTCGTGCAATATAAAGAAACGGATTGGGAGTTCGCAAAACGTCTGTCAGTCAGGAGCGGAGAGTTCCTGATCCCGGAGGTTCTGACTGTGGGAACCCGGTATTTTACAAAGTTTCCCAAACGAGAAACCGTGGCGTTTCCAGAGTCCGAACGATATAAGAGATACAAGAAGCGCTTAATTCCGGGCATGGAAAGAAGCATTGGGGCATTATGCTTTACAAGCAGGGAAATACATAGCATGGGGGATCAGGTGATGGTTGGCGGGAGGCCGTTTTGCATTTTTGGGATACAGTCCCGCTTGCAGCAGGGGGAGCTTTTACATGAGTATCATCTGGTTTTGGAGGAAGAATGCTTTTCTAATAAAAAGCATGGGGAGCGTATTGCAGGGGCGTCTATGCTGGGTACAGTGAAGAAAGTAAAGAGGGACATGGTTTTTGTTGAATTAGAGGAGGATGAGTATAGAAGCAGTTCCTGCCGCTGGTTTCCTTTCTCAACCGTGTATTCCTCACAAGACGGCACAGGCTGGTATTGTATGCCGGAAGAAGGGGATCGGATCCGACTCCATTTTCCGGATGCGGACGAAAGGAATGCCTATGTGATCAGCGCAGTCCATTTACCTACGGAAAACGGCCGCTTGAATCCGGATGAAAAATCTTTCAGGAATAAATATAACAAAGAAATCCGTTTTACACCAAAAGGGCTTGTGATTACAAACAATGCAGGGAGTTTTATAGAGATATCCGATGATCATGGGATCTGGATCGAGAGTGACAAGGACATCCGTATCCGTGCCAAAGGCCAGATGACAGTGGCAAGTGAAGATCAGGATGTTACCTTGTCAGCAGAGAATGTTTTAAGGATTAAGCAAAAGGAAACAAGCATTAAATTGAGTGAAGATATTATTGTATCCGGTGGGGAGTTCCGATTGCAGTAGTAAAGAGAGCAGAAAGCGTAAAAATAACAGGGAGGAGGCATTTTATGGAGATGGACCGTTCAATCGCGCTGCTTGCCCGGGCGGCGCGGGAGGAGAGAGAAAGGGAAGAACAAAGAGGGCTTGAGCCGGAAACACCAGAGACGCCAGAAACATCAAGTACGCCAAAAACACCAGAAACACCAGAAACACCAGACACAAAGGAGAGTCCTGCATATACACGGGAGGAACTGATGGAGGAAATCCGCAAAGGGCAGGTTATGTTTGACGGGCTGGCTATTTCCTTTACGGAGCGGGAAATCCTTTGCGGGGCATGGAGGTTTCCCTGGATGGAGGGCTTTTTTGACACAGAGAGGGAGGAAAAGGACTGTGTGTTCTGGTCCTGCAAAGAATGGGCAGTCTCTATGATTCTTGCGCTGGGTGACTGTACCGGGGAGCAGCCGTCCATGGAGGAATGGATCCAGGGGGCTGTGGATGTGCTGAAGGATGGGAATCTGTATCCACGGCTGCTCAACCGTCAGAAACAGGGGGACCTGGAATACTTTTCTTACAGTCTTCCCACTGCCGGCGGGCGCACCTATTCCATCGGGTTCCGCTGGGAGAGGGAGGGGAAGCTTTTGGGCGGAACCTTTACCTGTATGGAACGGGACCGGGAGTGGATGGGGGTGCTTCTGGAGGCTGTCCTGCTTGTGATGGAAGAAAGGAACCGGGGAGGGGAATGAGATGGAGAGAGAAGCCATTACGTATAAGGATCTGGTTATGACCGTCGGGGATGCTGCTGTGCCGGTGATTTCCCTGGAGATCCAGGAAGGAATGAACCAGCATGGGCTTTTGGGCCTGACGGCAGTGGCCGAACAGGAGACCAAGGAATATCTTTTGTATGAAGGGGAGGGGAGTGTGTTCCTCTATGCTCTTTTGGAGGAGGAGCCGCAGTGTCTGTTTAGCGGGATTGTGCTCCATATGGAGGTGTCCGGGGACGGGGGGCTTTTTTTCATCCATATCCAGGCTGTGACCAATAGCTGGCTTTTGGATTTTAAGAAGTTTCATGTTTCTTATCAGGACATGGCCATGACTTCCCATGCCCTGCTTTTAAAGGCGCTGGAGCCTTATCCCGGGGTGGAGCTTTTGATTTCCGTTCCGGACGTGCCGGTGGGGCAGATGATGATGCAGTACCAGGAAACGGGCTGGGAGTTTTTAAAGCGGTTTTTGTCCCACTATGGAGCCTGCCTGTACACGGACAGCGCCAGCGGCCGGATCCGGCTGTATGCGGGGCTTTCCGGGGAGGAGATGGGGGTGGAATGGGAGGGGATGCCGTATCTTATATACCGGAACCTGGCCTTAAAGGGGAGGACGGGAAAGGCCCAGGCAGTGTACCAGGTGAATGCCTGTGAGATCCTTCCTCTGGGCTCCAGGGTGGTTTTCCAAGGGCAGGAGCTTTTTGTGGGAGGGATTGTGAGAAGCCTTGAGGACGGGCTGCTGGTGAATCAGTACAGCCTGTATTTTGCAGAGGGCCTGGAGATAAAAAAGTACCACAACCCGCTATTGGCAGGGGTGTCTGTCTTTGGGACCGTTACCGGGGTGCAGAGGGACCGGGTAAGGGTGAGGATGGTGACGGACGCTTCGGGAACGTGGCAGGATGCCTTTTATTTCCCCTATTCCACTGTGGCTGCGTCGCCGGACGGAAGCGGCTGGTATTGTATGCCAAAGGCAGGGGATTCGGTGCGGATCTTTTTCCCGGAAAAGGATGAGAAGGAAGGGTATGCCGTCTCCAGTATCTTAGGGCAGGTCTCCCGGTCCGGGGGGAATCCGGACCGGAAGAACATCACCACCCCGGACCAGAAGACGGTGCAGTTCATTGACGGCGGGATCCTGCTGGCAGTGAGGGACGGAAAAGGGTCTGTCAAGCTGCTGAACAACGGGATGGCGGAGATCCGTTCCGATACGGGGATCCGGCTGGGGGCAGCGTCCACAGGGGCAATCCAGGCTGGGGGGAAGGTGACGCTGAAAGCCGGAACCAAGGTTCGGCTTCAGGGTCTTCAGGACAGCATTTCCATGGAGGAAGGGAAGATTGTAATGGACGGATGGAGGATTTTGAGCAATAGCTGACGGACTTTAGGCAATGGCGGACAGATTTTAGGCAATAGCTGACGGAGGATAGGCATGGCGTACAGTTTACATGATTTATGGGTGGAAGGGATTCCCCTTACAGGGATCCGCTTCTGTGTGATCGAAAACCAGATGGGGGAGCATGGGGTCCTAAAACTCCAGGGGTACTTTGAGGAGGAGGAGGCGCTTTACGAACTGCCGGAGAACAGCCCTGTCCAGGTATGGGCAGGCAGGGAGGGGGAAAAGGAGCTTCTTTTTTCCGGGGTGCTGACAGAGCTTACGGTCTCGGCTGCCGCGGGGGTAAGGCAGGCCGTGGCGGAGGCCAAAAGCTGGAGCTGGCTGCTGGACCAGACAAAAAAATCCCGTTCGTTTCAAAATCCGGGCCTGGGATATAAGGAGCTGGTGGCCAGGGTGCTGGAAGACTATCCGGGAAGCAGCTGCTTTTATGCAGCGCCGGAGGCAGAAGCCGGAAGGCTTATGGTCCAGTATGAGGAGACGGACTGGGAGTTTCTGCAGAGGGTTTTGTCGGGAACCGGGGCCGTGCTTACCCCGGACTGCTGTCAGGAGGGAATCCGGCTTTATGCAGGGATTCCAAAGCTTTTGGAGGAGAAGGTTTTCTACCGGGTCTTAAAGATGGAAAAGGATATGGGTTCCTGTTATGCCAAAAAGGCTAATGGCTGTCCGGCTCATGGTTCTGACTTTACCCGGTACTGGATCTCTTCCGGGAAGCGGCTGGGAATCTTCGGGCAGGTTTTGGCAGGGGGAGGGGCGTTTACGGTATTTTACTGCCGGTATGAGTTTGACCGGGAGGAGATGACGGGGATCTATGGAATCCAGCCGGCGGGTGGGCTTTTGGTTTTAAAAAAGTGGCCGATGCATCTGATCGGCGTGGCTTTGTCCGGGACGGTTGCAGGGGTTTCAGGGGATCAGGTGCAGGTGATGCTGGACATAGACCGGGAAAAGGGAGGGACGGCGGATTGGTGGATGCCCTATTCCACCCTGTCCGCGTCACCGGACGGAAGCGGGTGGTACTGTATGCCGGAGATCGGGGACCGGGTGCGGGTGTATTTTCCGTCTAAAAAGGAGGAGGAGGCAGTGGCTTTAAGCGCGGTCAGCGGCTACAAAGGGGCGGAGAGGATGAACAATCCCAACGCCCGGTATTTAAAGACCAGGTCGGGGCAGGAGCTTTCTCTGGTTCCGGGCCATCTGAAGCTTTCCTGCGGCGGTGCGTCTTCTTTGTCCATCGGGGAGGACGGTTCCATCTCGGTCAGCGCGGCCAGTCAGGTGCAGGTGTGCGCAAAGGGGGACGTGACCATCCAGGCAGGGGAGGAGCTGGTCCTGCAGGCCGGTAAAAGTCTGAAGATGTCAGGCACGGACGGGGGGACGGTGCTGCTGGAGCCGCAGATTATCCGGCTTCAGGGTTCCCAAGTGACACTGGATTAAGATGTGATCCCGGAATCTTGTGCATTGGAAAGGAATGGAGAAACGTATGATACGGAAGGAAGCATGGGAGAGATACCAGGAGGAGATAAAAGGGACTATCCAGGCGTACCGGGAGGAAATGGGAAGGAATCTTTCCGGGCAGGCAAAGGAATGGGAGGGGATTGTGGCGGACGCCGTGGACCGGCTGCGGGAACCGGTTTTAAAGCAGAGGAAGATGCCGCTTTGTTATGTTCATTTTTCTTTTCTGCGTGTGGATTTGATCCGGAGGGACTACCGGCTGCTGGCGCAGGGCATGGATGAGAGGTGGTACCTGGATACGGAACCGGCGGAGGCAGTGACGGAGACCAGGGAGCTTTTGGCGCCTTTTGACCGGCTGTGGGACAGCCTGACGGGGCAGAGCCGTAAATACGCGGGTTATGTAAATGCCTATGATATCCGGAGCCTGATGTTTGAGGAGAAGGAACGGATTGACCGGAGCATTGCCTGCCTGCTGCGGTGGGGACTGCGGGACTGGAAGGAGCGGGGGCTTTTTGCGGGGGTCCCGTTTTCAAGGGAATGGATCTTGAAATGGGGGGAGTATTGGGGGGACAGCGAGATGCTGCTCCATGTGGATTGGAGGAGCAAGGGAATGGATGCCTGGAAGGAGGCGGTCCGGACCGCAGGCCGCAGGGAGGATGCCCTGGTGTTTGGGTGCTGGTATAAGGAGGAGCTTAAGGGGACGGAGCTAAAGGGGCAGGATCTGCGCTTTTCGGTATTTGAGAAGTGCAGCCTGAAAGGGATTGTCTTTGAGGGCTGTAACCTGGAAGGGAGCCGCTTTTTTGGGAGCCGGTTTGAGGGGTGCAGCTTTTATGGCTGCTGTCTGACGGGAGCGGATTTCTCTGAATGTGTGTTTGAGAATGTGTCCTTAGCGGGAGCGGAACTGGCCGGGGCAGTCTTTCCGGCAGAGAGCGTGCCGTTTCTGCATCTGGATCCAAGGCAGCTTCAGAAGGTGATGCTGAAGCAGGGGGATGAGGAGGAGCAGAGGAGGATTTGGGAGAAGGCGAGGAGCGGGCAGGAGGAGCAGCGAGAGCAGCGAGACTGGCAGGGGCAGGCGGACCAACAAGACCAGGCGGAGAGGCAGGGAACGGCAGAGAGACAGAACCAGCAAGGGAGGAAGCTATGAGATATTTTTATATTACCCAGGACATAAACCTGCCCTGTTCCATCGGGTTCCGGGATTTTGATATAACCAGCGGACGGAGGTTCTTTGGGAAGGAGGATGCAGAGAATCTGCGGGAGACCGCCGTGGTCTATCTGGCAGGGGACGGGAGTGAGGTGCGTCCGGATCTGATTCAACATCCGGTCCTTATGTTTTCCAAAAGGCTGCAGGACGTCCTGGATGCCTTTGAGGCGGATCTGATTTTTAAAGACGTGGTCCTGATCCACAAGGAAAGCCTGGCGCAGTACCGGTATACCCAGGTGCTGATGGAGGAGATTGACGGGGTTGGAAGCCGCACGGAGTATTATCCCAACGGGGAGGTGAAGCGGCTGGTTCTGGATCAAAAAAAGGTTGGAAATTATCACTTGTTTCTTTTAAAGGGAAGGTACCGCAAGGATCCGATTGTCAGCCTGCCTTTGGCGGAAAGCCTGCTGAGGAGAAATGTAACCGGGATCTGTCTGGAGGAGGTGGAAGCAGATGGGGATGATGAATGAGGAAGAAAGAAACATCACAGACACAACAGCAATAACAGGGGAGAAGGGAAAATCTGAAGAGAATGGTCAGAAGCGGGAGGAAAGAACCTCGGGCTTAAGGGAAGGGACCCTGATTGCGGGAAAGTCCCGCCCAAACCCGGTGGTGGTCAACACGAAACCAACCGATAAAGAAGGGCTGATGCTCCAGGAGGAAAAAGCAGCCCAGGCCCGTGAGGCGTATGAACGGGGTTATGAGAGGTTAGAGGCTGCCTGTGAAAAGGAAAAAGAGGCAGAAAAGGCTTATTTTCAGGCCCAGGTGGATCTAGGAAATGAAATCGTGTGCAGCTATGGCAGGGAGGAGGAATTAAACGAAAAACTAAACCAGGCCGCTGACCAGTACAAAGAGGCTATAGCAGACCGGAAAAAGGCTGAGGCGGCGTTAAAAGGCTCCCAGGCAGGGGTTCTGGCATCCGCGGCAATGACGGAAGCCAAAAAGGCAGGACTTGAAAACACCAGGGATGAAAGCATGGATTTTGTAGTGCATATGGCCCGGATTCGATGCACCTACGGGATGCGGGAGAGCATGGCGGTCTTAAAGATGGATCATGGGGTAATGTCCGGGGGGCAGGCCCAGATGACGGTGACGGATGCAGACAAGGCGGTTAACTTTATTGATTTTGGCGGGTGCACCAGCCCGGAAAATGAGACGGTCCGGGCAGCGGCCCAGGAGGCCATGGATACGGCCATAGGTTCCATTGAAAAAGGATGGGCGGACGGTGTGGCAGCGGCCTTTACCAAGGAAGGCTCTGCGGATCTGGAGGATGAGATCGTAAACCAGTGCATAGGGGAATGCCTGTTAAAGTTCCCTGCTGGGGCCTTATGGGAAAAAGGGCATGAAAAGGTAAAAATCCAGGAGGACGCTCTGCTGGTGCGCCGGTGTGAGCTGACGTGCGCATATGGGGGCCTGGTTACGATTCTTTTGTCAGGACAAATGGGGTAAAAGGGGGATTATTATGGAGATTACATATCAGGGGCTGGGGATCTGCCTGCCCATAGAAGGGGTGGTCCAGGTGGAGGATTTTTTCCTGGATGCGGCATTCAACCGGCATATCCAGGTAAGGCTGGTCCTTCTCATGGAGGAGGAAGGGCTGGAGGAGAGGGTCCACAGCATACCGGAGGAGGCCCGGATTGAGGTGTCTGAAAGCCGGATCCTTTTTTCCGGAAAAATCATTACAGCGGAGATTGCACCGGACCGGGGGCTGTATTATCTGTATCTGGAAGCCCTTTCTGACACTTTTGCATGGGATCTGATTCAGACCAGCCGAAGCTTCCAGGACCTGGATATGACTTACAGCCAGGTGTTTGCAAAGGCGCTGGAGGACCAGCCTCAGGCAGAGGTGATGGATTGCGTCACAGACGGGGCGGCTATACCGGATCTGATCCTGCAATACGAGGAAAGCGGCTGGGAATTTCTGACGCGGCTGGCCAGCCGTTTTCAAACCTTTCTGATTCCGGACGCCTGCGCCGGGTATGGGCGGGTTTACTTTGGGATCCCGGAAGATGAGGATGAGGAGGTCTTAAACACAGGGGAATACCAGGCCGTCAAGGACATGGGGAGGTATTACCAGGTCAACTTAGACGGGGAGCTGTTAAGCCAGGAGATCATGAAGTGGCAGGTCCGTTCGGAACGTTCCTTTTGCCTGGCCCAAAAAGTAGTGTTCTGTGGTATTGAGACCATTGTGACCCGGGTATGCTATGAGACGGTGAAGGGGGAGCTGTGCCGGTTTTATGAGTTAAGCAGGAAGAAGGGGGTGTTAAGCGTCCCCCAATACAATGAAAAGATTGCGGGGATGAGCATCCCTGCCACGGTAAAGGAGCGGAGCGGGAACTGTGTGCGGGTGCATTTCCATATGGATCCTGAGTATGTCGCCTGCCCTAACCAGAAGTATTATGTCTATGCCATAGAGAGCAGCTTTATTTACTGTATGCCGGAGGTGGGAAGCCAGGTGCATATTTATTTTCCCACCAGTGACGAAAGGAGCGCCATCGGGGTCCATGCCATCCGGATGGGGGCGGCGGGAGGAAGCGGGAAGACGGGAGGCGGACAGCCAGGGGGCGGATATGGGCAAAACCCGGAGTGCAAGTCCTTTTCCAATGTGGACGGAGCGGCCTTGCAGCTAACGCCGGATTCGGCCAGTGCGGCGGCGGACCGGGGGATGCTTACCTGTGTCCAGTTGGGACAGGACGGGACAGCATCTATCCAGGGAATGGATGTGGTGCTGGATGCGGCCGGAATGTTTTCCATGGGAGAGCCGTCGGGGGAGGACGGGAAGCCTGTGGAGGAGCTTACGGTGGAGGGAGCGGAAATCACGGTGCAGGTGGGGGAAGGGGACGGAACCCAAATCGTGATTACGGATGAGGTGAAGGTGATTGCAGACGAAGTGTTTTTAAACGCTTCCGTATTTGCCCCGGTCTCCCCCTCAAAAGAGACCATTGCCAGCGAACTGACCGCGGGGGACAAAGAGGCCAGGGACAATGCCAACCTGGCAGTCATGCAGCCGGCGGTGGAGAAATATGTGGAGGGGAAGGAAAAGGTTGCCAATGCCATGATAAACACCACCAATGTAGTGTGCCAGGTAGGGGCAATTGCAGTTCTTTCAGGAGGGACTTTGGCCCTGCCCGCCGTACTTGTAATGACAGCAGCATCCGTTCTCTCTTATGCTGCATGCGGAGGGTATGAGGGGATCCAGGATATGGCAAAGGCGAAGACAGGGGACACCAGTGAATCCTATAACCTGATTCGGGACAGTGTGCTTGCTCCCATTTATGGAGAAAACAAACAAAAAGTATACAATTTTAATAAATTTACAACCGAAGTGATTTTTGGCGTTGTCAGCGGGAAAGCGCTGGGGGAAGCGGCGGGCGTTTATGCGGAGGAAGCGTTTGGCGGGATTGCCTGTAACAGTGCGAAAGCCAAACAGTTCGCTACAGCAGTCCATATGGGAGTCAATTTAGGAACGGGTATTATTGCAGGTCTGGCTTATAAGGGGAAAATTCAGTATAAGGATCTCATAATTAATATGGGAGCTGCATTAGCCCAGGGCTATGTGGCAAATCAGGCTACCCAGTCACTGCTGACAAATGTGAATTTCCTGGGAACCAGCCCTTTGGCTGCCAAAGCAGCGGAATTGGCAGTGGATACCCTTTTCGATACCCTGGCGGACGGGGCCATCAGCGGATTGACAGGAAAAGAGTTTGATTTTTGGGAGAGCCTGCAGAGGAATGGTTGGGCTAACATCGTGGCCATGGCGATCCACGACCCGGTGGATGCGGTCTCCGGGGCGTATGTTCTTCAGACCACAGACGTAATCCTGGCAAGCCTTCCCTCCGCCTTAAAATTGGAGAGGACCTATCGCTCCACCAGCAGCGACGTCTCGGTGTTCGGGAAGGGCTGGACCTTTTCCTATGGAAGCCGGATTTACCGGGATACGGGGAACAGCCGCCGGATCCATCTGGACGCCATCACCGGGCATTCCCTCTGCTTTGAAGCGAAAGAAGGGGAGTGGGTGAACACAAGCCGGGGAACGTCTCAGTATTCTCTTGAGGTGACGGATGAGAATCATTTCCTCTTAACCAACCATCAGGAGCATACAGTGTGTGTCTATGACCGGGAGGGGTATCTGGTTCGGGTGGAGTATCCCAACCGGCAGCATCTGGACTTTATGTATAATGAGGAAGGATTATCAAGAATCGTCACACCTTTAGGCGGCTGTCTGGAGGTGGTGAGTGAAAAGGGAAAAATCGTCCAGATCACGGATGGGATCAAGCGCCGGACCCAGTACCGGTATGACGGGGATCTGCTGACGGATGTGGTCCATGCAGACCAGGGGATTGTCCACTATGAATATGACGAGGACGGAAGGATCCGGTCGGTAAAGGATGAGAACGGAGTCCGGTATCTGGAGAATACCTATGACCGCCAGGGGAGGATGGTCCGGCAGCGGTTTCAGGATGGAAGCGTGGCGGAGGTGATTTACGACGACAGTAAACGGACGAACACTTCCATCAACCGGGCAAATGGGAGAAAAGAGGTTTACCGGTATAACCGGGACCAACTGGTGGAGCAGGTTCTGTATGAAGACGGAACAAGCCTGACTATGGAGTATTCGGACCAGTGCCTTCCCGTCACCAGAACCAGCCGGACCGGAGCCCGGACTGTATGGGAGTATGATTCCTTTGGAAATGTGATCCGGGAGGTGAAGCCGGACGGATATGAGCGCCATTATGAATATGACCAGAACCAGGATCTGGTGCGGGAGTGGGACAGCGAAGGGAGGGAAACCCTGCGCCGCTACGATAAAGAGCATAACCTTTTGTCCGAGAAGGAACGGATGGGGGAAGGCCGGTGGAGAGAGACCGTCTATAGATATGATTCCAAGGGCCGGAGGATTTCCGTGGAGGACGGGATGGGGAACCGGACGGTCTATGAATTTGCGGAGAACCGGGCCTATCCGGATGTGGTGATAACGCCGGAAAAAGAGGAGACCCGCTATGATTATGACCGGGCAGGCCGCCGGATGGAGATTGGGAATGATTATGGGACGGTTTATCTAAGCTACAATTCCCGGAACTATGTGGTGAGGAGGACAGACGGGGAAGGCCATACGGCAGCCTGGGATTATGACCGGATGGGGAAGGCGGCGTCTTACTACCCGCCGAAGCAGTGGGAAAGCCAGGGGCCAGGATATGAATACCGGTATGATTTCCTGGAGCGTCTGGTGGATGTGGTGACGCCGCTGAAGGAGCACAGCCGCAAATTTCTGGATCTGGATGGGAAGGTGGTGAAGCAGGTCCATCCAGTATCCTATGAGGAGAAGGGGGAGGACGGGGAAGGGACTGGTTATGAATATGACCATTATGGGAACTGTATCCGGATCCACTATGCGGACGGAGGGATAGAAAGGCGGTTTTATGACCCGGACGGGAACTTAGTCCGCCAGGTGCTGCCGGAAGCCTATGATCCAGGAAAGGATGATGGGCCTGGGTTTGTCTACACATACGATAGGGCAGGTCGCTTGAGCTGCATTCAGGATCCGGAAGGGAACCGGCTTCAGAAATATGAATACAACGGCCACGGCCAGGTAATCCGGGAGGAGGACGGAGAAGGGAAGGAAATCCTGTATGCTTATAACGGATTGGGGCTGAAGGTTCGGGAACAGGTGAGTATAAGAAAAGAGGGAAATGCCACCTGGTACCGGGTAATCCGTTATGAGTATGATCTGCAGGGGAATAAGACAGAGGAAGCTTATGGACAGAATGAGGTGATGGAGGACCAGGAGCCGTCCGGCTGGCACCGGATTCGGTTTGGATATGATAAGAATAACCGTCTGACCAGTGTGGAGGATGATTTTGGGGCAAAGATCCGGTATGAATATGACTGCCTGGGGAACCGAACCCTGGAAGAACAGGTGATAGAAGACGGGATCCGGAGGAAGGTCCGGTACCAGTATAACAAGAGTGGGTGGAGAATCCAGAAGAAGGAGACCATTCAGGGGAATGGGCCAATACGTTCTGCCATTACCAGATATGAATATGACGCCAATGGGAATGTGATTAAGGTAATCATGCCCAAAGGGGCGGAGATCCATTACCGCTATGATGCAGACGACCGGATGATACAAAGGCAGATATTGGATAAAAAGAACGGGATTGACCAGAGAACAGAGTATCACTATGATGCGGCAGGAAATTGTGTCAGAGAGAGTGTAAAGGGAGCAGATACCAACAAACTGGAAGCCCTGTATCAATTTGACCGGAAGGACCGGATGACTCATAAGATTATGCCCGGAGGGGCCGTGACCCGCTATGTGTATGACCGGAATGACCAACTGATTCAGGAGATTACGCCATATGGTTATGAGGCGGAAACGGATTGTGGGAAGGGTACGGTTTACCAATATGACAACAGGGGGAACCGGATCCGGGAGACGAATGCGCTGGGAGAGATGGTGGAGGAAAGAGGGTATAACCTTCGGAATGAGCCAATCCAGTGGACAGACGGGCTTGGGAACCGGAAGGAGATGGAATATACTCTGGATGGACAGGTACGGGAGGTGCGTAGAGGGAGGAATCCTGGAGAGAAAGAGAATATAGGCCAAGGCCGTACTGGTCAAAACCTTGCAGGCCAAGGCTACATCGGTAAAAGCCAGCAGCATAATCCGATTCAACAGTACGAATACAATGCCAGAGGACAGATTGTTGGTATTGTAGATGGGGTTGGGGAAAAGATTGGTTATGATGTGGACAGTTGGGGAAGGATCTCCTCAGTAAATTTCTCTGACGGAGTAAAAGAAGGCTATGAGTACACGCCCTCCGGCCAGGTGAAAAAGACAGTTGACGGGAACGGGAATACGGTTCAATATCGCTACAACAGCTTTGGAAAGATCCGGGAGAGGATTGACCAAGCAGGAGAAAAGGAGACCTTCCAATATGATGAGGAAGGAAACCTGCAATTATACACAGATCGGGAAGGGAACCAGATTTATCGCCTTTATAATATATTTGGAGAACCAGTATATGAGAAAGCAGCGGATAAAAACGGAGAAAATCCCTGCCTGACTACTTTCCGGTATGACAGTATGGGTCGGTTAGTCCAGGCGGTGGGGAATGGCCATTCTTATGAGTATGAATACAATGGGCAGGGATATTTGAAGGAGAAGCGATCCAGCGGGAAGCGTTTGATTTCCTATGAATATGACAAAGCAGGAAACATTACATGCATGACAGACCCGGTAGGAGTGAAAACCTGCTATAGCTATGACCTTTTAGGCCGGACAAGCCGGATATACAATGGAAATGACTTGGAAGTCCAATATGGCTATGACTGTCAGAACCGGATTGAGCAGATTACCTATGGAAATGGAATCCAGACCCGATATGAATATGATCGAGATGGAAATCTGGTGGTACTGGAAACGAAGGCAGATGAGAAAGTCCTGTTCTCCCTGGCTTGCCAATATGATGGAAATGGGAATCGTGTTGAAAAGAAGGGGATTCAATGTCTTGCAGGAGATGAAACTGTCCCCATCCACACCACGTATCAATACGATATTCGTGGCCAGTTGTTAGAGGAAAACCATCAAGGAGAGCCAGCAGGAACAGTTTTCCGCTATGGATATGATGCGTGTGGAAACCGGATTGAAAAGAAAGAAAACTCCCGGCGAACAGTTTACACCTATAACGGGAAAAATCAACTGGTAACAGAGGAAAGCGCCCAGGAAAAAATCCACTTTACATACAACCAACAGGGAAGTATGATAAGCCGAGAAGGGTTGTCCGGAAGGAGCAGGTTTTATTATAACAGCAAGAATCAACAGATACGGACGGAGACAGAAGAAGGCCAGGTACAAGAGAACCGATACGATGCAGAAGGATTGCGTTATGAAGTAAGAGAAAATGCAAACCGGATTCGGTTTGTGTACCATCAGGGAGAGTTGCTGTATGAGAAAGGGGGAGAGGAGGGCAGCTACCACCTGGGAAGCGGAACAGAGGCAGTCTGGTGGTCAGAAGAAACTTACTATTATCATCAGGATGAACAGCTAAGTACGGCTTTTATTACGAATGAGAAGCGGGAGATTCAGAACCATTACCAGTATGATGCCTTTGGAAACGGGATATGCCAGGAAGAAGGGATTTCGAATAGAATCCGTTATACCGGGCAGCAATATGATGGAGTAACGGGGCAGTATTATCTTCGGGCAAGGTATTATAATCCAATTGTAGGGAGGTTTTTGCAGGAGGATGAATACCAGGGAGATGGGTTGAATCTGTATGCCTACTGTGGGAATAATCCGGTGAGGTATTATGATCCGAGTGGGTATAGCAAGACACCAGAAGTATATAATACGGGGTGTCCGGGGGCGACGACAAATGGTGATGTTGGCAAGAAAAAAGGAGAAATTGAAAATGATGATACAAATGAAATGTTTAGAAGAAAAGGAAAATCTAAAATTCCCGAACCAATGCCTAAACGACAGTTACAAAAAATAGTAAAAGGATTCAAAAGGCAAGGTGGAATTATTCAGATGGATGATGCGACAGATGCATATTTGGAATCTAAAATGGCTGAGGCAATTACATTAAATAAAGATACAATATTACTACGTCAGAACCCTACCAGAGCTAGTGTATTTGAAGAATTAATTCATGCAACGCAATTCCGTCAAGGATTAAATGATGGAAGTTTAGTTAGTAGATTGGAGAATGAAATTGCAGCGCAAAAAATGCTTTTAAAAAATAGTAAGACATATAAACTTACAATGCCAGAAATTAAACAGACAGAGTCTGCTTTGATTAGTTATACGAAAGAACTACAAGATTTAGTGAAAGGTAAATAATATATGTTTATAATTCGTCAAAAATTTAATATTGCTGATAAGTATTGTATTTCTGTAGAAGGAGATTCGCAGCTACTAAAAAATGGTATGAGATTAAAAGATGAAAATGGCAATATTTTTGTTATTGAATCTATTGGAATGGTTAATTATAAAAATATTAATGACTATAAAAAAAATGCAGAATTATTTCTGATAGGTGATATAAAAAATATAGGCACTAGTCTTATTATAGTTGAAGAAAACTATGATAGACAGAAAAATATTTCGTAACATTTTTTGGTAAAAACAAACAGGGTTTTATGAAGGGTTTATATATACAACCGTTTATAAAACCCTGTTTATTTTTGTTTTTACAGTAATATTTCTACTATCTGTTAATTTGATCTATCTTCTTTTAAAGGGAAGGTACCGCAGGGATTCGATTGTCAGCCTGTCTTTGGTGGAAAGCCTGCTTCGGAGAAATGTAACCGGGATCTGTTTGGAGGAGGTGGAAGCAGATGGGATGATGGGTGAGGAAGAAAGAAACATCGGAGACACAACAGTAAGAATAGGGGAGAACGGAACATCTGAAAAAAACGGCCAGAAGCGGGGGAAAAAGTGGCGGTAAAGATTCTGAACCAAAATACAAAACATGCGGCATATCTGGCAGAAAAAAGCAGGGAGGGAGCAGATGCCCCGCAGGCCGCAGATAAAGAAGGGTTTCTCGCTGTGGAAAGAAATCCCGCAGAAGCCAGCAAAGCATATGAATGGAGTTATGAGAGGTCAGAGACTGCCTGTGAAAAGGAAAAAGAGGCATGGTGCGCCTATTTTCAGGCTCAGGTGGATCTAGGAAATGAAATCGTATGCAGCTATGGTAGAGAGGAGGAATTAAACGAAAAACTAAACCAGGCTGCTGACCACTACAAGGAAGCCATAGCAGAACGGAAAAAGGCCGAGTCGGCGTTAAAAGGCACCCAGGCAGGTTTTCTGGCCTCCGCGGCAGTATTGGAAGCCAAAAAGGCAGGACTTGAAAGCACCAGGGATGAAAGCATGGATTTAGTGGTGCATATGGCCCGGATTCAATGCACCTATGGAATGCGGGAGAGCATGGCGGTCTTAAAGATGGATCATGACTCTGGAAGAACAAGTTTCGCCGTATGGTTATGAGGCGGATACGGACCGTGGAAAGGGGACGGTTTATCAATATGACAGCAGAGGGAACCGGATCCGGGAAACCAATGCATTGGGCGAGGTGGTAGAGGAAAGAGGGTATAACATTCGAAACGAGCCAATCCAGTGGACAGACGGGGTTGGGAACTGCCAGGAGATGGAATATACCCTGGATGGGCAGGTCTGGGAGGTGCGGAGAGGGAGGAGGCCTGGAAGGCAAGAGAATATAGACCAAGGCCGTATTGGTCAAAACCTTGCAGATCAAAGCTGCATCGGTCAAAGCCAGCAGCATAATCCGATTCAGCAGTACGAATACAATGCCAGAGGCCAGATTGTCGGTATTGTAGATGAGGTTGGGGAAAAGATTGGTTATGATATGGACAGTTGGGGAAGAATCACTTCAGTAAATTTTTCTGACGGGGTAAAAGAAGGCTATGAATACACTCCCTCCGGTCAGGTGAAAAAGACGGTTGACGGGAATGGCAATGCCGTTCAATATCTCTACAACAGCTTTGGAAAAGTTCGGGAGCGGATTGATCAGGCAGGAGAAAAAGAGACCTTCCAATATGATGAAGAAGGAAATATGCAATTATACACAGATCGGAATGGGAACCAGATTTACCATAATGGAATCCGAACTTGATATGAATATGATCGGGACGGAAATGTGGTAGTACTGGAAACGAAAGCAGATGAAAAAATCCTGTTCTCCGTAGTTTGTCAGTATGATGGAAATGGGAACCGTGTGGAGAAGAAAGGGATTCAATGTCTTGCAGGAGATGAAACTGTCCCCATCCATACCACGTATCAATACGATATTCGAGGCCAGTTGTTAGAGGAAAACCGTCAAGGAGAACCAGTAGGAGTGATCTTCCGCTATGGATATGATGCATGTGGAAATCGGACTTCAAAGGAAGAAAACTCACGGCGGACGATTTACTTGTATAATAGGAAAAATCAACTGGCCATAGAGGAAAGTGATCAGGAAAAAATCCGATTTACATACAACCAGCAGGGAAGTATGATAAGCAGGGAGGGTCGTCTGGAATCAGAAGGTTTTTCTATAACAGCAAAAACCAACAGATACGAACAGAGACGGAAGATGGCCAGGTACAAGAAAACTGATACGATGCAGAAGGATTGCGTTATGAAGTCAGAGAAAACGAAAACCGTATCCGGTTTGTGTATCATCAGGGAGAGCTGTTGTATGAGAAAAGGGGAGAGGAGAGCAGCTATCACCTGGGAGATGGAACGGAGGCAGTTTGGCGGTCAGAAGAAACTCACAATTATCACCAGGATGAGCAGCTAAGTACGGGGTTTATTACAAATGAGAAGCGGGAGATTTAGAACCATTATCAGTATGATGCCTTTGGAAACGGGATTTGTCAGGAAGAAGGGATTTCGAATAGAATCTGTTATACTGGGCAGCAGTATGATGGAGTAACCGGGCAGTATTATCTTCGGGCAAGGTATTACAATCCAATCGTGGGAAGATTTTTGCAGGAGGATGAATACCAGGGAGATGGGTTGAACCTGTATGCTTACTGTAGGAATAATCCGGTGAGGTATTATGATCCGATTGGGTATAGTAAGACACCAGAAATATATAACACAGGGTGTCCCGGAGTGACAACAAATAGTGATGCTGGTCAGGAGGAAGGAGGGGGTCTTGACACAGCTCATTTATATAGACAAATGAGTGAAGTTGAGGCGCTTGTTACAAAAGCAAAAAAACAATTACAACATGCAATCGATGGTGCAGAATTAACTAAATGGCTTACTCACAGAGAGGGTCAAAGAAAAATCCAAATAATAAATTTCATTATGAGGGATTACCGAAACCTGGACCATACAAAAACTTTGGAATCCTTGATGAAAATATAGAAGAATTTAATAAAAATGTAATAAGAGTAACTATCATCGATAACAGTTCAAGACAGGAGAAATAAGTTAAAATGAATAATTTAGAGTATAATAAATGGTTAAAGGAAAAAATAGATGAACTAGCAAATACGAATATAAAATGTAATGGTAATTATAATGAAGATCTAATAAGAGAATATTTGATTTTTTCTTCTTATGTTGGTATAGGGGAAGAATTATTGAATTTTTTCAAACAAAATATAAATGATGAAAATTTATTAAAAGTACTTTTTAAAATTTTATTAGATGAAAGTGAAGAATATTCAAATGATGCAAGATATTCTGCTGCTAGAATGATTCCATTATTTAATAGTGATATATTAAAAAAGTATAAAAAAGAATTGCATCATGCGCAGAGTTATAAAATAAATAATTTAAAACCATTTCCCAAAGATGAACCGATTTGGTTATCTGAATGTAAATGGTAGATACCGTTTACATCTGAATCTCTTATGAGTATGAATACAATGAGCAGGGGTATTTGAAGGAGAAGCATTCCAGCGGGAAGCGTTTAATTTCCTATGAAAATGGAATCCGGACCCGATGTGAATATGATCGGGACGGAAATCTGGCGGTACTGGAAACGAAGGTAGATGAGAAAGTCCTGTTCTCTCTGGATTGCCAGTATGATGGAAATGGGAACCGTGCGGAAAAGAAGGGGATTCAATGTCTTGCAGGAGATGAAATTGTACCCATCCACACCACGTATCAATATGATATTCGAGGCCAGTTGTTAGAGGAAAACCATCAAAGAGAACCAGCAGAAGCGGTTTTCCGTTATGGATATGATGCGTGTGGAAACCGGATTGAAAAGAAAGAAAACTCCCGTTGAACAGTTTACACCTATAACGGGAAAAACCAACTGGTAACAGAGGAAAGCGACCAGGAAAAAATCCATTTTACATACAACCAACAGGGAAGTATGATAAGCAGAGAAGGGTTGTCCGGAAGGAGCAGGTTTTTCTATAACAGCAAAAACCAACAGATACGGACAGAGACGGAAGAAGGCAGGTACAAGAGAACCGATACGATGCAGAAGGATTGCGTTATGAAGTAAAAGAAAATGCAAACCGGATTCGGTTTGTGTATCATCAGCAGCTCTGACGCTTAAAAAATTTTTCGCAAAAAAACCTCCCATTTTATGGGAAAATGCGAGATAATAGAATTAACTACAAAACTATTTTTTCGCACACCCATAAAAGAGAGGAGGTTTTACAATGAAGCAAGAATAAAAATCAGAAGAAAAGAAGCCAGGGAACACCTGGAACAGTTTCACCTTGCCTGTGAATTAGCTAAGCTGATCAGGCACTGTTTCCCAGAACTTTTGCCATTATTAAAACAAGTCCCAGATCCCCGACATCAGAGTTATATCACATACCCTGGTGTGATACTTCTTATGACCCGTATCCTTTCCTCTCTATTTTACATCAACAGTATGCGCAAGGCAAGTGAAGAATTCAATTCCGAGATAATGATAAAAAATATCTGGCTGTTATGCAAAGAAGAACCTGCCGTGGAGGAACTGCCTTATTGGGAAACCATCAACCGGTATCTGGAACGGCTGGAGCCGGAAAACCTGCAGGAAGTCATTCATTGTCTGTGCCGCAGGCTGCTGCGCAGCCGGGTATTTGAAGATATGCGCATAAGGGGAAAATACTGGCAGGTTATCATAGACGGGACGCAGCTTTACAGCACCCAGAGGGAATTAGATGGGAAGATCCTGCACCGGACACATAACAGAGGGACGGAAAAAGAATACCAGGAGAACTATTATTATGTGCTGGAGGCAAAACTGGTGCTGCATCCGAAAATCCTAATAAGTATCCAGACGGAATTTGTAGACAATGAAGATGGAAAAGAGATGACGAAACAGGACTGTGAAAGGAAAGCCTGCTGGCGTTTGATGGAAAAGCTGAAAAAAGGATTTCCAAGGCTGCCCGTCTGCCTGTGCGGGGATAGTTTGTACGCATGTGAAGGCTTCTTTGAAAGATGCGGGAGAAAAAACTGGCGGTATATTGTGCGGTATAAAGAAGGGAGTATCCCGAGCATTGCAGGGGAATACAGGAAACTGAAAAGATTGGAAAAGAATTACCAGGAACGGATATGGGAGACAGGGAAAAACTGGTATGATTATGTAACAGATATAGATTATAAAGGATATAAGGTAAATTTGGCGGAATATGGGGAAAGCAGGGAGCATATATGCAAAAAGGGGAAGAAAAAGGGGGAAATACAAACAAAGCGGAAAGAATTCTGGTTCCTGACGGATTTACCAGTCACAAGAAAGAATGTAACCGATCTGATAGAACGAGGAAGGATGAGATGGAAAATAGAAAATGAGGGATTCAATGCGCAGAAAAAGCATGGATACGGGCTGGAGCATCTGTACAGCAAGAATTATCAAGGGTTGAAAAATCATTATTATCTGCTCCAGATCGGGCATATGATAAGCCAGTGTATGGAGGCGTGGGAAAAGATATGGAAGAAAGTGAAGCAGAGTTTAGAGCAGAAACACAGGAGACTACTGGAATCCATGAAGGAAACGTCGCTGGAAGAATATAAGGAAGATATGGGGAGAAAGATACAAATACGATTTATATAGAAACAGTTAAGGAAAGGTGGTGGTAAAGAAACTGGTGAAAAACAAAAAGAAGAAAAGCAAGGCATAGGGATTTTATTGTTTAAAATAAGGATAGATTGTCAACTTAGTATAAAAAATAGAATTCCATTTGCCTTGGGAGAATAAATACAACTTTAAGCGTCAGTGCTGTATCATCAGGGAGAGCTGCTGTATGAGAAAGGGGGAGATTCAGAACCATTACCAGTAGGATGCCTTTGGAAACGGGATTTGTAAGGAAGAAGGAATTTTCAATCGAATCCGTTATACAGGACAGCAATATGATGGAATAACGGGGCAGTATTATCTTCGGGCAAGGTTCTATAATCCAATCGTGGGAAGATTTTTGCAGGAGGATGTATACCAGGGAGATGGGGTTGAACCTGTATGCTTACTGTGGGAATAATCCGGTGAGCTATTATGATCCGAGTGGGTATAGTAAAAAGAAAAAGACAGTAAATAGAACTATCTGTGAATTTGAAACAATTAATGGTGATGCTGGTCAGGATAGAGGAAAAACTATACAAGATAATGAAAATACATTAAAAATTAATCAATTACCATTAGCAAAACCAGGAGAAGATTTATACGTTGGTACATATGGTAAATCTTCATATTGGAATAAAAAAGTGGATTGAAAACAACCTATACACCTCATCATGTTATACAAGATACAGTTAGTGTAAACTCGCATGGAAAGGGGATTACAATTAATTTAAGAAAAGATATTCACTTACAAACAGAAACTTATGGAAGTAAAAGAACTGGACTTACGAATAGACAAAATCTAGCATCTGATATTTTGGAGTTGAGAGTGCTTTTAAAGAATAATGGATATGATAGAAGTGTATTTAATGCACAATTAAATGAATTAATTAAGCAAAATAAAGTATTAGGAGGATTTGAAAAATGATTACAAAAGTAGAAGCACTTTCTTTCTTAAAGGAACATCAACCTATGCCTAGTGATACAAAGGTTACAGAAGAAGAAATGAAAAGATATGAAGAAGTTAGAACTTTTTTTATTAAAAATCCAGATGAGCAGTGTGTTTCTTTGTTTTTAAATTCCTTTGGTGGAAAAGATGGTTTGGGGATATATCAAATGGTTGAAGATGTAATTATAATGTATGATAAAGAGATCGTACTTCCTTGTATTTTACATGCATTTAATAATTCTCATAAAGGTGTAAAATATTGGTGTATTCAAATTGCAGCAAATTTTCCAGATGAAAGTTTGTTACTTCCATTAGCTGATTTTTTGAAATCAGAAGATCAAGATATAAAAATAGCAGCAATAATATCAATAGCGCAGTTAGCTCTAAATCATATAAAAGTGTATGAAATATTAAAAATTCTTAAAGAAAATATTGAGCACATAATCGATAAGGAAACTAAAGAATTTGCTATTGAAGTGTTGGAAGATATTCAAAATAACATTTGACATAAAAAATATACTTCTGGTTTGAGTATAATCAAGTGTGTTAAAATATTACATCATAGTATTTTAACACACCCTTTCAAAACTTGAGACTGTATAAAGCTGTCCTGTCAGTATGATGGGAAGGGGAATCGTGCAGAAGAAGGGGATTCAGTCTCTTGTAAGAGATGAAATCGTACACATACATGCATATATCAAGATAAAGTAAGAGTAAATGAAAACCAGATTCAATTTGTGTACCACCAGGGAGAGTTGCTGTATGAGAAAGGGGGAGAGGAGAGCAGTTACCACCTGGGAGGCGGAATTGAGGCAGTCTGGCAGTCAGAAAAAAATCATTATTATCATCAGAATGAACAGCTTAGTACAGCTTTTATTACAAATGAGAGGCGGAGAACCAGAACTATTATCAGTATGATGCCTTTGGAAGCGGGATTTGTCAGGAAGAAGGGATTTCCAATAGAATCCGTTATACCGGGCAGCAATATGATGGAGTAACGGGGCAGTATTATCTTCGGGCAAGGTATTATAATCCAATTGTAGGGAGGTTTTTGCAGGAGGATGAATACCAGGGAGATGGGTTGAATCTGTATGCCTACTGTGGGAATAATCCGGTGAGGTATTATGATCCGAGTGGGTATAGCAAGACACCAGAAGTATATAATACGGGGTGTCCGGGGGCGACGACAAATGGTAATGTTAATGATAACGAAAACAATGCTACTAATATAGTTAATAACCCTAAAGAAATAAATATCCATGAAAAAATTAATAGCGAAATAGATGAGATTGATTTAGTTAATAGAATAATATTTGAGGACAAAAATGCTTCAAAATTGTATATGGCTAATCCTGACTTCCCACAAACAGAATTACAATGGGCTGAAAAGCAAATTAAAAAAAGGAAAAAATAGAATAGAGGCATTACAACAGAATGAGTTTAATTTGTCTAGCAAAGTTTCATCGAGCTTACCATCGGTAGAGGAGTTAAAAGCAATAAAGAATTATATTTTTAGAATTGATGCAGATACACTAGTACATCGAATATTAAATAACGAATAGTTAAATATTTACTTCTTCGTCTCCTATTTCGTTCATTTTATATGTCCAGTGATAGACAACAGGAGCAGTATTAATCTCATCAAAATACTGATAAATTCGTTCCGATAATTCTTCTTTTGAGCTGACCCGGATC
>RAYY01000055.1 GCA_003611875.1 bacterium D16-56 | reverse complement strand
CTGTAATAACTCCTTTGTTATCTGCCATAGATATCCTCCTTAAATTTTTCTATAAAAAGAACGCCCCTCGTTTAAAAGGCGTCCTGATTATCTTAATTATGCTGTTTTCTTCCTCTGGAAGTTCTTTTCTTATATAATCGAAACCACTCAAAACTTTACGTAAATTACGTATTTTTATTGACATTACGTAAATTACGTAGTATAATATAACTATCGAGGAGGTGATTCAATGAAACGAAGGGACTTAGTAAAAAAGCTGGAAGCCGCCGGATACAAAGTGGACCGAGATGATGGAAACCACACAATCTATGAAAAAGACGGCGAACGCCCCCTACAAGTCCCCAGGCACCGGGAAATTAATGAAAACACAGCTAAATCAATCTTAAAAGCGGCGGGGCTTAAATAAGCCCCTCCACTAACCATATATAAAGGAGGTTCTATATGGCAGAATATGTATATCCAGCCGTCTTTCATCCAAATAACGACAATTCTTTCACTATCACCTATCCCGATTTACCAGGCTGCATTAGTGAAGGAAAATCCTTGGGAAACGCTATGTATATGGCTCAGGCTTCCCTGACACAATGGATTGAATATCTCATTGATAAAAAACAATCCATCCCATCTGCAAGCGATTTAAAAAGCATTGTACTTTCACCAGAAGAATTTGTAAGCTTAGTCCGTGCTGACATTAAAGATGGCCGTGCAGTAAAACGTACTGTCAGTATACCCAAATGGATGGATGATAAAGTAATTGAATCCGGATTAAGCCTGTCCCGGGTATTACAGGACGCATTAAAAGAAAGGTTAAATATCAGATAAAGTAAGGCCCTGGATCCGTTTCCGGGGCCAAAAATAACGTTTTATCTCCTGCCACTGTGTAGGTGATTCTTTGCTTAGGGGAGGCCAGGATTTCCCTAAGCATTCACAGCACATTAACCCCACCATTTAGCTTCCGCCTCCCATCCAGCTTCCACACACCATCTAACCTGTTCCTGTTATACATCCGGATATCCCCGGTTCCTGCTTTTACTTCTACAGACACCTGGCTGCAAATCCTTTCCCTGTTTGTAGTCTTACACTCCGCCTGGGCTTTGGCAGATATCGCTTCCGCTGTCTGCAGCTTCTCCCCGGCCCCAGCTACTACATGATACAAAAACTTCTCCTGCGGCGTTCCTCTCACACTGGTCTGAAACTTCGCAGCCACAGGATAAAAATCCAACCTCCCATAACCGTTATACCCACTGAGCTTCTGGCTTTTATCCAGCTTCCACATACCATTTAATGAAAGCTTTGGAATGTTCATCCGAGGATAAAAAGCACTGATGAAGGTTACTGCAGCAGCCTGCTTTATATGTATGGTAACTTCCCCTTTATATCCTGCATAAAACAGCAGTACGATATGCGCTGGTCTGATAAGCGCAACCGCATTATACAATTCTTTTACCTTTTCTATTTCCTGATCTATCACTTTTACAATCAACTGATAGGAATCGTGCAAACATTTTATATGAAAACCGTCAGCACCAACCGCACTATCCAGCATTTCCTTCAAGGTGGACAAAGTATACAAAGGTCGCATCGCATACTGTGCCAAAACAAGCGAGCGCCGTTCTTCCAATGAAAGGTTGAAAACGTTGCCCCCACTTATTCCCATTAAATTTTCATAATATGACAAAGTTTTTCCGTCGCAAGAACCCAAATAGAGATTGTCCCTTAAACGCCCTATTTCCTTTTCAATTTGCTGCAAGGCCCATCCATGTGCTTTTAATAGTTCCTGAAATTCCATAACTGGCCGGAAATACACGGGAAGCTGTGTCCCTAAGACTTTTGCCGTATTCTCATTCACCATTCACCACCACCTCCCCCAATACAGGTATCTGTTGCAGCTTTGCTGTTTCTATGAGAGGTAAATCATCCTCTGAGCCATTGATTCTCACACGAGCTACATTAGAAATCTGCGGAATCGATAAAATCGAATAAATAATTCGAGAAATATACACTGTAATAGAATAATCAACCTTATATCCTTTTAAAGGATTCCCCCAAGATTCTTTTATGGAATCCAGATACTCTTGAATCTTTTGTTTAATTTCGTGCTGATAGATTTTCTCTCCATCTGAAACGCCAGAAATGAATGCGATATCACAAGAAATATCAAGCTCCAAAGGCGTAGCGGTGGTCACGGTTACTGCCGCTCCGATGGGAGCCACACCATATCCATTGGCAGAAGGTGTTGTCTCCCCATTTTCCGATGGACAGATTTTATTCTGCACTTGCTCAATCATCGCAGGAAGCGCAGGCATCCACTCATCATCCAAAATGCTGCACAGCACTGTGCCTCCTCCGTTCCACACCGGATAGACCTGGACCGCACCCACGCCGGGTATGCTGAGGATCTCATTCCGGTAAGACTGGATATTCCCGCCAAATGCTGTCGTCTGGAAGGTTTCAAAGTATCGTTTCCTTAATGCCTCATCTGTTTCTTCCTCGGTCCCTGCTGTAATGATCTCTCCTATAACTGCTAAAGTAAGATTCGGGATGGCTGTTACCGGCAGCAAATTCCCCGTATAATGGTTCCCGATTGTCCCTGAAGTCTGACAAGTCATAGCATAGATGTATGAATGTTCTGCAGAGGATAGCAATTTTCCGGTTACAAATATTACAGAATCTGCTCCATTAATCGTTTTAAACCGAGAGCCTGATTCTACTTCCGCATCAAAAATTCCCTTCCTAACCGCAGAAGTAGCCACTTTTCTTCTCAACCCACGCTCCTGCACAATCAAATCCAAGAATTGCCCCACCGCTGAATCTGCATAGGCATTATCCTGCATCTGTTTCAGCAGCATATAAGTACCTTCCAGATACCATGCCACCGGCCCTACTGCTGTCTGTATAATACTGCCCTCCCTGGTATCAATATTATCCGGCACCTGGCTCAGCATTGCCCTCTCAATCGATTTGGCAGTATATCCGGAAAAATCAATCATAAAACCACCTCCTGCCCCAATGTCCCAAAAACCGTTACCACATCAAAGGAACAAACCAAAGAGCCGGTTCCCGGTTCAGAAAAGTTAAAATTCTCAACAGACAAAATCCGGCTGTCTGCCGAAAATGCCTCCTCTATCCGACGCGGAAGATCACTGACAATGTAATCATATTCCTCCCCCACCAGTTCCTCCAGCTCACTGCCAAAATCAGATGAATAAATCTGCCACCGGAAGCGTTCATTCTGCAAAATAATTTCTACTGCTTGGCGCATTGCCGCTAAGCCATCATCCATCCCGACAATCTGCCTGGAAGTCCAGTCTATGAGAAACGTGTTTGTGGGCTGCTCCCTATATTGCCATCCTGGTTCCTGCACAATACTTTGAGGTAATGTTGCCATAATCCCCTCCTATAACCTGCTCAAAATAATATAACACTGCCCGGAAGACACCCGGAGCATTAACACTTTATCCCCGACCACAAGCCCTGAAGCCACTTCCACTGTACCTCCTCCGCCTCCTTTTACCGCAGCGATCCTTGCCTTGACCGCATCCGTTAAGATCAGCCCCGCTTCCGGAATCGGCGGCATGGAAATGTCTGGCTGAACAGACAAAGGGGATACGGAAACCACGGTTCCTGTCATTTTATCTGCCAGCTTCTGCCCTTTTAAATTTTCCTGGACGATCATCTGTATTACCCCTAACAAATCTACATTCGCCAATTTAAATCACCCCTAACTGACCAAAATCTTTTACTGTAATATTCATGGTATGCACTCCTTCTTCAAACGTATGGGTAACTTTTTCTGCCAGTAGAAGCCTTAAAACATTCAAATCATGAATCGCCCCAATCCGGACCGGCACAATGCTTCCGGCACGGATCCCGATTACCCCCAACCCTTCCAGGGTAAGGGTCTGCATGATCCGGTTATAATACTGCAGGTACTGGGCGCACATCTGATCAATCTGGGCCTCATTAAGATTTTCATCTACCTGGTCATAATACTGGAGAAGCCCCCATTTCTTAATAGTCTCTGTATCCTCATGTAAATACACATCTGCCTTACCGGTCTCACTGTTTGGGCGAACCAGCTTGATCCGGTTGTATGTATTCGAATCAATATCACATTTATAAGTATAATCTGTTACCAGGCTCCCGTCTCCGACCAGAGTCGTGCCACACATGTTTTTGGCTTCTGTTAAAGTCAGTTCTCCTGCCTGGTCATAAAAATTGAAAATCCGTCCGGTCTGGATAATAGTCTGGGACAGAGCTTCAAAAATAATATCCAGACAGCTCTCATCTTCCTTAATCAGGCAGGGAAACGCATATCCGGTATCCTCCAGCTTTCCGGTCTTCAGCCCAAAATCAGAAGCGATCCGGGAGATAATCTGTCCCAGGGTCATAGCCTCAAAGGTATAGCTTGCATTCGCTTTCAGGTAGCGAAGCTGGTCATATGCAGTATAGGTAGTCTCTCCATACCGGTTGCGTTCTGCTGTAAATACATAGCCCTTAAACACCGGCTTCCCGTCAACTGCCAGGGTAACAGGGCTTCCCATTTCAATGGAATTGCTCCCTTCCTCTATACTGGAGAAAGTCAGCTTCCCCGGGGCATCGAACCTCTGACTGGAAAACTCTGCCTCTGTCACAACCTCCGCATAATCCGATAGGATCAGGGCCGTCCCTCCTGGCTGCTTTTTGGTACTCTCAACTAAAATGGATATGCTCATAACCTGATCACCCCGTAATCTGCAGCTGGCTTTCCTGAAGCCATCCATAATGGCCAATACATACCGGATAAGGATTCCCTGATACAATGCGAGTCACTGTAGTACTAAGGTTATTTGCCGTCCCAAATGGCTTTCCGCCATAAGAATCATACCAATACTTCCCATTGGCAATCACTGAAGCGCCCACCCGCAGAACCGGCGCTTCCACGGGACGTGTCTGTTCCATAGCCGCCCGGGCTTCTGGATCTGCGGCTGATTCTTCTGGAGTCACCACAACGGAAATAGTCTTTGGCTCATAGCTTCTGTATTCCGTCAATTCCAGAGAATAATAGATGTCTTCCGGCTCCCCGCCCTTGTCTGTCGTTTTAAAATCCGAGACAATACAGCGGATATTCGTGTCATACAATCCGGAACGAGCAATGATCAGACGACATTTCTGTTTCATTTTCAGCGCCTTCTCAAATAATTTCACATAAAATTCCGGCTGCCGTGCCCCATTATTTACGAACCTCTCACCGTCAGGGTCCGGGAAAAAAGATTCCCAGGATACCACCTGCAGCGACGGTTTCCTGGGAACAATAATCTCTCCTTTCCCAAGTACATCATAGGTCTGATGATTTGTAGGATACTCAATCTCCAGTTCTTCCGGATTAACCGGCAGCTTAATCTTCTTGCTTCCGAACTTTATATATATGCAACAACCGTTTTTTATCCGCATTACACACCGCCTTTTTATCCGTGGGACAATGACGTATGAGACGCCATCTGTTCCATCAATATTCCTTTAATCCTGTTTGCCACATCGTCTGCATCCAGATTACTGCCGGCTCTGCCTGAAAGGTCCACATGAATCTCCGGAGCCAGGGTTTTCAGTTCGATTTGATTCATATAACGTTGTTCCGCCAGGTCACGGTACATTTTCAGATCTTCATCGGAAAGGTTGACATCCCCCTTTATTTCTTTCACACTTCCCACACTGCCAACCTTTCCGATATCCTCCGGAATACCTGCCTTCGGAACGTCCCCAAGGCTAAAACCGTCAAAGCTTCCTGCCATATCCTCCAAATTGAAATCAATATCCTCTAATTTTGAGCCGATTTCTGCGCCATATCCCCCAAATAGCTGGGAAGTGTCCAACACATCCAGATTTGACATTCTTTTAATCTCTACCGCATTTGCCCCAAAGGTTTCATCCACCCATCCGGACAGCTTTCCTCGAAATCCGGATACGGCTCCGGACAAATCGGATCCCAGAAGTGCATCAATGGCCCCTGCCACCGTTTCCACAATCCCCAGAATGGCGTCAAACACATCAAAAAACAAATGAGCAACTGCTGTCACCGGATCGTCAAACACGTTCGCAAAAAATTCAGCAAAGGAGGCAATCACATTCCACAATGCTGCAAATACGTTATATCCGATAGCATATATGAAACCAAAGGTCTCTCCAACCCATCCTCCGATCTCCTGCATCCCAAAGCCAAACTGCTGTGCAGCCACTAAAGCGCCGGCAAAAGCAACTGCCAACAGCAGAATGGGCCAGTGTGCCGCTGCCCAGGCCATACCGGACAAGACCGCGCTTCCTGCGCTTGCCGCCCCTGCCAGGATGGACTCTGCCTTAACGATTGCCAAGGCAAGTCCTATCCCTGCAAGAATCGGAAGAATAAAATCCAGATTATCCATCACAAACATTGCCCCCTGACCAACTACAGATAAAGCATCCATGCCAACCTGAGCCAAGGTGGAAAACAGAGCAATCATCGTACCTAAAACACGCTGTCCGTCCGCACTGTTGATAAAATCATTCCAGGAAGCTGCACTCTCCTGCAGGCTGTGCTGCACCTCATTTTGAAGCAGGCTCATAGCCTGGGAAAGGGTCATGGGTATGGCGTTGAACTGCTCATTGATCTCCTCTGCCATATCCAGCATCGCATATTTTACCACCTGGGCCGTTACTTTCCCATCTTCTGCATATTGTTTGATGGATCCGGATGCCCATCCCATATATTTCTCTATGTTCCGCGCAATTCCTGGAGCAGCATCCAAAATAGAATTTAGTTCCTCTCCCCGCAGCACGCCGGCGCTCATGGCCTGGGTCAGTTGGGTCATAGCGCCTTCCATCGCTGCAGCGCTGCTCCCCCCAATGGTAAACTGCTTATTGATCAACTCCATAAAAGCCACCAGCTCCTGATTGGAATTAAAAGCATTCCCTGCATTAAGTCCCATTTTTGCTACGGCGTCTGCAGTATCCTCGTAAACCGAGCGGGACCGTATGGCTGACTGATAGATCATATCATTTAACTGTTCCACATTCTGCAGTTCATCCGCCATAAGAGCTAATCTTGCATTGATCTGCGCCTGCTGATCCGAAAATCCAAGAAATGCTTTTGTCAGTTTCACAGCTCCTGTGGCCACTGCCATCTGTTTGATCAAGGATAATAGCTTCTTTGCCTCATTGCTGCTCTTTTTTATCTCGGAAGTAACCTGCCCCTGGCTCTTGGCCGCTTTCTGTATCTCATGGTCTGCACCTTGTGCCGTCTGACCCAACTCCTTTGCCGCTTCTGCGGCCTTTTGTTCTTCCTCCTTCATAGCCTCTACAGACCTGGTTGCTTTTTCCAGTGCGATCTGCTGTTCTACAATCTTTTGCTCTGTCTTGTTTGCCGCTGACCACAGATTTGTTTCTTTTATCTGGCTGGCAGCAATCTGCATGGCTACCTTCTGAGCCTCCCTGGATTCTTCCCCGTGCAGGGTCACAAGCTGCTGCCGTTTCACTGTCAGGGCTTCCGTTGCCCTTCCCTGCTGTTCGATCATCTGCTCCTGGATAGCCAACTGCTGGGTAAGGGTTTGGATTTCACTGGAGGCTCCGGCCATAGCAAGCTGTTCCTGAGCGATTTTGGCGTAGACCGCAATCTCTGTCAAACTGCCAGAAGCCTGCTCTCCCCAGGAGACCAGTTCGTTGAATGCCGCAGAAAAATTGTCAACCAGCAAAAATTCTTCTCGTATCACGCCCATTACTGCCTCTTCCTTTCACGGATTTCCTTAATTTCTTCGATCTGCCTTAAAATAAGCTGCCACATCAACTGCTTTTCCCTCAGCGGACGGTTAACCACATCCGAAGGAAACACGCCGTGCTCACACAGCATAAACTGGCACAGCTTGGAGTCCAGCGTGTTTCCCCTTGCTAGTTTTTTGCTTCTTCCTCATTTTCCTCATACTCATCATCTGTATCCGTAAATCCATTTAAGCGGTTAATAGCGCGGATCAATCGGTTATACTCCCCAGAAGACAACATCCTTTCTGGCACATCCAGCGGATCATTGGTCTTATAGTAAGCGCACAAATCCGCATCCTTGAAATTCGGAGATACCACACATGCCTCCAAAAGCAGCTTTCCGTATAGCGTTCTGTCAAGCTCCTGATCACTTTGCTTTCTAGTCTTGCCCTTTTTTGTAGCCCGTTTCAGTAACCGATTATTGGTTGCTTGGTCAATGACTCGGATCACAAATGGAACCGGCTTCCCGTCCTCCCCCTTAAACCGCTTCGATATAATAACTTCCTGTGTTTCATCCGTCACTGGCGGCTGTAAAAACGCCTTAATATCTCCCATCTTATTACTCCTTCCTATTCTAATTTTGCCCTAACTGATCTGGATCCTTGAAATACTCCAACACTTCCAGGTGGGTAAAGGAAAACGCCACCTCCATATCCAGGTAGTCTGCATCCGAATCCAGCTTAGACAATGGCAGCTTCTGCAATTTCACATTGTAATACACAACTGTCTGTGGCCCCACACTGCTCCCCGGATCATCGTTTGTGATCTGAAGCGTAAAATAGGGCAGCTTTCCTGCTTTCAAATACTCAATCAAAAGCATTATGAAATAGGGAGTCCCGTAATAAATCGTCATTTTTCCGGTCAGGGACACGCCTGTGGTCTTTTTCTGCACCATCCTGGATCCTACCACTTTAAAATCGCTCTCCTGAAATTCTGCATCGGTTTGAAAATTCTTCATGCTGAACATTTCATGAATTTCCCCATTAATGGTCAAGAACCCGGTTCCTTCCTTTCCGTTTAAGGCATCTTTTTCTAGTAAAAACATAGCTCCTCCTTACTCAGTAGCGGCATTCACCGATACCATGACGGTCATATAGATTTTTTCAATGCTGTCCACCGGCTGAACCGCAACATCCACCAAAACAGAATCAATGGCATTTCCCGCCCGGACCGTCACATCCTCTGCAGAAAAATTCTGCACTCCGCCGTTTGCCTGCATCTCATTTAGATATCCTACAATCCACCCTTTTAACAAGTTCCTTCCTGCCGTGTTATTATCCACCTTCCCGATGTAATACAAACTGAACTGTTTGTACACATCATTGCACAGCTGCATCAGCACCCGCATGACCCGGTTCTTGGCAAACTCCGATCCCTTCTCCGCCGTAAAGGATGTATGGGTGTTAATGTCTGTACAGACCTTTACACTTCCAAAGGATTCTATAAACACAATCTCCCCTGCCTGAATTGCCGATGTTACCGCAGCATCTGTCAGTCTTGGGTACGGCGCAGCAGCATTGGGGTATTGGGCGTAGGTCAAAGATTTATTATAAGGAGCCCCTGCCTCAGCGCCTCCTAACCACCAGGTTGCCTGCTGTGCCGTGACAATCGTCCCATCCGACAGTTTTACTCCATTATTGACAGAAATCACCCATTCGCTGTTACTGTCCTGGGCATTGGCCATAACAGCCTGGCATTTCATGCCGACATTGTCTGAAATCCTCTTTACAAAGGATGCTATTGCCTGCATCGTAATGTGGTCTGTCCCGTCATATACCAAAATATCAAACCGATATGGCTCAATGGCTGACAGAAAATCTGCATATCCTCCCGTTGATATCACAGGATCAGAGCCTCCGGTCAAAGGCAGTCCTGCCGTATCTTCCAGATCCCCTTCTCCGGAAAAAGCCACCCAGACATTTGCGGCTAAATCCGCAATTGCACTTACGGATTGTTCGTCCACAATCGTCCCGTCAAGAACTGTAGACACCAGGAAAACCCCTTCTGCATCCGGGTCTTCCTGGATGAGAATCGTGATATCATTTCCGCGGATGCCTTCATACAAAGCAGTCACAGACAATCCGCCGATTGTTCCGGAAGCCTTTTCACCTCCCGTACCCGCAAGACGGTATAATAAAATTTTAACCGGACCTGAAGTCGTATCGCTGCCTTTCATCATCTCGCGTAAAAAGATTGCCTTCTCATGGGTAATGTCGTACCCAATATATGGCCGCAGATCCTCGCCTGGGATAATCTCCTGCACAATTCCGCAAGGTCCCCAGGAAAGCGGCTCCGCAATCGCTACCGTCCCTTTTTCCCCAATGCTGACACTTAGGTTTCCTCTGGACTTTGTGTTGATGTACACACCTGGCTGTATCTTATTCTGGCTGGTCCATGTGCCTCCTGCCATGCTGTCCACTTCCTTTCTTGATTTTTGTATAAAAAGAACGCCCTCCACAGGAAAGGCGCTCTGATTATCTTAATTATGCTAATTGTCTTTTCATCTTTTCTGCTAAAACACCTATTGCTGCTAACTTTACAACTCTGCTCTTTTCGTTTCTAAAACCCCCTCGACATTTATGCGCATAATGCGTATAATATAATCATAGGAGGTACAACTTGAGATTCCGGGAAATAGAGAACATAATCTTGGCAGATGGGTGGCAATTCAAAAAGGCAAAAGGTTCCCACTACTCTTACATACACCCGTCAAAACCCGGCAAGGTTTCCATTCCAAATCACCCCGGAGACCTTGACCCCCGTACAATTAAATCTATTTTGAAGCAGGCCGGGCTGTAAAGCCCGGTACTGCAACACCATAAAGGAGGATTCTTCTATGAAATTAACTTATCCCGCTTGTTTCTATCCTTGTGAAGAAAAAAAGGGAGGTTTTACTGTTGAGGTTCCAGATCTTCCCGGCTGTGTTAGTGAAGGCAGTACATTGGCCGATGCCATCCTTATGGGTACAGATGCCGCATCCGGCTGGGTTCTTGACGAACTGGAAGACGGAAAGCCCGCACCTGAAGCAAGTCCTATTGAAAGCATTATTCCTGATCCTGGCGGATTTGTGAGTATGCTGGTTCTTGATATGGATACTTATGCTGAAAAGTATGGGGATAAAGCCGTAAGAAAAAACCTTACCATTCCCGCATGGCTCAACACATTCGCAGAAAACAATCATATCAATTTTTCACAAGTGCTCCAGGATTCGTTAATTTCCCTTTATCAGCAAAAGCAACAAGCCTGAACCAATTGCTCCGATTCATCTATGGGTCGGGGCATTCCCTTTCAATGCTGTATCCAGAGCCAGCTTTGCATCCTTTATGGAATAAGCTTCCTCAGTCAGAATCGCTTTGGCAAAATCTTTCTGATATCCAGCTAAATGCTTGCTTTTCAAAAGTTTCTCTGTAGGATACCTTTTCTCCTTTGCCGGTTGCGACGTCGCAACTTTCTTACTCACTTTTGACATAAGCCTTATTCGCCTCCATTTCTTTCATCTGGTTTATTCTTCTGGGAACCGAGACCCGCTGCCGGATATGAAACTGATAATGCAGCTCCTCATCCTCAATCTTCCACTGCCGCTCAAAGGTACGGATAAAGGAAGAAGCACCGCTTCCGTCAACATAGGAAAACAGCTCCAGGGATTCATCCAAATATTCTGCAATTTCCAATATCTGTTCATTGCCATTGTCCATATTCCGCTGCTGGACAAATATAATATCAATACCTAAATCGCGTATAAACCGACCGCCCACTTGGCCATCTGTATCGGATGGCATGAAAAAAACGAAAAAACAGGGGAATTGAGTTCCTTGCTGGTTTGGGCTGCCATATACAGGATAATCCGGATACCGGTTCTTAAGGACACCAGCTAAACTGTCCAGGATGTTATTTAAGGCAAATATCACCGAAGAACCTCCCTGACACGCTTGTTTAGCTCTGTTTTTACTACGGTACGATACCGCTTAATCGCTTTTTCCTTCATATATTTCCCTTTTACATACGTGGTTTTGGTACCCACCATAATACCGCCTTCCCCATCAGGATCTTCCTCCAGCAGATTTCCATTGACCACTAATCCAGGAACAAAATGCTTATCTACCCGGTGCCCGTCGTTCACATAGCTGCTGTACTGCATATTGTTAGCTAAAACAGTCATAAATGTAGTCCCTCCAGACAATGCGCCGCCTACAGGAGCCGTAATACTATCTGTCATCCAGTGCTGTGCCATCTCCCCGCTTCGGGTATTGGTTCCCGCAATAGCCGCGCCGCCATTAGGAGGAGTGTTTTCGGCGGCAACACGTACTGCCTCTATGGTTGCCCCTTCCGCCACATCCTCCAGAATCTTCGGCACATTCTGTCCCGCCTTTCTAAGCTCCTCTATCCGCTTCCTCAACTGGCTTCCAAAGCTTGACATCCCATCACCTCCCGATAATATTATCCTTAAATAACCCTACTTCCTTATGCTGCAGTCCAGTCAGCACACCCCCAACCGGATCATAATAATCCACCGGGGTTCCCGCAAAATACCGCTCCTCCTTATTCCCGAATCCTAAATTTCCTCCACGGATAATCTTCAGCTCATCCCCGGCCTGAATATCCACAGCCAGATCACAAGCCATTTTCTCCGAAGACTGTTCTCTGGCTGCATGTCCCGCCATATTTGGTCCCTTTTTTTCAGCGTTGTAAATCCTACATGGAATAGGAGCCGAATTGATTTTTTTACGTTCCTGTCTGTTCAAGTTACTGCCTGTAGTACACACAACACGGTAAATATCAACAGTATCCGTGTACCATTGACTAAAAATCGGATTATTAAAAATCATATGACAAACATCCCTCCCATCCCCACCATACGGGCCATTGTCACAAGCTGAGAGCCATATTGCGTAGCATTCCAGGCTCCCCATTTTTCTGTTCCGGCAGCAACCGCACTGTTGTCATAACTGATCGAGGTATCTCCCATAGCTGCCGACTTTACTGCTCCCACTTGATCCGCCCTGCCGGCAGCCTGAGCCACGCTGTCAGAACCAAGAGAATAGGTCTTTAAATATAAAGATGCAAAATGGGCAATATAAAGCCCTACAGCATACCGCCACATGCTCCCCCAGCGGGAAGGAAGAACGCTGTCATTTGCCTGTACCATGAATACCTCCAACATAGGCTCCGGCACCAGGCTGATAACCTCCGTCTCCCCATCTTCATCCTGCAATGGAAGATATTTCGTAAACTGCGGAAAATCCTGCCAAAACATTTCTTTCGTATAGTACCCACATTCCCCTGGATGCGGCACATTCGCTGCGGCTGCCCTAGCCGCCATAAAATGCGGTAATGCAGAATTTCCATGTCCTGTTGACCACATGTGCCGTCACTCCCTACTTTTTCGAACTACACTTTCCGTTTTCCTTTCCGTCCATGTCAGCCTGTTCCGTATTGTTTTTGGCATCCGGGCGGATATCCGACTGCTCTGCCTTCTTTGCCGCCTCCTGATCTGCATTTTCCAAGTCAGCATCCTTTTTTCCCTGGGGTGTTGCAATCGTCCCGTCATTAATAGCGGCTCTCACAAGCCAGTGGGATGCGATATCTTCCGGAATTTCACCCACGTAATCTTTCCGGATTATATAGGGATTTTCTCCAGGCCGCTGAATCATCAGGTTTCTTTTAGAAATAATAAACATAAATGCCTCCTTAAATCCCGTCTACATATACGATAGTCTGATCATAAAACACTTCCACTTCCGAGAGATTTCCGGCATAAGCCGTATCAAAACAAAAATGTTCTGTATTTGCCCCTGTCATAGCACGGGTCAAAGGAACCAACTCATCCATAGCCAGATACCTTTCTTTATTGCAATACACAACCATCCGGTCCTTCCCGTCCACTCCAGCACCCTTACACCAGGACGTTGCCCCGATATACAAATCCGCCCCGTTCTGCTTTGCCACATTGTTTTCAGACAGGAAAGTAAGGATCGTTTTCTCTGCCAGATCACTCACCCTGGTAGTGGCCAGATAATTAAACTGCTCATAAGGCATGATAATATGGTTAGAGACTGCATCCCGGTCATACTCTGCTGCTTCCCATGCAGACAGGATCGCCGCATTGACATCTGCCAGAATCTGATCCGGTCTCTTTGATTTAAACGCAGTAGCGGCAGAGCCAGAAGCTTCCGCCTCAGAAGCATTGGTCACTACCGCGTCCGGATTATTCAGCAGACCAGTTGTGCCATACCTGGAAAAACCAGTATAGGTATTTTCCTCCATATGCTTATCATAGGTCATACGTAAACCATCCCGGAGAAGGCTGTCCAAATTGCGCCCTGTCATGTTCCCCCTTTGCATGTCAATCCACATCACCCTGGTACCCGCAGCTACCATATGAGTTTTAAAAAGTCCTTTTCCAAAGTCTGCCTGCACCATTGGAATACCGTCAGAACCACCTGCATGGAAAAGCCCGTCTCCTGATCCTCCGGTAATTCCGTACCCTACCTGCATGGCCGATATAAACTCAGCCCAGCCGCCTCCTACGCGGATCGGAATATCCCGCGTATACGTGTAACTGGTCAGGGGCGTCCTTACCATCATATCACGCTTCTCCAATTCTGAAGTCAAAAACGCCTGGCCAGTTGCAATTCCGGCAGTATCCATAGCAAAATTCTGAGCATTTCCGACTCTGGCAGACTGCCCTCCTACTGTTCCTAAATCAAAAGTCCCAACATTTTGAAATGCCATAACTACCTCCTTATGCATTGTTCCTTGTTAGAATACACAACTCCGCAACCCCGTTAGCATCAGATGTTCCCTTCCACTGTGCATTTGTCAACAGTTCCGTATAAGTAACCTCACCCCTTTGATCCTCTGCTGCCTCAAATCCCCCGACAACAGCATTCGGCTTTGCAGGATTTGCCTTTGTCCGGATGTATACTTTTCCGCCCGGTTTCGGCGTGCCGGACTGACAGATCACATTCACGCAACCGCGTTTCATTACAGGTACCGCCTCATCAGGCTGGTATTTCCCCTCATTCTGGTTCAGAAAATCAGTGGTGGATTTGATTTCCTTTACTGCTACTCCCAGAAAGGTATCTGCCGTACCCTCAGCCCCAAAGGGCCTGACAGCTCCTGCCGTCCCATAGATCACCGCGTCTCCAAATCTTAATGCCTCCTCCCCTTCCAGAGGATGTGTGTCTACTACCATATCCGGCTGACGGGCATAGCTCCCTGCATAGCCGTGCAGCATGGTCTTGCCTATTACTGGTCCTCTCATTTACTTGTTCTCCTTCCTGTGTGGGTTTAAATTGTCATAGGCCTTCTGGACAGCATCCAAATCCGTTTGATGTCCGCTGTCCGCTGCCCTGTTTGCATTTTTCTGTGCAGCATGGATGATCTTTTCCACATCACTTTCCCATCCTCCAGTCACGCTGGCAATCAGCGCATCCGCCACAGCCTTTCGCTCCTTCTCATTCTTGATTGCCGCCACTGACGGACGAACCCTCCTTAAAATCTCTGCTGCCATGGCTTTATCCATGGCCCCTGATGTCTTCTCAGGCTGTCCGTCCCCCGCCGGAATGACAGAAGCTTCCTTCTTTTTATCCTCCGCTTCCCCTTTGCCTTCCAGCTTCTCAATGGCTGCATCCATAGGATCCTTTTTTATCTCCTCCTTCTTTTCTTCTGGCTCCTTATCAAGAAGGGCAAGGAGCTTATCTACCTTTTCGTTTAAGGAATCAAAAAAGGCGGCGTCTTTCACCGCAGCCTTTCCCCCTTCTTCCTGTTTTTCTCCATAACCTTCGCTGCCTGGTTTTCCCTTCCCAGGCGTTCCGGATACTCCGGGCATTGCCGCCGTATCTAAGGCGTCCGCCGTGTCCATTGCCATCTGCTCAATCTCCTCCGGAGATTTGTCCTTTACAGACATCCCGAAAAGCTTTAAAAGCACCCCTGTCTTTTTCATGTTCTTCCTTTCCGGCCTTTGGGCCTTATGTTTATTTAAACTTGAGTCCAATATAGCGGCTTTTCTCCCGGCTCTCCCCCGGTTCACCACCGCTATATGGTTGCCTCTGATGTTTTTCTGGGAATAGGTGCCGTCACCGTTGCTGACATACTCACACTCATATCCACAGGAAACTTCCCTTTTGCCTCCCTGAACTGCCTGGATTAAGCTCCTGCTGTGAATATGAAGGTCTGCAACCAGATACTCCTCCCACTCTCCCACACCCTGACGGATAGTCTGGGCGTGCCCTTCTTCATACATGGACACACTGTCCGGATTTAAGAGTCCGGGCGGATGGTCATTGGTTACGGGCTTTCCCTCGAAGGAAGCCATTGCTGCCGGGGAGAATACCTCCTCCGGAGCGCGGTGTACCGTAACCATATTTCCTCCGGGAAGCCCTAATTCGTCTGCCGTATACTCCATATCCCCGATCCGGGCGATGGGGACATTGCGGCATATTAAAAAGCCCTCACCGGTTTCTAGCTGGTTAGGGCTTATGGTGTAGCCGTAGTAAGCAAGTATTTTACTCACTCCCTTCTACTGAAAATGGGTATAAAAATACCAGGCATCCGTCAGGACACCCGGTGTGGGCAATACTTTTCATCAAAATCTTCTGTGCCTATATATGATTTTTTTCTAATCTTATCTGGAATCCCCTGCTCATACTTATCACATTTTAAAAATCCTTGCCAGTATTTACATTCTGCACACAAACTTGATTTTGGCATAGGATTATCCCACCATCTGTGATCAGAATATAGCTTTTTTTCCATTAAAGTTCCTCCATATAAATTGTATTTCCCTCAACTTTTGTAATTAGAAACTCGCTTTTTCGTTTAAACAATATTTCTTGTTCCAAACTATGCGACCTAATATCTTTACCATGTTTTGACCGTATCACATATTGGATAGGAAAATTTTCGTCATATACTGCCTTAGAACTGGATAAATATGATTCAAATAATTTTGATTCTCCAACCACATGTGACTGGATAAACATGTTCACATCCTCAATTCCAAAATCCGAAACTGACCGGTACAATGTTCCATGATACTCCGGCATTTGATCAAGTGCCGAATCCAGATCCTTCATCCATTTAATTTCTTCCTTTGAAGGTTTTACTCCCCTTCTAAGCTTATCATTTAACGGATAGGATTCACTGCTAAGATATCGATTCAAGGCATGTTGTTCCTTTTCTGTTAATTTAATTATATCAGAACCTGAACTCTTTTCAACTGCCTTTTTTCGTTTCTCCCGGATCAGCCTCTGGCGGTTCCGCTCCTTCTCCCGATAAGCAGCAATCTGCTTCTTTGTCCGCGGATCACGATCCAAGGGATTCTTCTCTGGGCTGGAGAAATCCTTGTCTCTCTGAATCTGTTTCTCCGTCTTCCCGATAGTTGTATATTTCACAAGAGAATGCAGACAGTTAGGGTGAATATTTAAGTATGTATTATCCAAGCTGTCAGGCCCCTTCGGGTCCACCTTTCCAAATGCCAGAGATAACGGCGGATACTCCGGATTCTGCCCGCTTTTGCTGTACACCCGACCTTCCAAAGCCGCACATAACGGACATGTGCTCCCGATCTTTACGATTTGCCATAAGTCATAATCATCTGCTGTCAAAAGCGCCGCCACCTCCGCCTGCCTGGCCGTTGTGCGCACTGCCATATTCCCGTAAGACTGCAGGCTCCATCGGCGCCCTGACTTATCTACAAATGCCGTAACCCCTGTATTCTGCATCTCCCGTATCAATTCCGCACTACTTTTTTTCCAGGATCCACCAGATGCCTGCTGCCTTAATACCTGACTAAGCGCCATTTTTCGATATGGGTCTGCTTCAAGGCGGGCAATCGTGTAAATGGTTTTCACACTCTCATACGCAGTCTCTGATGCTTCAACGATTTCCCCCAAAAGATTGTTGCTGAGCTGCTGTACAATCGCTGTCTGGGACGATGTAAGCACCCTTGCATTCCTATAGCCTGCTACAGCTTTGCCCGACTGGGAAAAAATAGTTTCCACCATCTTAGGCACATAGTCCCAGGATTCATCTACCATATTCTGAAGGATGCGCTGCACCCGCTCTAAAGCGGCTGTCTCTGCATAGTCCACCAGTCCCGCCTGCCGTTTCCGGGTAATCTCACGAATTAATTCCTGCTCTGTCCGTAAAAACAACATACGCATAAATGCAGCCACACGAGCGGTATCAGGCGGCCGTATCAGCTTTGCCATTCCTCATCTTCCTCCTCATCCGGATTCTGAGGGTGCTCCACCCCTGCCATCGGATCCGCCATCATACGGCTGCTGGTATAGGTCTTCCCTTTCCCTGCCTGAATGCTTTCATCTGATATTTTACTCCACATTCCCGTTTCATCCGCAATCGCCTGCAGCTCCTGCTGGGCTGTAGCCGAATCAATCAGGTCATTTTGGTACACTGCTAAAATTGCATTTGTCTTCCGTTCTGCGATTTCCGCAATCTCTTTTGCATCCGGAGCCCACATAGTGGGGAAATCAATCTCCATATCATCTGGTATCACTCCCCAGGCAGATAAAGCCATAGCAGGAAGCAGCCTTTCAATAATCCCTCTTAGCTCCGTCTCCCGCAGCCCATCAATGTAATCATAATAATTCTGCATATCTGCCTCTCCGGTAGCGTTCAGCCCTGCAGGGGAACGGCCAAAAAGCTTTGTCACCGGTGTCCGCGCTGCGCCTGCCACATCCATCATAATGCGGTCATATACATCCGAAAGACCAGTAAATGTGTATTGTGTATTGTGGATCGCATCTCCTTTATTGATAATACGAGTGCCGAAATTGCTTTCCATAGCAGACTGAGCTGCCATAAGATTATAAAAACGGCGCTGCATCTCGGTATTGGCAGTCCCCAGCAGCTGATCCAGACCTTCTGTTTCCATGTAATTGATGTTAGCCCGAAAGGTCAGCGCCGCAATATTTCCGGACACATTGTCCCGCTTCATAACCTCATTGTAGATTGCTTCGATTTCCGATTCCCCCCAATACTGTTCCGCCACCTGTTCCATCCAGGGAAGCTCCCGCCCCACAAACCGAATTATTCTGCTATGGTGAACCCTGGCAGCCGTATATCCGGTTTCTTCATCTCGAATTATGTAATATGCCGGCAGTTCAAAATCAGGATCCTCCGGATCCACCACCAACTCAGATTCCGGATAAACCCCACCCCATCGATCCAAAATCTGAAGTCCCAGGAAACTGCCTGGCATGATAGTATTCAAGTCTAATGGCTCACTCATGTCATTTTGCCCCTTAATTAGGATCACGCCAACCGCCCCGCCATACAGCCTGCCCCAATACATTCCCAGCAAAACCTTTTTCCGTATCTGGGTCTTACGCTCCAGCTTTACCATCTGATCGGCTTGGTCCGGCTGAACGCCGGCCCGGATTTCATACCATTTCCGCACAATGTCATTAGGAATCGTCGCTACAATATTCTGCACAATCCAGTTATCCCGGTATAGGCTAGTCAGCAATTGATAGTTTTGGGTCAGTCGTGTTAATGGATATTCAGTAGCCTGCAGAAGATCCATCGTCCCAAAACCAATCCTGGCCGCAGGATTAGAAAAGGCATCCATTGTCTGAATGGATGCCTGCCTTTTCTTTGTTGGATTCGCCCTGGTGTGGCGGGTGTTTCGTCTTTTACTCATACAATCCCTGTCCTCCACTTCGGTAATATTGTATAGCAGAAATAGCGTAGACAATCACAACCGTGATCTAACTGCTTAACTGGCTTTTCTTCTCCCCGCTCTGCTGCCTTTTCATCCCATACATAAGACTGCATCTCTGACCGCAGCCCTTTACACGATTTATTAATCCGGATATTCCTCTGAGCCAGCAGTGTAGCTACTACCCGGATGCCGTCTAAAACCTCATTATCTCCAGTCTTCACATAGAACCCTCGATTCCGAAGCTCTGTAATAAAGGATGCCGCAGAAGGATCCACGATGATTGTACATTGGTCCTCAGGAGCAGTCCCCATAAACTCCGCCATATCATCTGCATACTGAGCATCTGTCTTCTGCGGATGTTGGGAACGTCTGGCCTCCTCTGATCGACTATCCCACCGGTACTCCCGATCTACCCATATTGTCTGTCCATCATCCCATAATTCAAGAAACACACATGGATTAGTAGTCCCGTAGTCTACTGCTATATATTTCTGAGCAATCGACTTTAATGCTACAGGACGTTCTTCATCCGTGTAATAGTTCTGTTCTGTGCACATGGTATAGATCAGCCCTTCAGCAACCGCCCAAAGCCCTTTGATATAACGCAGGAAAAACACACCTGCATACATACTGCGGTAATCTTTCTTTACTGCTTCGCTTAAGCTCAAATTATCATCCATTGTAAAATGGAGGTAAACCAGCTTCTTTTTGTTCCGGTTCTCAATCCATCCTGTTCGAAACCAATGCATAGGGCCAGCCGGATTGCAGTTAAACCAGAACTTTCTCCCTTCCACTGAGCATCGGCCGGTTGCCTGGTTCACAAAGGATTCTGGCATTAAAGCAACTTCGTCAAAAAATGCCCCTGCTGCTGTAATCCCCTGGATTAAATCCTGGGAAGATTCATCCTTTCCCCCGAACATATAGAAATAATTCGTTCGCCCATTCCGGGAAATCTCCAACATATTCTCAGCCAGATGGTGTTTCCACCGATATCCACGGCTTGACAGCATAAGCTTCAGATTGGTTAAAACATTCCGCCTAAAAGATCCTATGGTCTTCCCTGCCATAATAAAATTCTGTTCATCAAAAGAATCCATGGCCCAAAACACAAAACCAAGTGACATAGCTACCGTCTTACCAGAGCGGATTGCGCCATCTGCTATGATTCCGTTACAATCCTTTACTGGTGAATCCTCCATCCACCAATTCATTACCTGCCGCTGTCTTCTTGAAAATGGCTTAAATTTAAATATTGGCCTTTTGTTCCTCATCTTCCTGTCTCCAATCTTTCCAATCGGAAATCCCCTTTAAAGCGTCTAGGAAACCATCATCCAGAATCTCATCCTCCTCTGCTTCCCCATTGGCCTTGGCAGCCATCTCAATCCGTTTCGTTTCCAGCCTAATCTGAGCGTCATTAAACCCGAACTTATGCAAAGATTCAATAGCCCGCTGTTTCTGAGCCTGCACACGGGTCAGAGCTTCCTCAATAGCCTGGATCCGCCCTAATTTTCCCTCATATTTCTTTTTTACACCTTGTTCCCCATCCTCTATACTTACCAGTGTCGTCCCGTCATCTGATGTACGACCGTCCTTATAACCTACGGATTGTTTGACAGCTTCAATCCGCTTCAACATTCGGCGTTCCCGAACAGAGGAAAGCCCTATTTCCTGAAGCATGAGCCGTTGCTTATCTTCTGGTATATTTGCAATTAGACGCTTCTCGTCTTCGTCCATGCAATCAAAAAGGAGAGTCTCAAACTCTCCTGTAGTAACTGCCTTCTTGTTTCCTGGCGGCCCTCCGGAGCTGTTCTTGTTTCCTGGCTGAGCACCGCGTTTTCGCTTCACTTTTTTATCCGAACGTTCGCTTTTCTTATCAATTTTTTTATCCGAACGTTCGCTTTCTGCTTTATCCCACTTGTGGGTACACTTCCAGCGGCGGACCGTGCCCTCTGGAAGCTCCAACAGCTTTGCAATCTCAATCAGTTTTTCGCCGGCAAGGTAAAGCTCCTTTGCCTGCTCTATCCTTGGATCCGGCGCCCTGGCCATGCCGGCTCACCTCCTTGTTGGTCGGTTTTTGAGAAAAAGAAAGATACATCTTCATTTTTCCATCACCCATTTCCATAATAATTACACAAATACTCTTTTATATTTGGTTTATCATCCAAATTGGATTTATCTATCATAACATATAAATCTTTTAATAGTTGTTCTCTCTTTATTCCTTTTTCCTTCAAAGATAACGCTAATAAGTAATCAATTCTAAGCTCGTTTACGATATTGTAAAAAGTTTTTTCATATGATGCTATCTGTTTGCTTTGAGTTTTTATTTCATTAATTTTTATACAATCTCCTATCAATGAAATAATATAAAAGAGATTAAAGAAAAAATGGTAACAAATTATTGTAGAGCAAATTATAAATGGAATCTTTTCTATAACTTCTCTTTTACTTATCAACGCAAAATATATTAAAATGAAATATGATATTTGAACCCCAAAATTAAACGCGGAAAATTCAAAATGGGACAACACCCTATTTATTGTATCTTCCCTATCAATTTTATTTATTACACTTAAAATCTCTGGAGAAATCAACGATGTTATTATAGCCATCCCTGCTAATGACATTCCAAGTAATGTAAACTCTCCCCCAATTACCACTACAATAATCTGTTTTATGTCACTTTCAATAACCTTAAAACTTTCGTAAAAACTAAAAAATTCAAACATCAAAAAAATTAAAACAAATGTTATTGCAGCAGCTATTTTTACTTCTATACAGGAAAAAGAATAGTAGTCTTTATATCTACCATATTTTTTAATTCTTTCTACCATATCCCATCTCCTCCATCCTATTTTGGATGCTTTCTAAAAATATTTGATATAGTATCCTTGCACGCTGAAAAAAATTCCAGTCTATATATTAGCACACTTTACCGGGACATTGCGGGACATTTTTCAAAAAATCTCAAAATTTTCTTTTTTACACCTTCCTCCGTATATCTCCGCTTTGGAAACATGCTGCTCATCCGTCTGGCCACTCCTAAGTAGTTACATCCATCAATATAATACAGCCGAAACATAATCCGCAGCTCTGACTTTGGTATCGTCTGTATGTACTCCTCTGCCTGGCAGGTTAACTCTAAAAGTTCTTCTTCCTTTTTCTCCAGAATCTGCTGGTACCGCCCCCGAAGCTTTATCTTACGGGCATACGCCGGCTCCGGGATGCCCGTGATCTTAATCGGCCCAATCGTCCCATCCTTTCTACTTCCCCGCACTGTATCCGATACAACAGGAGGGTTCTCCAGGAACTTGTCCAGCTTCCGGATCCTGTCTCTTATGTCTTTAATCTCTTTCTTCATGTCACAATACTGGACCAGTATATTCTTATCCACCAAATCCTCCCTCTTGCAATCTCTTTATTGGCTAAGGTTATAATCCTTTAGACATGCCTCATATCCCTTGTTAAACTCGTTCTCCGCCTTTTCACCCAACAAGTCCTCCACTTTATACAATATCCAGCAGTCTCCCGGTTCATAAAGATCAAAAGGAACATCCTCCGGAACCGGGAAATCCATTAGGAACTGTCCAAAATACCCTTCCGATTCCATTGCCTCATACGCTTCCCTCTGTGATATCGTTCCCCTTTTCTTTTCCAGACGGTAACATGTTACGTCTTTATAGTCTGCGCTGAGTGACACTTTTA
>RAYY01000054.1 GCA_003611875.1 bacterium D16-56 | reverse complement strand
AGTGGTTTGTATCTTTCATAAGTGTGAGAACTTAAAGATACCACAAATCCATGCGAAAGGGTTATTTTTTTATTAAAAACTTTCAACTCTCAAGTAACTCGACAATATTCTAATTATTTGACTCCATAAATAATACTCATTTATTCTGCCTGTGAAATAATTTCAAACACAGTTTCATAGTGATCAAATGTACCATATATAAGTCCATCATTTGAAAATAGTAGCCTATAAGATGGATTTTTGGAATTTGATCTACTCATAGAATAATTTTGTCCTATATCAGCCTCATACCAAATCCTACCATCTGCTTCGGGTAATATACCAGTCGAATTTTCAAAAACATCACCATCAATAGCTTTTCCTGGCGCATAATTTTCTAAGGCTTTATCACTTCCCCATCCCAAAGCATAGGCTTCTTCTTTTGTTATATAATTATCTGGCAGTTGTTCATTATCGATAAGATAATCAATAATGTCATTAGCTGCCTCAAGCATCTTGTACTGTTCCTTAAGTTTCATGTACTCAATGACATCATGCCCACTCCAATCATAATTGTCATTGGTTTCATTATCCTTTGTTACATTCTCCTGCTGTACATTTTCCTCCGCATCTGGATTGATTTTACAATCATCCTTCCCGCTGGGATCATAATACATCACCGGATTGTTTGCACAGTAACCCCCCATGCCGCGTTTCCGGCCCCACCATGAATGAAACGTTTTGCCATCAGTCAGTTATTAATTGTTGCATATCGCTGATTTAGGTATATACTTAAAGCAACGGTTAAAATCGGTGTTCGTTTGGGCCTGCAGCCCGCACAGTAAACTGATTTTAGGCTTCCTCATTTGTACCACCATCTGTCCAGCCGTATACGGCAAAAGGACGTACAGTAAAATAATAACAGACAGGAAGCCGTGCCGTAAATTTCATCCATGGAGGTGCCAGTATGGAAAAAGTTTACGACAAATGTTGTGGTATTGATGTGCATAAAAAACTCATTGTTGCCTGCTTTAAATGCGGCAAAAGGCAGGAAATCCGTGAGTTTGGTGCAACAACCAGGGAGCTGCTTGAAATGGCTGACTGGCTCAAAGAAGGCGGCTGCATGATGGCCGCTATGGAGAGCACAGCATCCTATTGGAAGCCCCTGTATAACATCCTTGAATCCTGCGGCCTGGACGCAATGGTGGTAAATGCCCGCCATATGAAAGCCGTCCCAGGGCGAAAAACAGATGTCAAGGACGCGGAATGGATTGCGGAGCTTCTTCAGCATGGTCTTTTACAAGCCAGTTATATCCCAGACAAAGACCAACGGGAATTAAGGGAACTGGTCCGCTACCGCAAGAGTCTTGTGGGAGAACGCAACCGCGAACTCAACCAGCTCCAGAAGATGCTGGAAGGGGCCAACATCAAGATTTCAGGCACAATTACTGACATCAATGGAAAAAGTGCCAGGAATATCCTGGAACACATCCTCACCGGCAAGCAAATCGATTCCGCGGAATATGATGTCCTTTATGAAAAGAAAATCATCGCGCATAATCTGAAAGCTACAAAGGAACAGATCATTGATGATCTGAACGGGGTCATGCCTGGCCTCCAGCGGAGGATGATGAGGGTTCTGCTGAACCACCTGGATGAACTCTGCGGCCTGGACGCAATGGTGGTAAATGCCCGCCATATGAAAGCCGTCCCAGGGCGAAAAACCGATGTCAAGGATGCAGAATGGATTGCGGATCTCCTTCAGCACGGCCTTTTACAGGCCAGTTATATCCCGGACAAAGACCAGCGGGAACTGAGGGAATTAATCCGCTACCGAAAAAGCCTTGTGGGAGAACGCAACCGCGAGCTCAACCGGCTCCAGAAGATGCTGGAAGGAGCCAACATCAAAATCTCGGGTACAATAACGGACATTAACGGCAAAAGCGCCAGGAATATCCTGGAATACATCCTCACAGGCAAAAAAATGGATTCCGCAGAATATGATGTCCTTTATAAAAAGAAGATCATTGCGCACAATCTGAAAGCCACGAAAGAGCAGATAATAGATGACCTGAACGGAGTCATGTCCGATCTTCAGCGGAAGATGATGCAGGTTCTGCTCAACCACTTGGATGAACTCAATGCGCACATCCATGAACTGGATAATGACATTGATAACTTCATGAAGCCGGAAGCAAAGCAGGCATCGGAAGCAATCCAGGAAATCCCAGGTATAGAGGAAACCAGCGCCCAGGCCATCGTATCAGTTATAGGGACAGACATGGGGCGCTTTCCAACCGATGGGCATATTGCCTCATGGGCAGGGCTATGTCCAGGCAATAATGAAAGCGCAAACCGTCGGAAATCTGGAAAGACCAGAAAGGGAAATGCCCTACTGCGGGATACGCTGGTTGTATGCGCCCACAGTGCGGTAAAAAACAAAACCACATATTTTTCAGCCCAGTTTGCCCGGATCAGCGCCCACCGTGGAAAGAAGCGGGCGTATGTTGCAGTGGCCCATTCCATGCTTGTAGCGATTTACCATATCATCAAAGACGGAGTTGCTTTCAAGGATCTTGGAGCTGATTATTACACACAATTCAATCGGGACCGTAAAATCAACGCATACCTGAAAAAGTTAAAAGCACTTGGCTGGGAAGTCCCTGTAGTTGCCGCATAAGCCTTCCAGTTAAGTTCAAAAAGACCTTTAAAATTTGTATAGGGGTAGTCTGCGCTTTTTTGGCCACCCGGAAGTTAATGTTTCACAGTAAACCTGCATGCGCCCGACCAGCGGACGCACCACCGTCCCATAAAAGTCCGGCGGGCGCATTTGGCATACCTGATTTTAAATCGCCTCCGGCAATGGGACTTTTACAGTAAGCATACAGGTTCAGCCCATCCCCCCGGTAGGTGTCCTCCTGCATGAAACGCCCGATCACCGGGTTATAGTACCTGGCCCGCAGATAGTATTGCTCTGTTTCCGCATCATACTGCTGCCCTCCATAAAGGAGCCTGTTTGGGATATTCTTATGGCTCCCCAGGAGCATCCCAAAGGCATCATACTCATACGCATTTTCAGTATCCCCGGCTTCGCCTGTCATCCATCCCATACTCAGCTGCTCGTCCCGGTGGACCCCATAAAGCTTCCCCCGGTATTCCAGACCTGCCAGGCCATCCCCCCGGATATAACGGCTGATCTCCATTCCTGCTCCATCAGACTCCGCATACAACTCTCGATCCGCATACAGGAATGTACTCTTCTTTCCGTTTACAGTCAGGCCAGTACGCAGTCCTTCCCCGTCATACCGGTTCTCCTGGATTGAAGTGCTATAATAAAGTTGTAACGGGAGTGGCTAATGAAGTATAATAAAAATCATAAGAAAAGAGGTACTCATTATGTCACAAAACTACACTCCCGAATTCAAAAAGAAAATTGTTCGTCTCCATGAAGAAGAAGGACGAACCTACAAAAGCATCACCGCTGAGTATGGCGTATCCAAGGCCAGCATCTCCAAGTGGTGCAGCGAATTCAACAAAGAATGCCAGACAGACCCTCAAGCCAAAGAAGATTATGATTCTATGAAGGAGAACCTCCGGCTAAAGCGAGAGAATGAAGAATTGCGCAAGGAGATTGCATTCTTAAAAAAGCGGCGGCATTCTTTGCAAAAGAAATCGGTTAGAGGCTTACCGGTTTATTGACCAACACCATAAAGAATTCGGCACCCGCTGGCTGCTGAGGCGGCTGGGGATCTGCCCGAGTGCCTACTATAACTACCGGAAACACCGGAAGGCGGATTATTATGCCCAAAAAGCAGAAGTCCAGGGGAAGATAGATGAAATCTACCACAGGCATAACGGTGTTGACGGCTACCGTACCATGACGGCCTATTTGGAGCGTGAAGGATACAGCTACAGCGCCACTACCATCCATAAATATATGAACACGGAGATGGGTCTGCATTCCATCGTCCGCCCTAAAAAACCAGGGACAAAGCCAGGGAAGCCGCATAAAATATTCGAGAACAAACTGAATCAGGACTTCCATGCAGGCAAGCCGAATCAAAAATGGTGCACAGATTTCACATATCTATTCTTGAAGAATGGGGATGTCCGGTATAATTGTGCCATCATAGACCTCCATGACCGGAGCGTGATGGCCAGTATAACGGACAGACTCATTACCAGCGACCTGGCTGTGCGCACCCTGCAGAAGGCATTGGATTCCCAACGTCCGACAAAGGGCTGCCTGATCCTGCACAGCGACCAGGGGAGCCAGTATACATCGAAGGCTTTCACCGAGTTCTGTGAATCTGTGTACGTGATCCAGAGCATGAGCAAAGCCGGGTATCCATACGACAATGCGCCAATGGAGAGGTACTTCAACACCTTGAAGAACGAATGTACCAACATCTATGAATTCCGGACGGAAGATGAACTGTACCAGACTGTGGAGGAATTTGCTTATGTTACTTACAACCATGTACGCCCACACAGCTATAACGGCTACCGCACACCATACCAGACACGAATGGCAGCATAAGGAGAGGCGGGAGCATGCCTCCTGATTGGATTGCTTGACTACCCCAAATCGGAGCTGTCAGGTTTTGTCAATGGCATGGCCGCGCAGCGATGCGAAGCACCATTGACAAAAGCTGACATCTCCGATAGACTCCAAGCAACAATCCAATATATTTTTAGCCACAAATGTTACAAAAAAGCTTGACCACTACAGTCATACTCATACCGGACCTTTGCCCCGAAATCATCCTCCACACTGGTCAGGTAATTGTTCTTATCATATCCGAACCGAATCCGGTGCCTGTCGGCTCCTGGTTTTCCTTAACCTTCTCTTGACCATAGGCTTCTTCTGTCTTATTCCCCTGCAGATCATAACCATACCGGATTACCCGGTACCAAGTGACATTATCTTCGTTTCTTATGCCCACCTGTTCCCGAACCTTCAGCCCCAATCCATTATAAGCATACAAGGTTTCCTTCCCTTCTCCGTCCTCCTCCCGAATCACCTGTCCATGACCGTTGTATTCATATTTCCGAAGCCGGCTCCCTTCCGGATCCTGGATACAGGTCAAGCGGCCTGCCCTATCATAATCATAGCGGATTTCCTCTTTTTCCGGCATTATGACTACATCCGGATAGGCACAGTTCTCTGCAAATTCATAGAACGTCTGATTCCCATTCCGTCCGGCTAAACCTTCCGGATCACATTTCCAAAGGCATCGTATTCCCAGGCAGTCTTAAATCAGATCTGATACAATATCTTCCGTAACAATTTTTTTAAACCCTGTTTCTATATCCATTTAGTTAGGCTTCCTTCAGTATACTATAGACCAATTAATAGAACAGACTTTACAACTTTTTGAAAAAGAGAATCACATACAAGGCGTTTTCTTGTATATAACAGGTCTGTACATAAAACTATGTGAAAAGGGGTTATTTAATCCTGAATTCCATAATACCACCTATCCCTTTATATATCTGAACAATCCAAATATTCTTCACAACAATCATGAAGATATATATTTGAGTTAATCCTATTACCTGAAGGTAAGTTTAATATTTCGCCTTTGATATTAATATTCCTTAAACCATCAATCAATTCCATTAAATTGTAAATAGTTTCATAAGTAACATCATTTAGTAGCATACTCATATCGTTGTATTTTGACATTTTTAATAAAAAGACATTAACCACAGAATATTGAATTTTCTGAACTTCTTCCCAAAATAATTCTTGTTCACTTTTCATTTAAATCACATCCTCTTTTAATGATATTTTCCATTATTTAAATATTCATATAATTGTTTAACATCTCTTTTAGATGGTGATGTAACACCTCCATCTGATGTTTTAGTTCCTGTTTTTCCATAAATAGTTCCGTCAGATCTAACATTTCTTTGTGGTTGATGTACATGTGGAGCAATTTTAGCATGTACGTTTGCACCAAATCTTTTAAATATATCACCAATCCCTTTTTTATTATTATTAAAACCTGATGATTGGGTAATTAATGATATTTCTGGATCAGCATTATCTTTTACATAACCATTTATTGTTCTTTCTCCCGGCTGAGGATTATATCCTTTTAAAGAAAAAACCTGTTTTTTATTAGATATTGCTAAATCACTTGTTATACCTCCATCTTCAGCCTTTCCAGCATCACCATTTGTCGTCGCCCCTGGACACCCCGTATTATATACCTCTGGTGTCTTACTATACCCACTCGGATCATAATACCTCACTGGATTATTCCCACAGTAGGCATACAGGTTCAATCCATCTCCCTGGTATTCATCCTCTTGCAGAAATCTTCCCAGTATCGGATTATAATATCTTGCTCGAAGATAATACTGACCCGTTACTCCATCATATTGCTGACCAGTATAACGGATTCTATTGGAAATCCCTTCTTCCTGACATATCCCGTTTCCAAAAGCATCATACAGATAATGGTTCTGAATCTCCCGCTTCTCATTTGTAATGAAACCCGTACTAAGCTGTTCATCCTGATGATAATAATGATTTTTTTCTGACTGCCAGACTGCCTCTGTTCCGCCTCCCAGGTGATAGCTGCTCTCCTCTCCCCCTTTCTCATACAGCAACTCTCCCTGGTGATACACAAACCGAATCCGGTTTGCATTTTCTCTTACTTCATAACGCAATCCTTCTGCATCGTATCGGTTCTCTTGTACCTGGCCATCTTCCGTCTCTGTCCGTATCTGTTGGTTTTTGCTGTTATAGAAAAATCTGCTGATTCCAGATGCCCCTTCTCTGCTTATCATACTTCCCTGTTTGTTGTATGTAAAGTGAATTTTTTCCTGGGCACTTTCCTCTGTTACCAATTGATTTTTCCCGTTATAGACATAAATCGTTCGCCTGCCATTTTCTTCCTTTGCAATCCGGTTTCCACACGTATCATATCCATAACGGAAAACCACTCCCTCTGGCTCTCCTTGATGGTTTTCCTCTAACAACTGGCCTCGGATATCATATTGATACGTGGTGTGGATGGGGACAGTTTCATCTCCTACAAAGCGTTGAATCCCCTTCTTTTCCACACGGTTCCCATTTCCATCATACTGACAGGCCAAAGAAAACAGGACTTTTTCATCTGCCTTCGTTTCCAGTACCGCCAGATTTCCATCCCAATCATATTCATATCGGGTCCGGATTCCATTTCCATAGGTAATCTGCTCAATCCGGTTCTGACAGTCATAGCTATATTGGACTTCCAAGCCATTTCCATTGTATATCCGGCTTTTCCGGCCTAAAAGGTCATAGCTATAGCAGGTTTTCACTCCTGCCGGGTCTGTCATGCAAGTTATGTTTCCTGCTTTGTCATATTCGTAGGAAATCAATCGCCTCCCACTGGATCGCTTCTCCTTCAAATGTCCCTGCTCATTGTATTCATACTCATAAGAATGACCATTCCCCACTGCCTGAACCAATCGCCCCATACTGTCATACCGGAAAGTAGTCAGGCAGGGACTTTCTCCGTTTTTATCCGCTGCCTTCTCATATACTGGTTCTCCAAATACATTATAAAGGCGGTAAATCTGGTTCCCATCCCGATCTGTGTATAATTGCAGGTTTCCTTCTTCGTCATATTGGAAGGTCTCTTTTTCTCCTGTCTGGTCAATCCTCTCCCGAACTTTTCCTAAGCTGTTGTAGAAATATTGAACGAAATTTCCATTCCCGTCAACCGTCTTTTTCACCTGCCCGGAGGGAGTATATTCATAGCCTTCTTTTACCCCGTCAGAGAAATTTACCGAAGTGATTCTTCCCCAACTGTCCATGTCATAACCGATCTTTTCTCCAACCCCATCTACAATACCAACAATCTCTCCTCTGGCATTGTATTCGTATTGCTGAATTGGATTATGCTGTTGATTTTGACCTGCAAGATTTTGACTAATACGGCCTTGGCCTATATTCTCTTTCTCTCCAGACTTCCTCCCTCTCCTCACCTCCCGTACCTGTCCATCCAGGGTATATTCGATCTCCTTACCGTTCCCCAGCCCGTCTGTCCACTGGATTGGCTCATTCCGAAGGTTATACCCTCTTTCCTCCACCACCTCACCCAGCGCATTCGTTTCCCGGATCCGGTTCCCTCTGCTGTCATATTGGTAAACCGTACCCTTCCCACAATCCGCTTCTGCCTCATAACCATATGGCGAGATCTCTTGAATCAGTTGGTCATTCCGGTCATACACATAGCGGGTCACTGCCCCTCCGGGCATAATCTGATGGGTCTTCCGGTCCTTCCGGTCAAATTGATAAAAGGTTTCCAGTGCGTTCGTATCCGCTCCCTTTACGCTCTCTCCAATACGGTTTCCTGCCGCATCATAGCGATACGCCGTCCTCTGGTCAATCCCGTTCTTTTTATCCAATACCTGCCTTTGAATTACACGGTCGTCTGCATCATAACTATAATGGATCTCCGCTCCTTTCGGAGTGATTACCTTAATCACATTCCCATTGGCATCATATTCATATCTGGTAATAGCAGAACGGATCGGGCCATTCCCTTGGATGGTTTCCTTCTTCTGGATTCTCCAGCCGCTCTTATTATACTGGTACCGGACTTTCCTCCGGATTCCGTCTTCTATCACCTGTTCTTCCAGGGTTCGGTTCCCCAGGCAATCATACTCATACCGGACCTTTGCCCCGAAATCATCCTCCACACTGGTCAGGTGATTGTTCTTATCATAACCAAACCGAATCCGGTGCCAGCCTGTCGGCTCCTGGCCTTCCATCACCTCATTCTGCCCATAAGCTTCTTCTATTTTATTCCCCTGTAAATCATAATCATACCGGATTACCCGGTACCAGGTGTTATTATCTTCTTTTCTTATACTGACCTGTTCCCGTATCTTCAGCCCCAGCCCGTTATAAGCATACAGGGTTTCCTTCCCTTCTCCGTCCACCTCCCGGATTACCTGGCCATGGCCGTTGTATTCATATTCCTGAAGCTGGTTCCCTTCCGGATCCTGGATGTGGATTAGACGGCCTGCCGCGTCATAGGTATAGGTAAACCCGTCACCATCATCCCTTCCAGGGTCATACGCTTCCGGCAGTACCTGACGGATCAGGTTCCCATCCGGATCATAAAACCGTCTCTCCGTTCCTCCATCCGCATAATGGATCCGAATACAGTTCCCATAATGGTCGTATTCATAACCAGTCCCTTCCCCATCCTCTCCCTTTTCCTCATAGGATACCGGATGGACCTGCTTCACCACCTTCCCATCCAGATTCAGGAATCGGCGGCTGTGCTCCTTTAGCGGCGTCACCACATCCACCAGACGTTCCAGGAAATCATACCGATACTCATATCCCGGCCCCTGGCTTTCCCACTGCTTCGGCGGGTAGTAAGCCGCCACCTTCCCCATCCGGTCATAATTCCAGGCTGCCGTATGGCCTTCCCCGTCTGTCCTCCTCACCACATAGTTCCGGGAATTGTAGCTTAGAGAAACCGTCCCATAATCATTCTCAATCTCCATCCGGCGGCCTACCCGGTCATAATCATAGCGGGTCTCCTCTTTTTCCGGTGTTATGACCGCATCCGGATAGGCTCGGTTCTCTGCAAATTCATAGATGGTCTTATTTCCCACTCCATCCTGCATGGAAGTTTTCCGGCCTTTGGAATCATAGCTATAGACCGTCTCTTTCCACTGACCTTCCCCAATCTTTTCCTTCTCGGACAAAAGATTGTGTTCTTTGTCATAACATCGCAGAGTTTCCCTCCCTTCGCTGTCCCACTCCCGCACCAAATCCTGGTTCTGGTCATACTCATAACGGCGCTCATATCCGTCCGGCTGCACCTCCCGGATTATATTTCCAAAAAAATTGTATTCCCATACAGTCCTGGCCCCGGCCCGGCTGGTTCTGGTGATGGGAAGACACTGATCCGAATACTCCATAATCAGGCTGGTTCCGTTTTCATACAGAACCTGCTCCACCAGTTGGTCCCGGTTATACCGGTAAACCTCTTTTCTCCCATTAGCCCGGTTGATAGAAGTGTTCGTCCGTTTACTGTCGTCGTAAATCACTTCCGCCACACTTCCATCCTTAAACCGCTGCCGGATCATCCGGCCTTGGCGGTCATATTCATTCTCCAGATACCGGACTCCGTTCTCATCCTTTACCGACCGGATCCTTCCGTCCTCGTCATATTCATAATGGACAATCCCTTGGTCTGCATGGACCACATCCGTCAACAGATCCCCGTCATACCGGTACTGGGTCCGACGCTTAATCTCATCCGTAATCTGGACGATTTTCCCCCTTTCGCTCACCACCTCCAGACAGCCGCCCAATGGCGTGACGATTCTTGATAATCCTTCCTCATCATACATAAAGGACAGATGCTGCCGGTTGGGATACTCTACACGAACCAGATACCCCTCCCGGTCATAGACACAGACCGTATGCTCCTGATGGTTGGTTAAGAGGAAATGATTCTCATCCGTCACCTTCAGAGAATACTGAGACGTTCCCCGGCTTGTGTTCACCCACTCCCCTTCTTGGGCTTCAAAACAGAGGGAATGCCCGGTGATGGCGTCCAGGTGAATCCGGCGGCTGTTCCCCGTATCCCGGTAAATCCGGCTTCCATAGGAAAAAGTCCATCCCTTCCCGAAGACCGAAACATCATTGCTGGTGGAGCGGTAAGTCCGCTCCAGCTTTAAGGTCGAGGGAAGGCTGGCCAGGATTACGTCTGTGGTCTGAATCACATAAGCCCCGGAGACCGCATCCACCGGGTCATGGATTGACATAGCCACGATATTGGCCCAGCCATTCTTTTGCAGGCTCTCCCAAAAGTTAAACTCTTTTCCTGCCAGGCCGCTCATAACCCCGTCCACCAGGGTATCTAAAAGGGTGTCCACTGCAAATTCCGTCCCCTTTGCAAGCAAAGGGCTCGTCCCCAAGAAGCTTATATTTTTAATCAATGCCTGGGTAGCCTTATTCCCGATATAACCCTGGGTTATTCCGATCCCCATATTGATCAGGATATCCCTGCCCCCCACCTTCCCCGTATGGGACAGGTTTTGGATAATTCCAATCCCCACATTGTACCCTACATGGATTGTCGATGAAACAGCAACGGCTTTTGCTCCTTTACAGGCAGCGTTTCCAAAATAACGCGCCGTCAGGCTATTGGCCGCCGCCCCTAACGCCTTCCCGCTCACCACACCAAAGACCACACTGCTGGTCAGCTTCGTAAAATCAAATACCGCCTGCTTATGGGAAGGGCCAAAATAAGGGCTTGCCACCATATCCCGTAATACGTTAAAGGATTCGCTGGTATCTCCCTTCCTGGCTTTTTTCATATCCTGCAGCCCTTCATACCCTTCACTGGCGGATATCCCCACATTTGTCGCTGCCGCCGCAATCACCCCGGCCGGCACTGCCGCTGCCCCTCCTGTAAAAACCGAGATTACACCCAAAAGGCATATCACACCGCTCGCAGCCGCGCTGTTTGTGATGAAATCCCCTACCTTTTTCTTCCCTTCCTTATATTTTTCCACCATTGGCTGCATTACTGCCAGGTTGGCATTGTCCCTGGCTTCTTTATCCCCCGCAGTCAATATACCGGAAACGGCCTCCGGCGTGGGGGAGGCTAGAACAAATATAGAAGCGTTTAAAAACACTTCATCTGCAATCACCTTTACCTCCCTTCCTGGGTCATACGCTTCCGGCAGTACCTGGCGGATTAAATTCCCGTCCGGGTCATAAAACCGTCTTTCTGTCCCTCCGTCTGCATAATGAATCCGAATACAGTTCCCATAATGGTCGTATTTATAACCAGTCCCTTCCCTATCTTCTCCCTTTTCCTCATAGGATACCGGATGGACCTGCTTCACCACCTTCCCATCCAGATCCAGGAATCTGCGGCTGTACTCCTCCAATGGTGTCACCACATCCACCAGACGCTCCAAGAAGTCATACTGATACCGGTATCCCGGCCCCTGGCTTTCCCACTGCCTTGGCAGGTAGTAGGCCGCCACCTTCCCCATCCGGTCATATTCCCAGCCTTCCGTATAGCCTTCCCCGTCTGTCCTCCTCACCACATAATTCCGGGAATTGTAACTTAAGTAAACCGTCCCATAATCATTCTCAATCTCCATCCGGCGGCCTGCCCGGTCATAATCATAGCGGGTTTCCTCTTTTTCCGGCGTTATGACTGCATCCGGATACCCACGGTTCTCTGCAAATTCATAGATGGTCTTGTTCCCCACTCCATCCTGCATGGAGATTCTCCGGCCTTTGAAATCATAGCTATAGACTGTCTCTTTCCACTGACCTCCCCCAATCTTTTCCTTCTCGGACAAAAGATTGTGTTCTTTATCATAGCATTGCAGGGTTTCCCTCCCTTCACTGTCCCACTCCCGCACCAAATCCTGATTCTGGTCATACTCATAACGGCGCTCATATCCGTCCGGCTGAACCTCCCGGATTACATTTCCATATGGATCATATTCCCATACAGTCCTGGCCCCGGTCCGGCTGGTTCTGGTGACGGAAAGGCACTGGTCTGAATACTCCGTAGTAAGACTGGTTCCATCCTCATACAAAACCTGTTCCACCAGTTGTTCCTGATTATACCGGTAAACCTCTTTTCTCCCGTTTGCCCGGTTGATGGAAGTATTGGTCCGTCTGCTGTCGTCATAAATCACTTCCGCCACGCTTCCATCCTGGAACCTTTGCCGGATCATCCGGCCTTGGCGGTCATACTCATTCTGCAGATACCGAATGCCGTTCTCATCCTTTACCGCCCGGATCCTTCCGTCCCGTCATATTCATAATGAACAATCCCATAGTCTGCATGAACCACATCCGTCAGCAGCTTCCCGTCGTACCGGTACTGGGTCTGACGCTTGATCTCATCCATGATCTGGACGATTTTTCCCTTTTCGCTGACCACCTCCAAACAACCGCCCAATGGCGTGACGATTCTTGATAATCCTTCCTGATTATACAATCCAGGAACATATGTTTAGCACTTAACGATAAATTTATCAAAAAACTTTCTTGACAAAGTGGGGCACTTTACATTTTGCCATAGCCAAATGATAACTCCCTATTCATGATATAAATATGCAGAATAGTAGATTATTTGTTATAATTCCTCAACTATTATGCATAATCCCATTTTTCTTGCCTTATCCGCAAAGTCGATTGCATTCCCCCATCCCATTTCTGCAAATTGCCATTGAGTTTTATTCTTTTTTACTATGTCATAAGTAGTATATGATGATAATTCTTTTAATTTAGGATATAATTTTTTTAAAATAATTATTTGTTTATATCTACTATATTCTTTTTTCCATAGTATGGTTAGTTTTGCCCTCTTATAATCATAAAATCCCGCTTGATATAAGTCAGCATATGATGCCTCTGGAATCGGAATTTCATCTTTTAATTCATTTATTTTATTCACTATTCTCTCCATCTCAAAATATCAATTATTTAGGTGTTTATAAGCTGGATGTGTATTTAATAATCCCAATATATCATTTATTGTATATTTTAAATTTGTATCAACTGCTTTTTGCCACATATATGCATTGACTTCATCCATCTTAACCCTTACTCCATGATCAATCCAATGTTTTGTCTCATGTGCTAAAAAACCAGCAGCTGATGTTGGAGTTTGCAATACCCATTCTCCAGATGGTAACTTAACTTTTTTGTATATATTAATGTTTCTTGAATATTCAAAATAAGCACCTCCTCTTCCATCACTAAATTGATCTCTTATAACAACGTTTATCTTACCTCTTTTTAATAACTTTGCAACAGCATCTCCCTCAATGCTATTACTTTTTCTTAACTCATGCATAAGATTACTATAACTTAACTGGCCGTCTCCATCTGGAACATCTCTCAAAGGGATTCCGGCATCGATTCTTTCCTTCCCATCATCATTTGTTGTCGCGCCCGGACACCCCGTATTATATACTTCTGGTGTCTTACTATACCCACTTGGATCATAATACCTCACCGGATTATTCCCACAATAGGCATACAGGTTCAACCCATCTCCCTGATATACATCCTCCTGCAAAAACCTTCCTACGATTGGATTATAATACCTTGCACGAAGATAATACTGCCCCGTTACTCCATCATATTGCTGCCCGGTATAATGGATTCTATTGGAAATCCCTTCTTCCTGGCATATCCCGTTTCCAAAGGCATCATACTGATAATGGTTCTGAATCTCCCGCTTCTCATTCGTAATAAAAGCCGTACTAAACTGTTCATCCTGATGATAATAATGAGTTTCTTCTGACCGCCAGACTGCCTCGATTCCGCCTCCCAGGTGATAGCTGCTCTCCTCTCCCCCTTTCTCATACAGCAACTCTCCCTGGTGATACACAAATCGAATCCGGTTTGCATTTTCTCTTACTTCATAACGCAATCCTTCTGCATCGTATCGATTCTCTTGTACCTGGCCTCCTTCCATCTCTGCCCGTATCTGTTGGTTTTTGCTGTTATAGAAAAAACTACTGATTCCAGACGCTCCCTCTTTGCTTATCATACTTCCCTGTTGGTTGTATGTAAAGCGGATTTTTTCCTGGTCGCTTTCCTCTGTTATCAGTTGATTTTTCCCGTTATAGGTGTAAACTGTTCGACAGGAGTTTTCTTCCTTTTTAATCCGGTTTCCACAAGCATCATATCCATAGCGGGAAATCACTCCCTCTGGCTCTCCTTGATGATTTTCCTCTAACAACTGGCCTCGGATATCATATTGATATGTGGTATGAATGAGTACCGTTTCATCCCTTGCAAGACATTGAATCCCCTTCTTTTCCACACGGTTCCCATTTCCATCATACTGGCAAGACAGAGAGAACAGGATTTCCTCATCTGCCTTCGTTTCCAGTACTGCCAGATTTCCATCCCGATCATATTCATATCGGGTCTGGATTCCGTTTCCATAGGTAATCTTCTCAATCCGGTTCTGGCAGTCATACCCATATTGGACTTCCAGGCCATTTCCATTATAAATCCGGCTTGTCCTGCCTAAAAGGTCATAGCTATAACAGGTTTTCACTCCTGCCGGATCTGTCATGCAGATAATGTTTCCTGCATTGTCATATTCATAAGAAATCAACCGCTTCCCACTGGAACGCTTTTCCTTTAAATACCCCTGCTCATTGTATTCATACTCATAAGAATGGCCGTTTCCCACTGCCTGGACTAACCGCCCCATACTGTCATACCGAAAAGTAGTCAGGCAGGGATTTTCTCCATTTTTATCCGTTGCTTTCTCATATACGGGTTTTCCCAATACATTATAAAGGCGGTATACCTGGTTGCCTTCCCGATCTGTGTATAATTGCAGGTTTCCTTCCTCATCATATTGGAAGGTCTCTTTTTCTCCTGCCTGGTCAATCCGCTCCCTGACTTTTCCAAAGCTGTTGTAGAGATATTGAACGGTATTGCCATTCCCGTCAACCGTCTTTTTCACCTGGCCGGAGGGAATGTATTCATAGCCCTCTTTTACCCCGTCAGAGAAATTTACCGAAGTGATTCTTCCCCAACTGTCCAGGTCATACCCCCTCTTTTCCCCTACTCCATCTACAATGCCAATGATCTGGCCTCTGGCATTGTATTCGTACTGCTGAATCGGATTATGCTGCTGGCTTTGGCCAATACGGCCTTGACCTGCATTACTCTGTCCTTCAGGATTCCTCCATCTCCGCACCTCCCGGACCTGTCCATCCAGGGTATATTCCATCTCCTGACAATTCCCAAGCCCATCTATCCACTGAATTGGCTCATTCCGAAGGTTATACCCTCTTTCCTCCACCAACTCGCCCAGTCCATTCGTTTCCCGAATCCGGTTCCCTCTGCTGTCATATTGGTAAACCGTCCCCTTCCCACAGTCTGTTTCCGCCTCATAACCATATGACGTAATCTCCTGAATCAGTTGGTCGTTCCGGTCATACACATAGCGCGTCACGGCTCCTCCAGGCGTAATCTTATGGGTCATCCGGTCCTTCCGGTCAAATTGATAGAGAGTTTCCAGTTTGTTGGTATCTGCTCCCTTTACGCTCTCTCCGACACAATTTCCTGCCGCATCATAACAATACGCTGTCCTCTGGTCAATCCCGTTCTTTTTGTCCAATACCTGCCTTTGTATCATCCGATCATCTGCATCATAGCGGTAATGGTTCTCCGCCCCTTTGGGAGTGATTACCTTAATCACATTCCCATTGGCATCATATTCATATTTAGTAATAGCAGACCGGATCGGCCCATTCCCCTGAATGGTCTCCTTCTTCTGGATTCTCCACCCACTCTTGTTATACTGGTACCGGACTTTCCTCTGGATTCCGTCTTCTATCACCTGTTCTTCCAGGGTTCGGTTCCCCAGGCAGTCATACTCATACCGGACCTTTGCCCCGAAATCATCCTCCACACTGGTCAGGTGATTGTTCTTATCATATCCAAACCGAATCCGGTGCCAGCCTGTCGGCTCCTGGCCTTCCATCACCTCATTCTGCCCATAAGCTTCTTCTATTTTATTCCCCTGTAAATCATAATCATACCGGATTACCCGATACCAGGTGTTATCATCTTCTTTTCTTATACTGACCTGTTCCCGTATCTTCAACCCCAGACCGTTATAAGCATACAGGGTTTCCTTCCCTTCTCCGTCCACCTCCCGGATTACCTGACCATGACCGTTGTATTCATATTCCTGGAGCTGGTTCCCTTCCGGATCCTGGATATGGATTAGACGGCCTGCCGCGTCATAGGTATAGGTAAACCCGTCACCATCATCCCTTCCAGGGTCATACGCTTCCGGCAGTACCTGACGGATCAGGTTCCCATCCGGATCATAAAACCGTCTCTCCGTTCCTCCATCCGCATAATGGATCCGAATACAGTTCCCATAATGGTCGTATTCATAACCAGTCCCTTCCCCATCCTCTCCCTTTTCCTCATAGGATACCGGATGGATCTGCTTCACCACCTTACCATCCAAATTCAGAAGTCTGCGGCTGTGCTCCTCCAATGGTGTCACCACATCCACCAGACGCTCCAGGAAATCATACCGATACTCATATCCCGGCCCCTGGCTTTCCCACTGCTTCGGCGGGTAGTAAACCGCCACCTTCCCCATCCGGTCATAATTCCAGGCTGCCGTATGGCCTTCCCCGTCTGTCCTCCTCACCACATAGTTCCGGGAATTGTAGCTTAGAGAAACCGTCCCATAATCATTCTCAATCTCCATCCGGCGGCCTACCCGGTCATAATCATAGCGGGTCTCCTCTTTTTCCGGTGTTATCACTACATCCGGATAGGCACAACTCTCCGCAAATTCATAGACCGTCCGATTCCCCATCCCGTCCTCCACGGAAATCCTCCGGCCCTTGGAATCATATCTATAGACAGTCTCTCTCCACCGGCCTTCCCCAATCTTTTCCTTCTCGGACAAAAGATTGTGTTCTTTGTCATAACATCGCAGGGTTTCCCGGCCTTCGCTGTCCCACTCCCGCACCAAATCCTGGTTCTGGTCATATTCATAATGGCGCTCATATCCGTCCGGCTGCACCTCCCGGATTACATTGCCAAAGGAATCGTATTCCCATGCAGTCCGGGCCCCGGTCCGGCTGGTTCTGGTGATGGGAAGACACTGATCTGAATACTCCATGGTCAGACTGGTTCCATCCTCATACAAAACCTGCTCCACCAGTTGTTCCCGGTTATACCGGTAAACCTCTTTTCTCCCGGTTGCCCGGTTGATGGAAGTATTGGTCCGGCTGCTGTCGTCATAAATCACTTCCGCCACGCTTCCATCCTGGAACCTCTGCCGGATCATCCGGCCTTGGCGGTCATACGCATTCTCCAGATACCGAACGCCGTTTTCATCCTTTACCGCCCGGATCCTTCTGTCCTCGTCATATTCATAATGGACAATCCCTTGGTCTGCATGGACCACATCCGTCAGCAGATCCCCGTCATACCGGTACTGGGTCCGGCGCTTGATCCCATCCGTGATCTGGACGATTTTCCCCCTTTCGCTCACCACCTCCAGACAGCCGCCCAATGGCGTGACGATTCTTAATAATCCTTCCTCATCATACATAAAGGACAGATGCTGCCGGTTGGGATACTCCACCCAGATCAGATATCCCTCCCGGTCATAGACGCAGACCGTATGTTCCTGATGGTTGGTTAAGAGGAAATGATTCTCATCCGTCACCTTCAGAGAATACTGAGACGTTCCCCGGCTTGTATTCACCCACTCCCCTTCTTTCGCTTCAAAGCAGAGGGAATGCCCGGTGATGGCATCCAGGTGAATCCGGCGGCTGTTCCCCGTATCCCGGTAAATCCGGCTTCCATAGGAAAAAGTCCAGCCCTTCCCGAAGACCGAGACGTCGTTGCTGGTGGAGCGGTAGGTCCTCTCCAGCTTTAAGGCGGAGGGAAGGCTGGCCAGGATTACGTCTGTGGTCTGGATAACATAAGCCCCGGAAACCGCATCCACCGGGTCATGGATTGACATGGCCACGATATTGGCCCAGCCATTCTTTTGCAGGCTCTCCCAAAAGTTAAACTCTTTTCCTGCCAGACCGCTCATAACCCCGTCTACCAGGGTATCGAAAAGGGTGTCCACTGCAAATTCCGTCCCCTTTGCAAGCAAAGGGCTCGTCCCCAGAAAGCTTATATTTTTAATCAATGCCTGGGTAGTTTTATTTCCAATATAACCTTGGGTTATTCCGATCCCCATATTGATCAGGATATCCCCAAAACCCACCTTCCCCGTATGGGACAGGTTTTGGATGATGCCAATCCCCACATTGTACCCCGCATGGATTGTTGATGAAACAGCAACGGCTTTTGCTCCTTTACAGGCAGCGTTTCCAAATCGCTGCGCCACCAGGCCATCGGCCGCCGCCCCTAACGCCTTCCCGCTCACCACACCAAAGACCACATTGCTGGTCAGCTTCGCAAAATCAAATACTGCCTGCTTATGGGAAGGGCCAAAATAAGGGCTTGCCACCATATCTCGTAATACATTAAAGGATTCGCTGGTATCCCCCTTCCTGGCTTTTTGCATGTCCTGCAGCCCTTCATACCCTTCGCTGGCGGATATCCCCACATTTGTCGCTGCCGCCGCAATCACCCCGGCCGGCACTGCCGCTGCCCCTCCTGTAAAAACCGAGATTACACCCAAAAGGCATATCACACCGCCCGCAGCCGCGCTGTTTGTGATGAAATCCCCTACCTTTTTCTTCCCTTCCGCATATTTCTCCACCGCCGGCTGCATCACCTCCAGGTTGGCATTGTCCCTGGCTTCTTTGTCCCCCGCAGTCAGTTCGCTGGCAATGGCCTCCGGCGAGGGGGAGACCGGGACAGATACGGAAGCGTTTAAGAGCACCTCATCGGCTATCACCTTTACCTCATCCGTAATCACGATCTGGGTTCCGTCCCCTTCCCCCACCTGGATCGTGATTTCCGCTCCCTCTACCGTAAGCTCCTCCACAGGCTTCCCGTCCTCCCCGGACGGCTCTCCCATAGAAAACGTCCCCCCTGCTTCCAGCACCACATCCATTCCCTGGATGGATGCATTCCCGTTCCGGCCCAAATGGACGCAGGTAAGCATCCCCCGGTCCGCCGCCGCACTGGCCGAATCCGGCGTTAGCTGCAAGACCGCGCCGTCCACATTGGAAAATGATTTGCAATCCGGGTTTTGCGCATAGCCGCCCCCTGACTGTCCGCCTCCCGGCTGCCCGCTTCCTCCAGCCACTTTTAGCCGGATGGCATGAACCCCTATGGCGCTCCCTTCGTCGCTGGTGGGAAAATAGATGTGAACCTGGCTTCCCACCTCCGGCATACAGTAAATAAAGCTGCTCTCTATGGAATAGACAAAATACTTCTGGTTGGAGCAGGCCGCATACTCCGGATCGATATGGAAATGCACCCGCACACAGTTTCCGCTCCGCTCCTTTACCGTGGCAGGGATGCTCATCCCCGCAATCTTTTCATTGTATTGGGGGACGCTTAACACCCCCTTTTTCCTGCTTAACTCATAAAACCGGCACAGCTCCCCCTTCACCGTCTCATAGCATACCCTGGTCACAATGGTCTCAATACCGCAGAACACCACCTTTTGGGCCAGGGAAAAAGAACGTTCCGAACGGACCTGCCACTTCATGATCTCCTGGCTTAACAGCTCCCCGTCTAAGTTGACCTGATAATACCTACCCATGTCCTTGACGGCCTGGTATTCCCCTGTATTTAAGACCTCCTCATCCTCCCCTTCCGGGATCCCAAAGTAAACCCGCCCATACCCGGCGCAGGCGTCCGGGATCAAAAAGGTCTGGAAACGGCTGGCCAGCCGTATCAGAAATTCCCAGCCGCTTTCCTCGTATTGAAGAAGCAAATCCGGTATAGCCGCCCCGTTTGTGATGCAGTCCATCACCTCCGCCTGGGGTTGGTCCTCCAGCGTCTTTGCAAACACCTGGCTGTAAGTCATATCCAGGTCCTGGAAGCTTCGGCTGGTCTGGACCAGATCCCATGCAAAGGTGTCGGAAAGGGCTTCCAGATACAGGTAATACAGCCCACGGTCCGGCGCAGTCTCTGCCGTAATGATATAAGATATCCCTTTTGGTTATAGACACAGACCGAAATCATCCAAAAAAGTTTAGTCAAAATACCATTTTATGCACTTTTGGAAGTTTTCCCAAAACCGTTAAAAATACACTGTCCTAATAGATGTTTGTAGAAGACCACATTTTATCAGGTTCTATCTAAATCCCGAAAATCACAAACAAATATTATTGAATAAATTATACTATTCTTCACAAAATTCTACGCCAACTTCTGATATTAAACTAGCTTTTATATTTTTCACCTTTTCCTTTTGATTATAAAATATAATTCCTCTAAAACCTACTTCTCTACAATTGATTAAAAGATCCATTTCATCTGTATAAGCAAAATAAAACAAATCATCAGAAAACCATGCCTTTTGTAATCGATATTTTTCTACTATTTTGTCTAAAATTGTAAACAACTCTTTTCCTTGTTGTACCAAATCGAAACTATCAAATTTATCCACTGTTGGCCAAATACTTTCAAAGTTTGAAAAGTATAAATGCTCATAGACTTCTACTGCACATTGAAAAACTAATTTTTCAAAACTTTCACTAAATTCTTGTTCCATATCCATATATATTTTATTATTTTTATCTCCAAGATTCATTAGAAATGGAATATTCAAATCAACAGTATCCATAAATTCAAAATAATATGGATGTGATTCATCAAATTCATTCAAATAAACAGACCATCTGTAAGGAAATTGTGATTCAAGAGATATTTTTACCCCAATAGTTTTTTCAAAAAGACCACCATCTCCTTCACCTGCATGTCGTAAAAATTCTAAATAAGTAGGCGGAAAATCCACTCCTTTATCTTCTAATTTCAACTTTTTTTTCCATTTTTCAATATTTTCTTCGCTTGCTGGTTTCAATTTTTGAAACCACTCTGAGTCTACCGGTTCTATATAAGCTCTTAAACGTGGTATCATAGTTTCTGCATTTCCTTCAATTGGAATCCGATTTTTTATTATTTTATTTAGTACTATTTGCATAGTTAACAATCACCTCACCATTAAATTTACATCTATCACAATTTTCCATTTGATTAGGAGAAGATGCAGCTTTTAATGGGTAATTATTTCCAGCTCTTTCACCATTAAAATGTCTAACATCAAATCCTACAATTGGAGTAGTATTTTTATTGGCAACAGAAGCAGCTTTAGGTTCTGTACAAGCTCCTCTATCATGTACATGAGTTCCTGCTTTAGGATATTTATTTTGTCTTTCATATTTTTTATTTGTTCAAATAAATCAGGATCTGTAATTGAAGATACCACATATTTCTCATATCCTGCCATCTCATTTAAAGATCTTTCTAATTCTCTTGCATATTCGTCATTATGTTTACTCCCTCTTGCTTGTCCACTAATCCCTACTGATACTGTAATTTTTTTATCTCCAACTTTTTCTTCATCATAATGTACAAAAACAGCAGTAACTGGAGAAGATTTATCTATGCCACTATTTAATTGTAATTCATCCAAAATATCAGTATGGCCATGATATGCTTGATAGTTGTCTGTGGAAAGAGCCGGCATAAACTTAATTTCTTAAAGCAGGTCCGAATGGTATATACTGTTTTCTATAAGACATCATCCTTTGTAGGTTATTGTTTTTTAGGCAGAAACAGTATACACCCAAAAAGGCATGATGTCTTTACTTTTAAGCAATTTGAAACAGCTTTGGTAAAAATTCAAATTTGCTCATTTATAGGTATATTCTTATCCTTCACTTAACCAATATATACCTTCATGAAAAAATACCCACAACAACTTTTTTTCAAAATTTATTATAACTATATCTGTTGAATAAAAGGCTTCGCCATACATCATTTTATATGTATTTACAAATTGCCCCAATTCATTTGCGTCAACAATAAAAGGCCCTTCATTTTTTTTATAACACCAATCCGTAATTATACATAAATTTCCTTCCATGGCATGCAAAGATCTTAAATATTGTAATATCTGGCAATCATCAAACTCCACACACTCCCCAACCCTTATCTCCTTTTTTACATTAAAGTGTAAATCATCGACACAAAAAAAATTTCTTCCAAAAGATTCAAGCATTTTATCCTGAAATTCCTTCCACAACATTTGTCTATTTATAAAAATCCCTCCTCACCAAAATATACCCTGAATCCGTGAAGTTTAAGCTCATATAATTGTCCTCGAATCTACAATTTACAATGATTTAACGAGTTTTAAAGCTTAAAAATTTCTTTATCCATTGGGTGATAAAAATTTGACTTTTTAAAAGCCCAAATCCCGCATAAATACTGACTTTTGGATTAAATTGTGTAAACGAACTTCATGGATTCAGGTACTATTTTTCAATTTTGCTTTTGCACCAATGTTATTGTTTATTTTTTGGTTTTTTATAATAATCTTGTCCTTTTATAAAATACTTTGCTTTAACGTTCCAGGCACCTTTCTTGTTTTTATGTCTAACTGTTACATGAGGTCCCTCATTAGTTGTATCATGGCCTTCCATATTCCATTCAATTTTAATAGTTTCTTCTTCATTTAGATACCAACCTGGTTTAAATTCCTTAAAATCATCTAAATTACCACCTGCTGCTTCTTCCGCCATCTTCAATAATTCATCCTCATCATTTACATATTTACGAATCACTTCTTGTCCAGCAGAATTGGTTATAATCTTACTGGTATCAGCATTCTCCTTACCAGCATCACCATTAATTGTTTCAAATTCACAGATAGTTCTGTTTACTGCAGTTTTCTTTTTACTATACCCACTCGGATCATAATACCTCACCGGATTATTCCCACAATAGGCATACAGATTCAACCCATCCCCCTGGTATACATCCTCCTGCAAAAATCTTCCTACGATTGGATTATAATACCTTGCACGAAGATAATACTGCCCTGTTACTCTGTCATACTGCTGTCCGGTATAACGGATTCTATTCGAAATCCCTTCTTCCTGACAAATCCCGTTTCCAAAGGCATCATACTGATAATAGTTCTGGATCTCCCGCTTCTCATTCATAATAAAAGCCATATTAATTAAGCTGCTCATCCTAGTGATACACAAACCGAATCCTGTTTGCATTTTTTCTTACTTCATAACGCAATCCTTCTGCATCGTATCGGTTCTCTTGTACCTGCCCTTCTTCCGTTTCTGTCCGTATCTGTTGATTTTTGCTGTTATAGAAAAGTATTTAATAAATATATAATATTGTATCATCTTCATCAAATGCTTTTGGGATACTTTCTAATAAATTTTCTATTCTTTCTGTCATATATTCTAAATTAATACCAGTGAGATTTGTCTCTGCCCACTTTTTTATTAATTCTAACTCAAACAGAACATCCAGCATTTGACTCTTCACAAATTGACTATTCTCTTTAAAGATTTTTACATTTGTATCTTTAATTGCCTTTTCCCAATACTCATTAAAAAATTGTGTAGTAGATATATTAATTGTCAAATCAATGGAGCCATCTAGATTTCCCTCTCTATTCACACTAATAGCCATTGTTACATTCCTCCATAAGTAGCACTAAAATTATACTCTAGAAATAGAACAGAAAGCTTATCCAATTGAATTTGTACTGCATCTCTCAATTCTAGTATATAGTAAATTAAGTTGTGAACAGTTAAGAAATATGGTATAATTAGGGAAGAATCACAAGAAAGGAATCTTTCCCGTTATGTCTAAAAATATTACTAAAATTACTTTGAGTGAAGA
>RAYY01000053.1 GCA_003611875.1 bacterium D16-56 | reverse complement strand
AGCATGATTCCCAGCACAATCGCCCTCTCCTCACCCCATAACTTATGGCGAACCATCGCATACCTTTTTTTAAACTGAATCCGCTCTATCTGCCTCTGACAAGTCTTTAAGGGTTCTGAGATCCGGTCTATCTGCCCCTGGTCATTTTTCTCCACATAGGAAAGCCTTACCACGTGGTCTTTGCCGGATATGGCAGTCAAAAATTCCACATCCTCCTTCATCACAGGAAAAAAGACAAGATCCCCGCAGGCCATCCTCTGAGCCAAAGACGACTCCCCCTCCAAACGTCTGAAAAAAGAAGTCCTTTCTTCCATTCTCCCTTCCATCCCGTCTGCTTTCCCGAAAACCCTTCTGCCTTGGCAGGTAAAAAACACACATCCCGGAAACAAAGGCTCCACATGGACAATGCTTTTCTGCTGCCTTCTCCAAATCCTTTCCTGATAAATCACAAAGCATTCCTGGTACAAGTCCTGCGGAACACTCCTGCGGATTTCCTTTACCAATTCCTCTTCCCGCCCTGTCCAGGTCTTTAACAGATACCAGTCCATGAATCTCCCTCCTCTCCGGCTTCCGATTAGAAAAATATCCTCTCAATTCCATATCATCCTGTTCCCTGCTTCCCTCTCTCCCCTTTCCAGTCCCTCACCCCCTGTTCCAGGTCCTCCTTCAGAACAATTCCCAGCAGTACGGTTTTTTCCTTTCCCAAAAGCTTCAGCCGCACCAGCACATTCCTCTTTCCATACCGGCATTTTACAATCTGCGGCACACAAGCCTCCAAAGGTCCTGAGACCTGCAGGATCTTCCCCTTTCCATCGGTCAATAAATAAGAGAGGCCGATCACATGGTTCTGATTCATAATCTTTTTCAGAAATTCCGCTTCCTCCTTTTCTACAGAAAGAAAAAAACACTCATCATCCGCCATCATTTTCGCCATCACCGGAACCTTTTTCAGACAAAAAAATAAAGCCTTCGGCTCTCTGGAGGTAATAAACACATATCCGGGGAAAGCCTGCTTCATATGAACAAAATTCTGCTGCTGCCTTCTCCAAAGCTGTTCCTGGTAAATTACAAAGCATTCCCCATACAATTCCTTTGGGATCATTCTATGCACCAGTCCTGCCAACTTTTCTTCCTCCCCGGTTCTGGTCTGCAGTACATACCACAACATATGCTTCCTCCTTCGTTTTCTCAGACAGCGATTCTGTACAGCGTTGCCTACATTCCACCGGATAAATCACCCGCTGTCAGCGTCCTCTGCACTTCGCCTGAATCATAAGAACGATCACAAAATAACCTGTTCAGAAAAATATCCTGCGCAATATGCACAAGTTACTTCGTGACGGTTCCTTATGCCGAATCAGGGCATGCTTCGCCATATCCCGGCCATTATCCGCAATAACCCAGATCCTGCACAAATGCCTTCTGCCGCAAAGCGCCGCAGCCTATATGACCCCTTTCAGAGAAACGCAGTCTCAAGGCTCACGATTTCCCTTCCCGATTTTGTAATGAAATAAATAATGCGCAAAAAAACGATACGAAACAAATGATCCTGTAACTATCTATAACTAACATATAACGTTTCCTGAATTTTATAAAAATCAGGTAAACTTCTATGGCAGCTAATATCGGATTTTCCAGTGCAACATAATATAGAATTGTGTTGCACTCAAATCTGCTTGTAACATCAAGAAAAACGTTGAAAATAAAAGGATTTTACTACTTTAGACACTTAAGATCTTCAGATAAAAACACGAAAAACACCGCACAAAAATGCACTTCAATACTTATCAAATCAATGGTTTCTTAAGAAATTCCGCCCTATTTTTCCATAAAATCTTAACCTTTTCTGTCGAAAAAACCTTGCAATACAGCGAAAACAGTGCTATGATTACGAGGTAATCTGAGTGCAACACAATTCTATATTATGTTGCACTCAGTATCCGTTCCAATTCCCTGCTTTTTTCAAAGAATCCTTTCAAACACCTCCCGCGGATGTTCTATCACAAATTGCGGGTGATACGCCTCCAGTTCTTCTCTGTCCCGAAATCCCCAGGTCACTCCCACTGTTATCAACCCGGCTCCCAGCCCGGTTTTCATATCTGTGTTGGTATCTCCAAAATACAAACATTCTTCTGGTTTTACCCCAAATTTATCCAAAATCCTCATTACCCCTGCCGGATCCGGCTTCTTCGGCACTCCTGGCATTTCCCCTGCAATCACATCAAAATAATCTTTGCCAAATACAGCTTCAATATTTTCCACAGTTCGGGCATGAGGTTTATTAGACAATACGGCAAGCTTTATGCCTTTCTCCTTTAATCCGGCCAAAAGCTCACGGATTCCGTCATAGGGTTCTACCTGATACAAACAATGCTTTGCAAACAATTCTGTATACACAGGAAGACTTTCCTCATGATGCTTTAAGGTCTCATCCCCTGCATAGCGCAAGGCTCGCTCTAACTGCATTTTGTATCCGTCCCCCACAAACTTCTTCATGTTTTCTTCCTCTACCGGGCCATATCCAAAGTGTTCCAACACCAGATTGGTAGTATAAGTAAGAGCTTTCAGGGTATTTAATAAGGTTCCGTCCAAGTCAAATATACAGCACTGAATCATCCTTCCCTCCATTCCACATGACAGTTGTCATGAAATCTTTTGAATTATTGTAATGGAGTCATTCTTTCTTGTCAACATTAAAACCCTTGTTCTCCGACTCATCCTTCTCTGATTCATCCCCCTGACCGTACCATAGGCAATTCATTATTCACGCCTTTTGACATCAAAATCTGGTGAAGATCCACTACCCCTTGGTGAAATGCCGCCGCACAGGATGCCAGATACAGCTCCCACATTCTCACAAAGTCTTCCCCCCGCTCTGCCTCAATCGTATCCTTGTGCTTTTTGAAATTCTCTCTCCAGCACAGCAGTGTTTTTGTGTAATGCCTCCGCAAGCTTTCTACATCCAAGGTCCGCAGCCGGTATTCCGGCAGCAGATTTATAATCTCCCGAAGGCTGGGTATCACACCGCCTGGGAAAATATATTTTCGGATAAACGGATCTCCTGCATGTTCCTCTTGTGCGCTGATAAAATGCAGCAAAAACAGACCGGACGGCTTCAGCACCTGGGAAGCATTCTTTAAAAAGAGTTCATAATTTCCTCTCCCCACATGCTCCACCATCCCTACGCTGACCACCCGGTCAAATTGCAGACCGCTTTTATCAAGCTCACGATAATCCATCAGCCGCACCTCCAGCCGTTCCTCCAGATTCTGCTCCTTAATCTCTCTGGAGAATTGTTCATACTGCTCCTGACTCAAGGTGATTCCCACGCCTTTCACACCATATCGCCTGACGGCCCGCATTAAAAGAAATCCCCAGCCGCATCCAATATCTAAAAGCGTCATTCCCATTTCCAGATGCAGCTTCTTTAAAATATGATCTGCCTTTGCCACCTGGGCTTCAAACAGGGTATCGCCAGGATTTTTAAAATATCCGCAGGAATAGCTCATCGTCTCATCCAACCAAAGCCGATAAAAATCATTTCCCAAATCATAGTGAAAGGAAATCTCCTGCTGCTGATTCTTCACCCCCAAAGAAGTATGAAGCAGACCATGAAGGGCTGTCTGATTTAGTCGAAAATGATCCATTTGTCCCAGAAACATATCTAAAACTTCATAAAGATCCCGATCCAGCTCCAGATCTCCCCGAATGTAAGCTTCTCCTAATGCCAAAGACGTACTCTTCAGCAGTTCCTTTTTGGGTATCTCTCGATTCAGCTTAACCTTAAACTGAGCCGGCCCCCTGCCCATAATCTGAAATTCCTGAGCAGTCTCCAGCTCAAAAGCTACCGGAATCAAATCCTGCAGATACTGACTGATAAAACTTGGTCTGTGCATACTGTCACCCTTCCTTTTCAGGCACTTTTAACAATTCTAAAATTGTGTTTAATGACAGTATTGCCTTGCTCAAAACTACTTAAACATTCTGCCTCTCTAAAAGTCTGTCTAAAACAGCCTCCAGCCTCTTGCCATCAGTTCCCTGCATACTCGTCCCACCGGCAGGCCGACCACATTGTTATAATCCCCCTGGATTCCTTTGATATAGACGGCAAAATATCCCTGAATCCCATAAGCCCCTGCCTTATCCATAGGCTCTCCGGTGGCCACATAGGCCCTCATCTGCTCCTGGCTCATAGCACATACATGGACATCCGTCTGTTCTGCAAAGGTTATCTGCTCTTTGCTGTCTCCAAAGATCATTGTCACCCCTGTATAGACCTGATGCTCTCTGTTCTGTAAAAGCCTCAGCATTTCCAGTGCTTCCCTCTCCGAGCCTGGTTTTCCCAAAATTCTTCCGTCTACTGCTACTACTGTATCTGCGCCGATTACCACAGACAGAGCCTTTCTTTCTGTACACAATGCCGCCACATCCTCCGCCTTTTGCTTAGATAGCTCCTTTACCACCTGTTCCGGATCCCTGCTGGTAATCCTCTCCTCCATCTGACTTGGTATGATTTCCGGGGTTAGCCCTACCTGATGCAAAAGCTCTCTGCGTCTGGGAGATGCAGAAGCAAGTATGATCTGTCCATTTACAAGATTCATATTTTTAATCATTCCTTTCCAACACACAGGCAAGCTGTGAAATTCTTCTGCGGTATTTGACTGTTTCCTGTGAATAATTTCATCACTCCTGGGAAAACTAAGAAAATCAGTAAAAAAATACAGTAAATCTGGAGGTTTTCTCTATGTGGGGATTTCTCATCGCACTGCTCTCCGGCGCCCTCATGAGCATACAAGGCGTATTGAACACGGAGGCTACCAAGCAGACCGGCATCTGGGTTGCCGCCGGCTGGGTCCAGCTCACTGCTTTTTTAACCTGTATCCTTCTCTGGTTTATAGCTGATAAAAGCCCAGTCGGCGCCATTTTTCAGGTGCGCCCCTGGTATATGCTGTTGGGCGGCCTGATCGGCGCCTTTATCACCTTTACCGTCATTAAAAGTATGGATGGACTTGGGCCTGCCAAAGCGACTCTCCTGATTGTGGTAACTCAGATCATTGTCGCCTATGCAATCGAGCTGTTTGGAATGTTTGGTGTAGAAAAATCGCCGTTCGAATGGAAAAAGCTGATTGGCGCAGCAATCGCCATTGCAGGAATTGTCATATTCCGCTGGGGTTCTTGATTCATACAGTGCCGCACAAATTCCGGTGATTCTCTGTATTTGCCGGAATTTGTTCAGCACTATGCATATCTGAAAATCGCTTTCTGCCAGACCTTTACCTACTTAGTTAGCCACCGTAGGCGCCCCTGCGAGGATTTGGGCCAAATGAGGGAGGCATAGCGGGCTGCGTTAACCGAATATGGTAAAAATACACCACTAAGTGGGACGTGCAGAGGGAAAAACAAAGACATCTTTCTCTCTACTTTCCAGAAAGAAGCCTTTCTACAATTCTTCTCTGCCCATCCTCATTCAGAAAATATACTTCATATTCATTTCCTTTTTCACTGATCCGCTTTTCTGCTTCAATTCCAAATTCTTCTCCTAATGCTGTCGGCCTCCTTCGAGGAGAGTTTCCCATAAACCAGAGGTCGAAACAGCCTGTTTCCGTAAGCCACTGCTCCAAGGATTTGATCGTCAGCCGTTTCATGGCAGTTTCATCTCGCAATTCATTGATTTGTCCCACAAATTCACTAAAATTTTTCTTACCTCCATATTGTACCCGGTCTGCCCGAATCCTCCCTATCGCCGTCTCTGGTTTCGCTCAATATGCAGGCCAAAAACCGCTCGCCATACTTGTCATACTTAAACTCCCCTACCCCGGACACAGACAACATCTGAGACTTATCCCGGGGTACTGCCTTGCTCATGGCAATCAAAGTCTTGTCCGAAAACACAATATACGGCGGAACCTTCTCCTCGCGGGCAATCTCGGTACGCAGCGCCCGCAGCTTTTGGAACAGTCCTTCCTCCTGTTCCGTAAGAGCCACTCCAAAACTCTGGCCCTTTTTGGTCTTTTTCTCCCCCTTTTCCCGGTTCTCCCGCTCCTGTTCCTTCGCCATCCGCATGATGATTTCTTCCGTATTCTCCAGCACCTTCCGCGAATTTGCAGTCAGCTTCACAATGGCATACTCGTCATTGGTAACAGCCAGAAACTCTTTCAACTGCAGATAATTCATTACCTGGCGCAGGCGATACATAGGAATCTTGGACAGCTCCCCATAATAAGGATTCTTATCCATCTGATACTGACGAATCTTGGCAGTGTTGGCTCCATGAACCGTATCCAGTATTACATTGACCCCATAGCGCTGACGGCAGGACTGCACACATCCTACAATCCCCCTTGCAATATCTGTCACATCCACAGTCTCAAACTGGGTCAGACAGTTCTGACAGTTGCCGCAGTAGTTGGAACCATATTCTCCAAAATACCGCAGAATATAATCCCGCAGACATTCATTGGTAAAACAGTAAAAGGTCATCTTTCGCAGCCGTTCCCTGTCCCGCTCCTGTACCAGAGCGCGGGTTATTTCATCCAGCTCCTGATTGTCCTGATTATGATCAATGAAAAACTGGTTCGTAATCACATCCTGTCCGGCATAGTAAAGAATACATTCCGCAGGTTCCCCGTCACGACCGGCCCGGCCTGCCTCCTGGTAATAGGACTCCATATTCTTTGGCATGCCATAATGAAGAACAAACCGCACATTGGACTTGTCAATCCCCATTCCAAAGGCATTGGTAGCCACCATGATAGATGCCCTGTCGTAGATAAAATCATCCTGGCTCTGCTTTCGCTCCTGGTCACTAAGGCCGGCATGATATCGAACTACCCCAAATCCGTCCTGTCTAAGCCGCTCCGAAACCTCCTCCACTACCTTTCTTGTCAGACAATAAATAATACCGCTGTCCTCTGAATGACACTCCAGGTAATTGCGGATTGCCCCGTACCGATCCTTTGGTGCCATTACCCCAAAATAAAGATTACTCCGGTCAAAACCAGTCGTCATCACCATAGGCTCCCGAAGCTGCAGGATATCCAGAATATCATCCCGCACCTCCTTTGTAGCAGTAGCCGTAAAGGCACTGACTACCGGACGCTTAGGGAGCCGCCCGATAAATTCCACAATTTTTAAATAGCTGGGCCGAAAATCCTGTCCCCATTGGGACACACAATGAGCCTCGTCCACTGCCACCATAGCAATCCTTGTATGTAAGGCAAAATCCAGAAATTCCTCGGTCATCAAACGTTCCGGTGCCACATAGATAATCGGATATCTCCCCTGTCTGGCAAATTCCAGCGCCTTATAATACTGATTCATGGTCAGTGAACTGTTGAGATAAGCCGCATGGATTCCTGCCTGATTCAAGCTGCCTACCTGATCCTTCATCAAGGAGATAAGCGGTGAAATCACCAGTGTAATTCCATCCATCATCAGCGCCGGGATCTGAAAACACAGCGACTTCCCTGCTCCGGTAGGCATGATGCCCACAGTATCCTTTCCTGACAAAATACTGCCGATCAAAGTCTCCTGCGCCTCCCGAAAACTATCATATCCAAAATATTTTTTTAAGATTTCATATTGATTCATGTATAAGACCTCATTTGTCCTCTTTTCAGCCTATCTTACCATACAAATGTCTCTCCGTAAAGTTTCATAAAAATCTTTACACCATTTCAAAACAGATGTATAATCGTAACACTTCCACCGAATTTTCGTCGTTGGTGATGTGTATGCAGCCGGGCGCATGCAGGTTTACTGTATATGGTCACTCTAAAACATACAAAACAAGGGATTCCTCTGGAGAAAAATCAGATTATACTCAAAGAGCATACATATTTGCCAAATACTTGGGAACTGTCCTGAATAATGGGAATATGTTGGCAAATCATTAGGGGACAGTTCCTGAGGAACTGTTCAGAAATAAATTGTAAACAGCTCCTCAGGAACTGTTCAGAAACAACAAGAACAATCAGTAAAGGAACATTCTCATGATCTATCCAATAATCGGTATTCCCTTAATGGGAAAAGGTCTTTTCTGGCGTTATATGCAATATTCATATACCCATTGCCTGCGGCGGGCCGGGGCTTCTATACAGATTCTTCCATGGGAAGCCGCCCCAGAAGCCATAGCGGCTGCAGTAAGCCGATGCGCCGGCTTTCTTTTCCCCGGCGGACCGGATATCCGGCCGGCACTGTATGGACAGTCTGCCCAGCCTGGCTGCGGGATCTCCAATCCTGCCCGGGATGATTTTGAAATAACCCTGCTTCGTTCTGCCATAGAAGCTCAAAAACCCCTGTTCTGCATTGGACGGGGCATGCAAATACTAAATACAGCCTTTGGCGGAACCTTACTTCAGGATATTAAGTCTCAGCAGGAATATCCCCATTCTGATTTTCTGCACCGGGCTTATGCCACTCATCCCATTGAGCTGGATCCCGACAGCCTTATAGGCCAGCTTCTCATGACAGACGCTGTCACGGTAAACAGCCTTCATCATCAGGCCGCAGATACGATAGGAGAGGGGTTGTGGATTGCCGCCGACAGCCCGGAAGGCTTCCCGGAGGCACTGCAGATAGAAGATTATCCCTTCTGCCTTGCCGTCCAGTGGCATCCTGAGCACATGGCGTATCACACACCCATCCAGCAGCGGCTGTTTCAAAGCTTTGTGGATCAATGCCGGAAAGAAACTGCATAAAAGAAGGGTTATTTTTCCTCCGCCAGGTTCACCCCGGCGATCCTGATGTTCACATCCAAAACAACCAGCCCGGTCATGTTTTCAATGGCAGATTTTACCTTTTCCTGGACCTTCTCGCCGACTTCCGGGATGTTGTACCCATACTTGATATTCAAGGACAAATCCACTGACACATGCTCCTCCGTCACATCCACCTTAACACCCTTTGAAAGGTTCTTCATGCCCAGCTTGCCAACCAGCTCATTGGTGATATTGCCCGCCATGGAATCTACGCCGCTCACCTCCGTAGCCGCCAGACCTGCGATCATGGCCACCACCTCGTCCGCAATCTTTACCTCCCCTATCATACCCTTCTCGGATGCCTTCTGGGTGTTTTTTTCTTCTTTGTTTTTCACATCAGTCACAGCGCTACCTCCTAACGTCTTCCAGATTTGCTGCAGACAGGCAGTGTTCCCTTCCCTGCTGTCCGCTGATTCCAAAACGAACAGCAGCTCTCCTTCCAGGTGCGGCACACTGCCGAATGCATACTGATATTATAACAAATCAGGCCGTTTTTGCATAGGGAATCTTTGGTTTTTAATTTTCCTCCAAATTTAAAAGTGTGATCACAATGCCATCTGCCGAAACCTCGGTTTTTCGTTTTACAATATCCTCGATCTGAGCCCGCTGCTGGTCTGTGATGGACACAGCATTAATCACCACATCCACCTTTCCGTCTGTAAGGCTGACCACCGGATCTGCAAATCCTTTTGCCTGCAAAAGTGTCTCTGCAGCATTTTCCTTTTCTGCAACTGCAGTCATGGCAATCATACTTTGGATCGCTTCCTGCTTGGCAGCCTCCTCAATATTGGTATTATTGATAATATTATTGAGGGTTTCCTTATTTCTGGCCCGAATCTGTTCCCGGTTCAGCTGAACATTGGCTATGTAATCTGCTACGGTCAGTCCGCTGGTCAGCACTGCCTCCCCGGGATTTTCCATTCCCGCGTCCTCGCCCTCATCCCAACTGTCAATTTCTGCATACTGTTGTCCGGCTAACCATTCCTCCTCACTTCCTGCCATGGTCTCTGCCTCCTCAATCTCCCCGGTCAGACTGCTTCCTGCCGCCTGGTTCTCCCGCAGCAGATCCTCATCAGAGATCTCCATGAGTCCGGCCTCATAGATCATATCGTCACTGCTTGCCTCCAACTCCTTCTTCCCTGCATAATTCAGATATCCTGCCGCCGCAATCATAATGGCCAGCGTTGTGATAATGATCTGATTTCTGCGGAAAAGCTTCTTCATGTTGCCATCCTTTAACTTCATTCCTAGTTTTCTTTCTCTCATAACCTGACACTCCTTTACTCCACCCGCTTTAGTACTTTTATCTTATGTGCCGGAAGCCCAAATAATGCTTCCATTGCTGCAGAAATTTCTGCTTTCACACTCAGACTGCCTCCTCCCTCTGCACTGATGATGATTCCGGATATCTCCGGGCGCAATTCTTTCTCAATAATTGGCATGCTTCCACCGCCATTTGACATCATGATGGTGCTCTGCCCCTGCTCCTCATTTTCTATTTTCCGGATTCCGCCGCTGCCGTCCTGTTCTTCGGTCAGGGAACGAGAACTGCTGCCGTCTACATGCACTACTTTTTCGGAGGATGATTTCAGTACAATCATCACATCCACCTGTCCCACCCCGTCCACATTTTTCAGGATCTCCTTTACCCGCCGCTCCAGCTCAGCCTCATAGCTGTCCTTTGCGCCAGTCGCCGCCATAATGGCCTCCTCAGAAAAAGAATCTCCTTCTGCCGAATCCATAGCTCCTATGGTAATACTGCCAGATCCTTCCGGCAAGCCTGTCTGGCCTGCCAAATCTCCATTCCTATTTTCCGCAGTACGACCCGTTTTTACGTCCGCAGAAGCACTTTGAGCCAGCTTGTCTGCGGGAAAAGCCAAAATGCAGAAGATCACACCGATCGTCAGCAGAAACAGCCATTTATCCTTACCCTTCCACGACTTGAATTTCCACATATGCCTCCTCCAGATCATAATAGGACAAAATTTTCCTGCGCAGTTTGCCTACTGCCACAGCCTCCTCCCTCTGAAAATCTGACACTTCCTCATTTCCTTCCCCTATGTTCCCTTTTTCCGCAGCAGACAATTCTGCATTGTCCTTCCTGCTTGCTGCTTGCCTTATGATAACCGGTTCTATTTCGGCCTTTTCCCATACGCCTATCTCTCCTGTGCTGTTATCTTCCCCTTCTCTCCTTTCCTCGTCTTTATTGAAACACACTTCCATTCTGACTCTTTCCACCATGCCAAACTGTCTGTCCCCTTCCTCTCTGCCAATTTCCACCTTACACGCCAAAACCGTTAATCCCATATCCTCTGCAATCATTTTCACATCCCTTGCCGCCGCCTCCTCATACTGGCTAATCATCTGCTGCAGGCGCTGCTCTCCTATTTCAGATATTTCCATCTTCAAATCCTCTGACTGGTACTGAAACACCAGGGCCTCATAAAAATGCGCCAGCCTTTCCTCCAGTCTCAATCTACTGGTCAAAGGCTGCATAATCAAAAGGATAGCCACCATTCCGGTAAACAGCCGAATATATTTTTCGTATTTTTTTCCTGGAATCAGGTTACTCATCACTGCCAGGAAGATGAAATATCCTGTAATGTTTCCAACCCAGGTATACAGATCCTCCAATCCTCTCGCCTCCTATGACTCTGCCCTCAGCTTAGGAACTGTTCAGAAATAACTTGTGAATCGTGCGCAGGGTTTTCTTTGAAAGTGCTGCTCAAAAATCAGGCGCATGGTGGGCTATGTTCCCATATAAACCCCATTGGTACCCACACAAATCAGAGCAATGGTAATCACAAATAAAAGAAGTCCGGAGCCTGCCAGCCCCAAAAGCATTTTCTGTCCCTCTGCTATCTCACTGATACAGGATATAAAGCGTTTGTCTCCTACCGGCTGCAGCACCCCTGCCACAGATTGATACATAAACAAAAGAACCGCCAGCTTGAGCAAAGGTACCACGCTCAGCACTGCCAGCACTGCCACTGCCGCCGCTCCCATGGTGTTCTTCACCAGCACCCCTGCTCCCAGAACCATTTTCGTCACAGCCCCCGCGCTGTCCCCCACTCCGGGAATAGCCTGAAGAATCTTGTTCACTCCCGCCGCCTGCACAGAATCCGCATAAGGCAGCACCATTCCCTGCACCAATTGGAACCCCAGCACCAGACCTACAAGAGAACGTCTTCCCCATCCGATCACAGACTTTAAAAGTCCTGTTATTTTAGAGAGCATATCCGGCTGAGCCAGATTTCCCGCCATCACAAGCAGCATGTAGACTTTGGTCAAAGGCAGCAGAATGCTTAAATACAGCCGCTGAACCACCGCAATCAAAAACATCAGAAACTCCATCCAGGCTGCTGAGGAAACGCTTCCCCCAGACCAGGCTGCCACCGGAAAATAACAAGGAATCAGAACCTGCATAAATTCGGTCTGTTTTACTAAAACCTGGCGCACAATCTCCATACTGTCTGTAAAAGCTGCTGCCAACACAGTAAAAGCCAACAGATAAATCATAAAAAAAGCAGTTTCTGAAATCTGGCTCCCTGTAAAAATACTGGAAAAATTAGCAAAGACCGCCCCCATCAGCCCCAGAGCCAACAGCTCTCCGGCAAGGCGCCAGCCATGGGAAATCTCCTGTATCAGATTCCTTTGCAGACCTGCAAGAATCATCCTTCCTGCCTCTTTCCCATCTCCATCCATCAGTGCCTGGATCAATCCTGTAAAGGTAATTCCCGTGTCCCCGGCCTCCTGCTGTAAAAAGCCTTCCACCTCATTTAAGTCCTGGCCTAAAAGCTCTGTAATCACTCCGTCCACCCAACCGCTATATTGGTATGTCTCCTTCTCTGATGCCAAAACCTGTTTTGGATACTGCCAGAAAGACAAAACCAGACAAAGGAAAACGACTGCCCATCCCCTCCTTTGTCTGCTCCCTGCCAGCCATGCATTCTCCCCTTTGCCCATTCTGCCAATCATCCACTCCTTTTTGCATCATTTCAAAAAGCTATTTCAAAAAGCTCTGCAAAGTCTCTAACAGAGCCAGCACAATCGGCATACTTACTGCCAGAATCGACAATTTCCCGAAGATCTCGATCTGACTTCCAATGGCTCCATACCCTGCATCCCTGCAGATTCCTGATGCAAACTCCGCAATATAAGTGATCCCTGCGATTTTTAAAAGAATCGTCAAATAAACACGATTCATATGAATCATATCCTGGATTCGTTTTAAAGCATCCAGAATCACTTCCAGCTTCATAACCCCGTAAAAAAAGATAAAGCAGCCGGCAGCAGCAGCCAAATAAGTCCCGTATTCCCCTTTTACCCCCTTTAACTGTACGGCCAGCAGCACTGCCGTAATCCCCACAATGCTGATTGTAATGATTGTCATAGACCTTTCCCCTACAGCGCAAACAGATTTTTGATGGTTTCGAACAATTCATAAATATAAGGCACCATCCAGAACAGCACCAAAATCAGCCCTGCCAGGCTGGTCAGAAATGCCTGTTCCTCCCGGCCGCTATGCTTCAGCACCTGGCAGATCACGGACACCAAAATTCCTACTGCCGCAATCTTAAAAATCAAGTTGACTCCCATTTGCTCCCCCTTTCCGGAATCACACCAGCAAAACTGCCAGGAATAATCCTCCCATGACTCCAAGGCTTCCATACAACCGGCACCGCTCCTTTTGACAGCTCCTCATCTCCTCAATGGTCATATCCAACTGCTCCAAATAAAGAAGCAGATTTTTCTCCTGCATTTCCTTGTCCAAAAAACCCAAATGTTCCCCCAAAGACTCAAGCGACTGCCTGTCCGTCTTTGCCATGAGCCCAACACCGGCAAACCTTTCTGCTTCTTCCTTCCAAATCTGGCAAAAAGGCTCCCCCTGCTGTCCCTCCATCCGTTCTGATACCTGTAAAAACAGCTCTGAAAGTGGTCCCTCAGTGCGTCGTCCTACTGTGTCAAACGCCTCTAAAAGTGTAGCGTTGGCATAAAGAATCTGACCCTTTAGCAAAAAGATCATCTGGCGAAGCTGCTCTAACAGCAAAAGCCGCTCCTTATAATTTGATACCATCCAGAACCCATAGCCAGAAGCTCCTGACACAATCAACACACATCCGGTTATTTTTAAAAACAAGCTGACCATTAAATGAGGCTCCTTCCTTGGGAATCATAAATATGCTCCACATTTCCCGGCCTTCCCCGACTCCTCAGCACCACATACCTTCCAAACGCCCTCTCCTTCAAAAGCCTTCCAAGAACTGGCTTTGACTGAATATCCTCCAGTGAACTTCCGTGTACGGTGGCAATCAGCCTGCATCCACAGTTCATTACATATTCGATGGCATCCAAATCCTCTCTGCTGCCGATTTCATCCACTGCAATGACCCGAGGAGACATGGTACGAATCAGCATCATCATGCCTGATGCTTTGGGACAGCAGTCCAAAATATCCGTGCGGATTCCCAGCTCATTCTGCGGCATTCCCTGATAACATGCGCCGATTTCCGACCGTTCATCCACCACCCCCACTGTCATTCCAGGCATGGACTCTGTACCGTCTGAAACCTGACGGATAATATCCCGCAGCAAGGTCGTCTTTCCGCACCGGGGAGGTGAAATAATCAGAGTATGATGGATTTCCCCCTTCTCATACAAATGCGGCATAACCATGTTCCCACAGCCGCGTACCTGATGAGACAGCCTTACATTGATGAAAGAGATATATTTCATACTGCGGATTCTGTCTCTGTCCGTAACCGTTTTCCCCGCAAGCCCGATCCGGTGCCCTCCCTGAATGGTGAGAAAGCCCTGCCTGATTTCTTCCTCAAATGCATAAAGGGAATAATCACTAATATATTCTAAGGTTTCCTTTAGATCCTTTCGGCTGACCTGAAAGGCATCCTCCTTTCTTTTGCTCAATTTTCCTTCTGGAGTAATAAAAAATTCCTGATTGTCATGAATCACTAGAAACGGCCCTTGTATCCGCATCCGGATTTCCTGCATCTGTTCAAAATCCACGGATACGCGCCTGAGAATGTTTCGGATATCTTTAGAAAAAATTCGGATCAACTCGTCCCATTTGTCGATAAAACGGTCCCTCCCTCCACATAGCCGGCTATTTGCCGTATTGCTTTTATACCAATATATGAAGGGAAAGGGACAAAATATTCTTTTAATTCCTATCTGGCAGCGGTTCAGACGAACCGAACCGTCACCTTACATTTTCCGGCAAAATCGTATCTTGTGCTGCAGCGCCCGTATCATCAAAATGATACGTCACACCGTCAATGATCACTTCTCCCGTAACCATGGCTCCTATAGGGCTTCTGTCAGGATCACAGTAATAATGCCTGCCTTCCCAGACGATCCAGCCGGTCATCATATATCCCCGTTCATCAAACATATAATATCTGCCGTCTGCCGGGTCCTGAAACCACTGGTTCATCGGATAGGTTCCGTCTGCCCGGCGATACCACCAGCCTGTGCTGTCTTCTATCCATGCTCCCACACTGCCAGACGTAGACCCGGATGACGAAGAACTGCTGACAACGCTTGTACTGGCGGAAGAAGTCCCGCCGTCTGACATGCCCGGTCCCTCCTGACTGGTGTCCTTCTTTTTGCCGTTCTTATTATATTCTGCACGGGCTTCACTAATATAGACTGCATCTGACTCCTCGGACCAGGAACCATTGCTGAATTTCTTATTCTTTGCCTTGGCCATGGCCCGCACCTTAAATGTATAATCTCCTTCTGTATCCATATACTTCTTAAAATTAAACTTGGTTTTCTTTGTGGGAATGGTCTTTACTCGCTTCCCGTCGCGATACAGAGCCGCCTCATATTCGTATGCATCCTCAACCTCGTCCCATATGGCCTCGGTTATCTTTTCATCATTGTCGTCGTCCTCATTCCAATACAGCCCTGTGACCCTGCCCAGCTTTTCTGCTGCCCAGGCATTTACCGCCACTGCGGCAGACACAACCATGACTGCGGAGACAACTGCCATCCACTTTCCCATCTTCTCCAGTCTCATGTCCTCTCCTCCTTACTATGTATCAAACACTCTCTGACATGCTCCGAAATGTGTCTGAAAATCTCTTTTCCAAGCTTTGATATTCATTAGTATAAGGCAGAGTGCCAAGAGATGCAATTATTTTTTCAAGAATAATTATTACATTTTTATAAATTAGGAGCTTTCATAAAGATACCTATGAACCATTCCCTGCCAGAAATGCTGCCATCCTTTTTCATATGAAATCATTTTACAATTTTATCTGAAAAGCTTTGTATAATTAACCTCCTGTCACAGTATCCCCAATGCAGAATTTTACCCATCAAACACACCTCTGCAAAGTCATTTTTCGCCTTAAAGCACAATTAAAAAATGTATCAAGCTCAAATTTACATATATTTTGTGTAAAATGCTGGTAATATAAAGAAATGGCACATATTGCCAAATACCAGTATGGAGGTACAAAAGATGCAAAAGACACAGCCCATTAAAAACGTAAAAGACATTCAGAGGTTCAAACAGTACTACCTTGACAAGCAGCAAATCCGCAATTATGCCCTGGTTACTCTCGGTATGAATACCTCTTTGCGAATCGGTGATCTTCTGCTCTTAAAATGGGGAAATGTTTATGATTCTCACAGAAAAACTTACCGTAAACACCTAAAGGTTCTCGAACAAAAAACAGGGAAACAAAATCTGATTGCCTTAAACAAAGAAGCAGTCAACGCCCTGAAAACACTGAGAAAATTAATGAGTCCTGTTGCCAGTGATGACTACATCTTTCAAAGCCGGGAAGGTGAAAACCGCCCCCTTAACCGTTCACAGGCATTCCGTATTATCAAAGCTGCTGCCATGGATCTTCATATCGACGGAATCATCAGTTGTCACTCCCTTCGAAAAACATTTGGCTACCATGCCTGGAAAAAAGGAACACCTCCTGCTGTAATTATGACCATCTTCAATCATTCTTCCATTGATGTAACAAAGCGTTACCTGTCCATTGATCAAGATGATCGGGATAAGGTCTTTTTAGAAATCAATTTGTAAAGGAGTTAAAAGGCCCCTGGAATCACCTCCAGAGGCTTTGTGAATGTACTGCCGCATTTTTCAGATAATTCCTTATTTCCAGAAAATCTTCTTACAAAATAATCCTGGCTGTTCCGCTATCTGATTTGTTTCCATTAACCTCGCCAGCGGATTCTGCTTTTGTAATAAAATCACCCGGTTTTTCTCCACCCATGTACCTCCTAGTCTGTAATGTACTTTTGGAGATTTTGAGAGTTCAGGGGGACATCTTCTTTCCCGGCTCTGCCGGACAAGAAGCATCGGGTGTCCACCCGATGTGGAAAACTGGACGAAAATAGTCTTACAAGCGAGCTTGACGTCTGTTTTCGTCCAGTTTTCCCCGCCCCGTGAACTGTAACAAAGAGATCATAGCATTGCAGCAGGATAAATGGCAGTCTTGTTTCTGCTCTTTTTTTATAGTATAATTATAGTGGATAAATAAACCATATTACTTTATAAGTCTGCCTCCCAATAGGCGGCACAATTTCAGATATGCCTCATGGGCCCGCCAGACTTTTATGTGCGGTGGTGTGCTGCTGCCGGGCACATGCAGGTTTACTTTGACATATCAGGAAAAGAGGTTGTAATCATGGACAAACAACGCCCTCGAAGCCGGGAAAAACACATAACCGGCTCTAAAAAAACGGTTCAAAAGCGGGGAAACGGCCTTGGTACCGGACCAGTAGGATATGGTCATGCCGAACGCCAGCCAGGTGAGAAAAATCCTTCCGGCTCCTTTATCCCTTCTCCCAAAAGAAGCAATGCACCCTCAGGCGGCCTATCCAAGCTGCTTTTTCTTCTGCTTGCTTTAGTTCTAGGAGGCGGAGGAGCTTTGCTGGGGCTTCCTTCTGCTCAGTCGCCCTCTGGCACGAATCAAACATTGCCTCAAGCCCAGCAGACATCCCCACAAGCAGGGCAAAATGCCCAAGGAAACGCAGCCTTTTGGGAAACCCTTCTGGGAAGCTTAGGCGGCGGCAGCGTTTCAAGCGGCTGGCTGGAGCCAGCCAACACGGGAAAACTGAACACCAGCGTATCCCCTTTGGCACGAGATAAAAGGGTTAAGCTTTTGGGCGGCGGCAGGGATACAGCAACCATTATGGTATACATGTGCGGCACAGACTTAGAATCCCGCAGCGGTATGGGAACCGCTGACATCCAGGAAATGCTGGCCGCTGACTTGGGAGAAAATATCAATCTGTTGGTTTACACAGGCGGATGTACTGACTGGCACAGCAGTCCGATCAGTAATTCTGCCAACCAGATCTGGCAAATTAAAAACAAGAAGCTCCTCTGTCTTGAGCCAGATCTTGGCAGTGTCTCCATGACAAATCCAGCCACTCTGACCGGGTTCATACAATGGTGTGCCAGAAGATTTCCTGCTTCCCGGTATCAGTTGATCTTCTGGGATCATGGCGGCGGATCTATCTCTGGTTATGGATATGACCAGAAATTCCCCTCTTCCGGCTCTATGGGATTATCCGGCATCCATACAGCCTTGACAAACGCAGAAGTGGAATTTGACTTTATTGGCTTTGACGCCTGTCTGATGGCTACGGCAGAGAATGCCTTGATGTTGACACAGCATGCAGATTATTTGATCGCGTCCGAAGAAACAGAGCCTGGCGTCGGCTGGTATTATACTAACTGGCTCACTGCCTTTGGTGCAGATCCGTCCATGCCTACCCTAAAGCTGGGCCAACGGATTGCAGATGATTTTGTAGACGTATGCTCTCAAAAATGCCCTGGTCAGATGACCACCCTATCGGTAGTGGACTTAGCAGAGCTGGAAGCTACCATTCCCTCCGGACTGAATGATTTTTCCCAGGCTGCCAGCAATTTGATTTCTTCCAAACAGTACCAGACCCTTTCCGACGCACGGAGCCACAGCCGCGAATTTGCCAAGTCCAGCCGTATTGACCATGTAGATTTGGTGCATTTGGCCCGGAATCTGGGAAACCCTGAGGGCAATGCCCTGGCCGATGCCCTTTTAAGCGCAGTAAAATACAACCGCACCTCCTCCAACATGACTAATGCCTACGGTCTTTCCATCTATTTTCCTTATCAGAATGTTTCCAAGGTGGACAAAGCTGTGGCTTCCTACAGACAAATCGGAATGGATGAAGCCTACGTCCGCTGCATTGAGCAGTTTGCCAGCATGGAAGCCAGTGGACAGGCGGTTTCCGGAGGATCCACTTCCCCGCTTCCTTCTCTGTTAGGCAGCTTAAGCAGCGGAACGGACAGCTCTGAAATGATCTCCCAGCTATTAGGAAATTTTCTGGGAGGAAACTTTGAAGGAATGTCCGGCTTCAGCAGCGCCAATACAGAATTTTTAAGCAATAAAGGGCTGGATGGGGAGGATGCCGTCCAATATTTTACAGACCATCTTTTTGATTCTGACGCACTGACATGGAATACTGGTACTGAGAATCTCCCTGTGATTCACCTGGACGAAGAACAATGGAAGCTGGTGCAATCGCTGGAATTAAATCTTTTCTATGATGATGGAGAAGGTTTTATTGATATGGGACTAGACAATGTTTTTGAATTTAATGATTCCGGAGAGCTTATAGGCGCCCATGACAGTACCTGGCTGGCCATTGAGGGACAGCCTGTGGCCTATTACCATACTGCTACTATAGACGACGGAGAAAGCTACAATATTACCGGACGAGTTCCTGTACTCTGCAACGGCGTGCGCTCAGAGCTTTTGCTGGCCTTTGACAATGAACATCCCTATGGCTATATCACAGGCGTCCGAACCGTCTATTCGGAAGATGAAACGGAGACTGTGGCAAAAAGCGATTTTGGTCTTCAGCCTGGAGATACTTTGGAATTTTTATGTGACTATTATGGTTATAACGGAAGCTATTTAGACAGCTACCTTCTCGGCGAGCCTTTAACTGTAACCAGCAGCCAGCCTGCCATCAGCAATGTTCCCTTAGAAGGAAATATACGGGCTACTTACCGTTTCACGGATTTGTATAACCAGCATTATTGGACTCCTGCCATACCCTGAAGAAACATTAACGTTGTCATATTATAAATAAGGGGCAGCAGCAATTTTCCACTTTCCTGTAACAGTTCAGCGCTCCGGCGCTGAACTGTGCGAAAACGAGGCCGCGTTTTTCGCGGCACCACCATACATGAAAAAGGGGTTGCTGTGATTATTTTCCTGCTGCTCCTACGTTTTTATTGATCAGTCTTCTGAATCTGTGTAATCAAAATCCAGCCTCTCCAATGCAGTCTGAGCGCTCCTACTCCCCTGCTCGGCCGCCCTCTCATACCATTCTACAGCCTCATCAATATCCTGCTCCACTCCCCGTCCGGTTTCATAACATAGCCCCAGGTTATACTGGGCAGTTCCAGAGCCTTGACTGGCGGCTTTAAAAAACCACATAGCAGCCTTTTCATCATCCTGTTCCACACCAGCACCTGTGATATAGCTAATCCCCATATTAAGCTGTGCCGCCATATGTCCCTGTATGGCGGCCTTCTCATACCACTTGACAGCCTCCTCATAATCCTGTTCTACACCCGCACCCTTTTTGTATAAAAAACCAAGATCATTCTGTGCGTCAGCCTGTCCTTGCACAGCAGCTTTTTCATACCATTTGGCTGCTTTTCCGAAGTCTTGCTCCACGCCCTCTCCGTTTTTGTAGATAAACCCAAGATTAAACTGGGCATCCGCTGAACCCTGCCTGGCCGCCTTCTCATACCATTTGAAAGCCTCCCTGTAATCCTGTCTTACACCCTCTCCCTTTTTATAGCAGCAAGCCAGGTTGTATTGTGCATCCATATGGCCCTGTATGGCTGCTTTCTCATACCATTTGACAGCCTCCTCATAATCCGGTCCTATGCCCCTGCCCCAATTGCAGCAAAGCGCTAATCTGTATTGAGCTTCCCCATCTCCTTGCTCCGCTGCTTTCCTGTACCACTGTACAGACTGTACATAATCCTGCTCTACCCCACTCCCTTTTTCATAACAAAGCCCTAAGCGAAACTGAGCATCTGCATCTCCTTGATCCGCTGCCTTTCTAAACCACTCTGCTGCCTTGGCATAATCCTTCTCAACCCCTTCCCCGCTCTGATAGCAGAAAGCCAGATTGTACTGAGCTTCCTTATGGCCCTGGGCAGCTGCTTTCGCATACCATGCAGCAGCCTGAACACTATCCTGGCTCACACCGATTCCACGCTCATAATAAATGGCAAGATTATACTGAGCCTGCGCTTCCCCTTGATCTGCTGCTTTCCTGCACCACTCTGCTGCCAGAAAATCATCCTGCTCTACCCCTTTTCCCTTTTCATAGCACCATCCCAGATCATTCTGTGCACTGGCATCGCCTTGCTCTGCTGCCTTTTTATACCACTCTGCAGCCTTTTTGTAATCCTGCTCTGCCCCAATTCCATCTTTATAGCATCTTGCCAGATGATACTGAGCATCTATATGTCCCTTTATGGCTGCTTTTTCATACCACTTCACCGCCTGGATGTAATCCTGATCTACACCTACCCCTTTCTCATAGTAATATGCCAGCACATACTCGCTTCCAGCATCTCCCTGCAAAGCCGCCTTTTCCATCCATACGGCTGCCTTTGACTCATCCTTTTCTGTTCCTCTGCCCTCCTCATAGCAGATTGCTAACTGATACTGCGCATCATCAACTCCTTGCTCCGCTGCCTTCTTGAACCACTCAAAAGCAATATGATAATCCTGTTCTGCCCCTTCCCCAAAATAATAACATGCACCTAAATTATACTGTGCTGTAGGATTACCTTGCTCCGCTGACTCCCTGTACAAATCAAAAGCCATATCCTGATTCTGTTCCACACCTTCTCCATTGTTATAACACACTCCCAGTTGGCACATTGCCATAATATCTCCCTGTGCCGCTGCTTCCTCAAGCCATTCCACAGCTTTCTCAAAATCCTGTGAAACACCCCACCCGTGATAATAACAATTTCCCAAATTAAATTGTGCGTCAGAGAAGCCTTGAATGGCTGACTTTAAATACCATTCTGCTGCTTTCTTAAAATCCTGCTCCACACCATAGCCCTTTTCATAACAGACTCCCAGATTAAACTGAGCCCATTCATGATCCTGTTCTGCTGCCTTTTTATACCACATTGCAGCCTTGGCACGATCCTGTTTTACACCGCGTCCATAATCATAGCAGACTCCCAGATTATGCTGTGCATCAGCGTCACCGCCTTCTGCACCTTTTGTATACCAATATACGGCTTTTTCATAACTTGGCCCCACGCCTTTTCCTTTTTCCCAGCACCAGCCAAGACTGCGCTGTGCAGAAGCATTTCCCTGCACTGACGCTTTCTCATACCACTCCACGGCAGCAGCATAATCTTTTTTCACATACCATCCGTACTGATAGCAGTCGCCCATTAAGCCCTGAGCACTGGCATCCCCTTCCTCTGCAGCAGTGCGACATTGTTCCAGGCTAAAATCACCTTTCAGAATAGTTTCCCTGCTGAACCTTTCTCCTACACCTGTTATTTCACCTGCAGCTTGTTCGTTATTTGTCATTCCTTTATTCTCTCCTTCCATTTTTTCCATTCTGTACACACATCACAGCATTGCATGTCCCGCCTTATCAGGTACATTCGTTGATCTGCCGGCGCATGACGATTACCCAGTTTCCATTCCGTCACTGTCCGATAGGGGACATTAAAATACTTGCAAAAGTTCTTGCGGTTCATACCAGTCATTTCCCGCAGTTCTTTTATCTTGGTTTTGCAATCCATCGCATCATCAATTGTCAATACGACAAAAACTGAAATTCCCAAAATCTATATTTTATGATAATTCATACAAACAAGTCACCATATTTTTAAGTCTTCCTCTCTGCAGTTTTCCGTAAAATACAATTAAATTTATGAACCAAAATTCTGGACAAGCCACTGAGCTACGCCATCTTTCTCGTTCGATAAAATAATATCTGTTGCATATTTTTTTAAATCTTTATGAGCATTTTCAACTGCATAACCTTCATCAGCCAACTCAAACATGTCTACATCATTTTTTCCATCTCCAAAAGCAACTATTTTTTCACATCCCAATAATGCCTTTAATTGCCTTATGGCATTTGCTTTTGAAGCATTAAGAGGCATAATCTCCAGCCATTGTTCGTTTGTATACATTTCAGTGTGATACACACAATGAAACACATTCTTATATTTTTCATACAATGGTTTAAGTTTGTACTGCTTATCTATACAAGTAATATAGAAAAGATCGCCTGATTTTAAATCATTAACTACGTTCACCGCATTAGTACGAATGTCTCCTTTTCTACTGGCAAGAAATGTCCGCATTCCCTTTGTACACAATTCAGGCACAAATGAAAACTTCTCTTTTCCGTCAATATATGCATACACTATGGGATAAACTTTATTTTCAAATAAATCATCCAACACTTCCTCTATGGAAGTCTCAAAATAATTTGCAATCAGGATATCTTCCGTAACATTATCAACCACAAATGCTCCATTGTATACAATTAACGGAATTTTGCAGACAATTCCTTCCGTAGCTTTTTTAGCAGTTACCAGAGACCGGGCAGTTGCATAGGAAAAAATCATCCCTCGTTCCGTCAAATCATTTATCACAGTATTTGTAAAATCTGAAGTTCTCTCGTTATTTCTTAACAAGGTTCCGTCTAAATCGGATACATATAAGGTTTTCATACTTTTTCTCCTGCTGCTCCTGCATTATTAATTTCTGCACCATATATATTGTAGCTCTTAATACTTTCTGTCTTTATCAAAACTACCCCTTTTTGCCATTCCCTTATTTCCCGCCTAAATCTTAGCTTTCCTGCACTTTCTGGCCTTTCTCAAAACTTCGCCTTTACTTATGGTACGGCTAGCCATATCATACCTAAGTGCGAAAAATCTCGTAATATTATTTCAGACAGAACACAAAAAATGCTCTGCCTGAAATATTTAACTTATTTCTTTCAAGTAAGTTTCTGCAGTTTCTTCTGTCAGGCCAAATTTCTCTCTACCATAGCTACTATCCCTTTCCGAATTCCTTTCTCCTCCACACCCTTACTTAAATTACACATAAGCGACACCTCACTTTCTGAGAATATCAGTTGAAAAATGAAGGCTACGCCTTTTCCACTTCTTTCAAGTATATTTTTGCTGCTTCTTCTGTTACTCGAAATTTTTCCTTTAACTTTTTTATTATTACATCTTCTGATAACATTACATCTTTGTAAGCAGTAATGGCTCCATAAATCTTCCCTTTCTCCTCCACACCCTTACTTAAATTACACATAAGCGACACCTCACTTTCCAATGTCTGAGTCATTCTGATATGAAAATCTTCCTCCAATATCTGGCACTTGTCCTGTGAACCTGTCTCCGTGGACAGAAGCACATTCAACAATTTCAATAAATCTGTACCCGAATCTCCCTCTTTCCCAAGACAAATCATAACAGCCGCCATCAAATCATAATCCGCTTTTTGTTCCTTTACACTGCCCACCAGATTTTCTTCCGCAATGTAATAACGGGTAATGCTGTTTTCACGGCTCTTTGGCGGATTCATACAAATCCATATGCTGTATACTTTTTTGATATTCTCATAGTGGGAATTTGTAAACCCTGTTCCATATTGGGCGGAAATCATCCGGCTGCAGTAATAGATTCCCCTCTTTATCAGCGGATAACCCGGATAAAAATCATTTTGGGCTTCTATATTGATAATCAAACGAATCAATTCCCCGGATACAGGAGCTATCGCGAAAAAGCGGATATCATAGGTAACCGTTCCCTCCGTCAGAGAAGTGTCCTCGTTTCCAGCTCCCTGTATCATAGAAACACGGTTGGATTCATCTGGGGCAACTGCCACTTCGCCCACCTGTGGTGTACCTTCAATATATTTTTCTGCAATCTCTTCCACATCACAGTCACGGTATTCTTCCAGGCAGTTCTTCATAATCCATGCCAGAATAATCTTTTCCGAAAGCAGCCGCTTGCAGGCCGCATCATAGCTGGCTTTCTCATCAGCCACACGGATGTTTTTTGCTATGGTAGTATCTGTATTCATGGCCTCACCTCCTGCTTTTACTGATATTTTATCATACTTCATACGAACAGACCACAAAATTTTTCAGTCTTTTAAAATAACCAGCTTATTTTGATAACACTCCACAGACACGCTGCAGCCAATCTCAAAGCCCCACTGCTCCACCCAGTTCCCCTGCAGGATAAT
>RAYY01000052.1 GCA_003611875.1 bacterium D16-56 | reverse complement strand
AGTGGTTTGTATCTTTCATAAGTGTGAGAACTTAAAGATACCACAAATCCATGCGAAAGGGTTATTTTTTTTATTAAAAACTTTCAACTCTCAAGTATCATTTAATTTTCCACCGCACTATGCACGCTTCACAGTACATCATACTCCATGAGTATTGCATACCCTGCTTTAATTTTTCTTTCGCCCCTGCTTTTACCTCCAGGCAGGAACCCAGCTTATACAGAAAAAAATATACCAATCTGATACCTAAGATTTTCTCACAAAAACAGGTTGAATAAAATATAATCAGATGCTAACATAATAAAAGAACGGAGGTTTTTCAAAAGCCATGACAGATCAAGATTACATGAATCATGCCATCCACTTGGCAAAACAGGGCCTGGGATGGACAAACCCCAACCCCATAGTAGGAGCAGTAATTGTAAAAGAGGGAAGAATCATCGGAGAAGGCTATCATGCCCGGTACGGAGAACTTCATGCGGAGCGCAATGCCATTCACTCTTTAACAGAATCCGCACAAGGAGCAACCATGTACGTGACATTGGAACCATGCTGTCACTACGGAAAAACACCTCCTTGTACAGAGGCGATTCTGGAGCAGGGGATCCGCCGGGTGGTCATTGGTTCCCGGGATCCCAATCCCAATGTGGCCGGAAAAGGCGCAGCGCTTCTTAAAGCATCCGGGATCATCGTAGAGGAAGGCTTGATGCGAGAGGAATGCGACCGGCTGAATCGCGTGTTTTTCCATTACATCACAACAGGAATGCCTTATGTGGTTATGAAGTATGCCATGACATTAGATGGAAAAATCGCTACCCACACCGGAGCTTCCAAATGGATTACTGGTGTAAAGGCACGGAATCAAGTACAAAGCATGCGCCACCAATATATGGGAATCTTGGCAGGCATTGGAACCGTCCTAAAGGATGACCCAATGCTGAATGTCAGACTGGAAGGGAAGAAAAGCCCTGTCCGAATTATCTGTGACAGCCATCTTCGGATTCCTTTAGACAGTAAGATCTGTCAGACATCCAGGGAATATCCGACCCTTGTAGCTTGTGGAGCAGGAAATAAAGAAGCTGCCGCAAAACTTGAGGAGTTAGGCATAGAAGTAATCTCTGTGCCAGACCTCCAGGGACGGGTAGACTTAAAAAGGCTTATGGAAGAACTGGGACGCAGAAACATTGACAGTGTATTGATAGAAGGAGGCGGAGAGCTGAATGAAAGCGCTCTAAGAGCCGGAATCGTACAGGAGATAAAGGTATTTGTGGCGCCTAAGTTGTTTGGTGGCAGCGCCGCTCGTTCTCCGGTAACTGGTCCTGGGGTTTCCCTGCCAAGTGATGCATGGAATGTAACATTAGAAAATATTTCTTCTATAGGAGAAGATTTGTTTTTGGAATATAAGGTAGATCCATATTAAATTGTATTAAAATTTCCAGTAACATTATGATCTCCCGAACATAGGCTCTGGGAATCTTTTGTCAGAAAGCATGCGTTTTTCATCCGTATTTTCCGTGAAATGCAGGGGAATCCGTAAAACCGGAATCTTAAAGCCCCCATGAAATATAACGCTTGGAGATTCCGAAAGGCTATTGAACATAAAAAGAAGGGATCCGACAAAACAGGAAGAAATCCATACATAAGGACTTCTTCCCGTTTCTCAATCCCCAGTCATCCACAATCCCTTTAATTTCCGACAGATGACTCCTATGATAGGCTGAACAGCATTCTCCTCTGTTTGATCCAGAAGCATTCTTTGACTGATCGCCTCACACCTTACACCTTAAAACAGCTCCCCCCAATAAACTCCCTTAAAATAGAATTTCTAGGAATGTCCTCGCTGCTGACTCCCAGGAAATAATCCAGGAATTTTAAAAGCCTTTTCGCCTCTAAGTATTCTCTGCTGTTTCGGGGCACACTGAACAAAATAGGCTCTGCATACTGCTTTAACACTGCCAATTCATACACCAAAGCAGAGTTAAACATCACGTCTGCCTCCTCCTGATAAGGAAAGATATTCTGCTCCTCCCCCCGCCGCACAGACGGCCACCTGCGGATCGTATCCTGGGCAGACGCCCCCCTGGTCCTTGCATCCCTTACCATCCGGCGGATCAAACGCCCGTCTGTAGTAGGAATCCGGTTATGATCATCAATATTAAGCTGGGTCAATGCGCTGATGTAAATCTTAAATTTGTTCTCTTTGGGAAGGCTGTAGGACAGTTCTTCATTCAGGCAATGGATGCCCTCGATCACCAGAATATCCTCTGGCCCCAGAGTCAGCTTATTTCCCTTGTATTCCCGTTCCCCGCTGATAAAATTATATTCGGGAAGCTCTACTGTCTCTCCTGACAAAAGGTTCTGCATATCCTGATTAAACTGCTTCACATCAATACATTTTAAAGCTTCATAGTCATAGTTGCCGTTCTCGTCCCTGGGACTGTCCGCCCGGTTGACAAAGTAATTGTCCACCCCTATAGGATGAGGCGTCAGCCCTTTTGCCTGAAGCTGGGTGGAAAGACGGTGGGAAAAGGTGGTTTTGCCTGAAGACGAAGGTCCTGCGATCATCACGAACTTTACCCCTGACCTTTGGGCAATCTGCTCCGCAATATCTCCCATCTTTTTCTCCATCAGGGCTTCCTGAATCAGGATCAGCTCATTCATCCGGCCCTTGGTAATCCGTTCATTGAGAGCGCCCACATTGGCCACCTGCATTTTCCGCCCCCACTCCTCTGACTCCTGAAGAGTCCGAAACAGCTTTTCCTGCGGCGCAAATACCGGAACCTTCTTAGGATCTGACATGTCCGGCAAAAGCAGCACAATGCCATGCTGATAAAGCATCAGATCAAAGTATTTTAAGGACTCTGTATTCTGTACCATATAACCATAATAGTAGTCCTCAAAACCATCCAGATTATAAATGTTCACCCGGGACACCCGCCGATACATAAACAGCCGTTCTTTATTATACATTTTATATTGGTGAAATAGCTCAATGGCCTCGTCTGTACTCACATTCCGCTTCATAATAGGCATCTTGGCATCCACATACTGTCTCATCTTCGCCCTGACCTGGTCCACCAGCTTCTCGTCCAGAACAAAGTCCCCTTTAGGCTCCACAAACAGACCGCCGCCGACGGAAAAATCCACAGTCACATTAGTCAGCCTTTCACTTCCCACCACCTCATAAAATGCCTTCATCAGCAAAAGGGTCACGCTCCGCTGGTAGGTCTGCATCCCCGGCTTATCCTTTGCTGTCAGAAAATGGATCTCTGCCCCATTCCGAACCACCTTGTGAAGCTCCTGAAGCTTTCCATTGACAAATGCCAGCAGAATCTCATTTTCAAACCTGTCCTGAAATTCTCTTGCCGCGTCCTTCAGAAGCGTCCCCACCTCATATTCCCGTCTCTCGTTCTCCACTGTAACTTGCACCATGCTTATCCTCCTCCTTCTGTTTAGTGAACCCTTTGTCAGATCACCTGTACCGGCAGCCTTTTTTCCTCCATAATCACCTGAAGATCCGCTCCCGGCAGCTTTTCCAGATATTCCTTCATAAAAGGCATGAAAATATGCTCCAATCCATAATGGCCTGCATCAATAATGGCCATTCCCTGAGCCGCCGCGTCGATCCCACTGTGATGGCCAATATCCCCTGTGACCAGCACCTGAGCTTTCTTCGCGATCCCATGGGCAATCATGCCTCCGCCGGCACCCGGAGACACAGCCGCCCGACTCACCGCCCCCTTTACCTGGTCCATACCATATACTGTCACAAAAGGCAGCCCAAACCGCTCCTTCACAAGCTCTGCCAGCTCCCTGACCGACATAGCCCTCTCCAGGCGCCCCACCTTGCCGATTCCAAAAGCCATGCCATCCTTTTCCCCTGTAACCTGAAGAGGCTCCTCTGACAAAAGTCCCAGCCGCTCTGCCGCCAAATCTGCCATACACCCCGGCGCACTGTCAAAGTTGGTATGCATGGCCACATAGCAGATATCTGCCTGAATCAACCGTAAGATCCGCCTGCTGACAAAATCCTGGTCATTTACCCTTTTCAGCGCCTTAAAAATCAAAGGATGGTGGGTCAGCAGCAGATCCGCCTTTTCCTCTACGGCCTGCTCCACTGCCTCATCGGCAGCATCCAGCGCCACCAGCACCTTATGGATCTCCTTCTCCCCCCTTCCTGCCAAGAATCCCGGATTATCCCACTCACAAGCATATTCCCCAGGAGCCAGCTCCTCCAGCCTTTCTAACAATTCCCTGCATCTCATCATAAAATCCCTGCCTTTTATCGTTATGTTCTCATGGATTTACGGTATTTTGATATCCTGCCCGTTCACTCCATCCTTCTCCCGGCATCCTCAGCCTCCCAAATCCGTCTCTCCACCTGCGCAAGCCGTTCCATTGCCGCCTCTGTCCTGCTATCCAAAAGCCTTTGCCGAATCTCTAAAAGCTGCTTCCTTTCCTGCTCCAAAAATTCCCTGAGAACCGGATCCTTTTTCCGAATCAGCGCTTCCCCATACCGCAGGCATTCTTTTTCCCCCATCCTTCCTTTTTCTGCTGCCATCACCACATAATACTTTCCATCCTCCTTCACCATCACCTCATCCCGGATGGCAAGGCCCAGCTCTCCAAGACCCTGGCGAAACAAAAAAAGCTCTGACTGGGGCGAAAGGATCCAGCACTTCACAGAATCCCTTACATGCTCCCCCTGCCTTAATATCCTCAGGATAAGCTCTCCCCCCATACCAGAAAGAACCACCACATCTGCCTCACCCGGCGATAAAAGGGTCAGACCATCGCTAAGACGCAGCTCGATCCTGTCCTCCAGCCCCCGCTTCCTTACATGCTCCTGGGCCCGCAGAAGCGGACCCCTCCCCACATCCATGGCCAGCGCTCTTTTGGCGATCCCCCTCTCAACCAGGGCAGCCGGCACAAATCCATGATCCGTGCCCACATCTGCCACAGAGATTTCCTCTCCCCTGTGGGAGGCCCACTGAGAAACCATCCCGATAATCGTCTCCAGTCTTTTTGATAATCTCATATCAGGCCCTGCCTCCTCACGCTCTTTTCGATTATCCTTAGGAGCTGCCGGAAAATAACTCCTGCAGCTTAGCCTGTCTGATTCTCCGACCGCACAGGCCAGAAAGCCTGGACGCAGCCTACTACGCCTGGATTTTGCCCTGCACACCCAAAGAAATATCCTGCGCGATCTGCAAAAGCCATTTTTCTGCAATTCCTTAATCCAGATAATCCTTCAGCTTTTTGCTTCTGCTGGGATGGCGCAGCTTCCGCAGCGCCTTGGCCTCAATCTGCCGGATCCGCTCCCTGGTGACAGAAAACACCTTTCCCACCTCCTCAAGCGTCCTGGGCCTTCCGTCGTCCAATCCAAACCGCAGCCGCAGCACCTTCTGCTCCCGCTCGGTCAAAGTCTCCAAAGCCTCCATAAGCTGTTCCCGCAAAAGGGTAAAAGTCGCCTGGTCTGCCGGCACTGCCACCTGGTCGTCCTGAATAAAGTCCCCCAGATGGCTGTCCTCCTCCTCTCCAATGGGAGTCTCTAAGGATACCGGCTCCTGGGCAATCTTTTGAATCTCGCTGACCCGCTCCGGCGGCAGATCCATCTTGGCGGCAATCTCCTCCACCGAAGGCTCCCTCCCCAGCTCCTGTACAAGCTGTCTCTGGGTACGGATCAAACGGTTAATGGTCTCCACCATATGAACCGGAATCCGGATCGTCCTGGCCTGATCTGCAATAGACCGGGTAATGGCCTGACGGATCCACCAGGTGGCATAAGTACTGAACTTATACCCCTTCCGGTAGTCAAACTTTTCTACTGCCTTAATAAGCCCCAGATTGCCCTCCTGGATCAGGTCCAGAAACTGCATTCCCCTGCCCACATACCGTTTGGCAATGCTGACCACCAGTCTCAAGTTGGCCTCCGCAAGCTGCTTCGTGGCCTCCTTATCCCCCTGCTCCATCCGCTTTGCCAGCTCAATTTCCTCCTCTGTGGACAAAAGCGGAATCTTGCCAATCTCCTTTAAGTACATTCGAACCGGATCCTCAATTCCCACGCCATCCGGCACAGACAGATCCATGTCCTCCACATTGATATCTTCCTCGTTCTCCAGCTCATCCTCCAAAAACAGCTCCGAGTCAATATCATCATCTTCTCCCATCCGCAGCACGTCCACTTTATTCCGATCCAGAAAATCGTATATTCTGTCCAGCTTATCCGGATCCAGGATCTCTCCCCGGAAAAAGTCCAGAATCTCCCGATTCTCCAGCACATTTTTTTTCTTTCTGGCTGCCTCCAGCAGCAGAATCAGCTTATCCTCCAGTGTCTGTGTACGTTCTTCCATGTCTGTCCGCCTTTCCTATCCCGCCGCAGGCTTGCTTCCCTCCCGCTGCAGGCAAAAATCCAACTAAATCCTGATCGTAATCTTACTCAATTCCGCCTGTGCCTGAATGATTCTCTGTAGTTCCCCTATATCGGACGCATTCCGGCTGGCATAGTCCAGGCTGTTCTTTTTCACCCGGTACACCACATCGGAAAAAGCCTTCTTCTGCTCCTCATTTCCCAATGACTCCTCCAGCCGTGCATGAAACAGTCCGGCAACCTGTCTGGACTGTTCTTCATCTTGAATAAAATGGTTCAAAATCTCACCAGGATTTATCTCTCCTCTGCTGTATGCCTCAAATACCATCTGAGCTACCTGCCGGTACAAGGGCTCTGTAAAATCCTCTGGCTTTATGATTCCCTCCACCTTTTCGATCAATTCCTGCCTCTCGATCAGCCATGTCAGCAAAAGCCTTTGCGCTCTCTTGCTGCCGTCATCCTTTTCCTTCTTTCTCTGATTTTGCCTTTCCTCTCTGTTCGCCAGGGCCTGTCTCTCCTTGGCTGCCCTTCGAACCTCCTCCGGCATGCTTCCCAGCCGGTTTACCAGACGCCGCAGATCCTCGTAGGGAATCATATGCTCTCTGGCTACTGCCTGAATATAATTATCCCTTTCCAGGGCCTCCTCAAACTCCAAAAGCTTTCTGGCCGCAGCATTATAAAACTGGGTCTTCTGTTCTGGATCCTCGAATTGATAATCCCGCTTCAGCACATCGATCTCAAAAAGAAAGCTGTTTTTCGCCTTTTCAATCCTTTCCCGAAATGCGTCCGCCCCCAAATTTTTAATAAATTCATCCGGATCCTTATAGGGCTTCATATCCAGAACCTTTGTGGAAATCCCCACCTCCTTCAATATGGGAATCGCCCGCAAGGCCGCCTTTACCCCGGCCCCGTCGCTGTCATAAGTCAAAACCACCTGCCCTGTATACCGCTTAAGCAGCACCGCATGACGGGGTGTAAAGGCTGTCCCTAACGATGCCACCGCATTGGTAAACCCTGCCTGGTGCAGGGCAATCACATCCATATAGCCCTCGCACACCAGAAAACATTTCTCCCTGCTTGTTCTGGCATAATTAAGCCCGTACAGATTCCGGCTTTTGTCAAACACCAGGGTTTCAGGGGAATTTAAATATTTGGGCTCCCCATCCCCCATAACCCTTCCGCCGAAGCCTACCACCCGGCTGTTCACGTCCATAATGGGGAACATAACCCGATTCCAAAACTTATCATAGGTTCCCCTCTCCTCTATCGTCACCAGCCCGCTCTCTTTTAAAATCTGGTCGGAATACCCCTTTGACCGCAAATACTGATACAAATCGCTGCTGGTCTTGTTGGAATATCCAAGGCCGAACCGGCGGATCGTTTCTTCTGTCAGCTTTCGTTTCTGAAAATACTCATATCCGTTCCTTCCCTGAGGCTGATGAAGCTGATAATAGAAATAATTGGCTGCCAGCTTGTTGATCTCCAGAAGAACAGAACGCTTATCTGCCTTTGCCCTCTCCTCTTTCGTATATTCCACCTCCGGCAGCTTTACACCGGCCCGGTCTGCCAAAAGCTTCAGCGCATCAGGAAAAGGCAGGCTTTCATATTCCATCACAAACGTAATGGCATTCCCCCCTGCCCCGCATCCAAAGCAGTAATACATCTGCTTTTGGGGCGACACGGAAAAAGACGGTGATTTCTCATTGTGAAACGGACACAGACCAAAATAATTGCTGCCCTTCTTCTGCAGCTTCACATAGCCTGAAACCACATCCACAATATCGCTTCTCATCCTGACTTCTTCAACGGTTTCCTCCGGATAATACATGAATGCTCCTTTCTGTCTCCGTTGCTCCTTAGGAGCTGTCAATGGAAATGATTATGGTATCTCAAGCCTTCCATGCCTGGGGCACAAACAGCTCCTCAAATTTGTAAATAGCATAGCTGTCGCTCATTCCTGCAATATAGTCACAAACCACCCGTTCCTTTTTCTCCCCCCGCCGTTCCATCATCAAAAGGTATTCCTCCGGCAGCTTATCTGCATTTTTCAGATAGTGCTGATACAGAAAGCCTATCAGCTGCTGGGCCTTCTTTTCCTCTGCCTTAGGCACCTCATTCAGATACATGTTCTCAAACAACCAGGCCCGAAGCCCCTGCATGGCCTCCTGCATCCCTGGAGACATACGGATCTCCGGCACATCCATACTGCTTTCAATAATATCATGGATCATGGTGTTAAGCCTCTCCCGCACACTGTGTCCCAGCAGTGACGTATAGCACTCCGGAATATCCTCCTCCTTAAAGATCCTCCCCCGGATCGCATCGTCTATATCATGGTTTATGTAGGCGATCTTGTCCGAAAGGCGCACAATACAGCCCTCTAATGTAGAAGGACTCCCGCTGGTCCGGTGATTCAGAATCCCGTCCCGCACCTCCTTTGTCAGATTCAGCCCCGCACCATCCTTTTCCAGAATCTCCACGACCCGCACGCTCTGCAGGTAATGGGCAAAACCGTCCGGACACAGCTCGTCTAAAATCCGTTCCCCGGAATGTCCAAAGGGCGTGTGTCCTAAATCATGTCCCAGTGCAATGGCCTCTGTCAGATTCTCATTCATCCTTAAAGCACGGGCAATGGTCCTGGCAATCTGAGCCACCTCCAGGGTGTGAGTCAGACGGGTCCGGTAATGATCCCCCTCCGGCGCCAGAAAAACCTGTGTCTTATGCTTAAGCCTTCGAAATGCCTTGCTGTGCAGAATCCGGTCTCTGTCACGCTGGTACTCTGGCCGGATATCACACAAAGGCTCCGGCACGTCCCGCCCTCTGGTATCTCTGCTGAAAGAAGCATATGGGCTTAAATACCGGGCTTCCCACTCCTCCTGTGCTTCCCTGATATTCATCCCTTCACCCCCTTTTGTACTTTCTCCTCTTTTCTCCGCATCAGAACCTACGCGCATATTTTCTCTCTTATGTCCATTATATCATGATTTCTGCAATTTTAGTACTGTTTTTTCTTCCAGCTAAAAATCGTAAATTTATTTACACAGAATCTGATTTATGTTAAACTAAAGCGTGTCTGAAAATTGCTTTCTGACCGATGTGTGTCACAATGACGGAAGTTTTTGAAATGGAGGTGCTGCTATGAAAATTATCTATGCTATCGTAAGCTCCGATGACGGCAACCGAGTAACCGATGTATTAAACGAACACCAATTCAGCGTTACAAAGCTTGCAACCACCGGCGGCTTCCTTAAGAAGGGGAATGCAACCCTGATGATCGGTACCGACGAAGAACGGGTCGAGGATGCTATCCGGCTCATTCGCGAGACCTGCGGAAAACGCCAGAAGATCACCTGCGACATCCCTTCTCCCAACATTGGCTCCATCTCCGCAGGGTATGTTATGATGCCTGTCACCGTAGAGCTGGGCGGCGCCACCATCTTTGTCACAGATGTGGAACGCTTTGAAAAATTTTAGCTGTTATAATATAAAACGCTGCGGCTTTCAAAAGCGGCAGCGTTTATTCTGTCATTGTATACCTGCGGTTATACTAGTACATCAGGTTTCCCGCATCTGATACTCTGTATCCTCATCAATCAGCTGAAGCATCATATCGGCAAAAACCGGGTCAAACTGGCTTCCTTTTCCCTTCTCAATCTCTCTGCGCACCACGCTTTGAGGAAGAACATCCCGATAGCTGCGGTTGGAGGTCATGGCATCATAGGCATCCGCAACTCCAATGATTCTTGACATCTCCGGAATCTCATTGCCCTTCAGACCGTCCGGATAGCCTTTTCCGTCATATCGCTCATGATGCCATCTTGCTCCCAGAACCAGCTCCGGCAATTCGGAAATATTCTGCAGAATCTCTGCTCCGATGATCGGATGCGTCTTGATGATCTCATATTCCTCATCGTTCAGCCGGGTCGTCTTATTAATGATTCCGTCCGGAATTCCGATCTTTCCAATGTCATGCAGCAGCCCCAAATAATAGATATCCCCCTGGTCCTTCTCGGATTTCCCCAGTTTTTTGGCAATTCTCACCGCATAATCCGCAACTCTCGAGGAATGGCCCTTGGTATATTTATCCTTCGCGTCAATGGTTCCTGCCAAGGTCTGCATGATCTGGGAAGACAGCCTTTCCACTTTTTCCCGTCGTTCCTCTGCTGTTCTTGTCTGCTTTTCTACCTCCCGCTGTAAATCTTTCCTCAGACGGCTCAAATCTAAAATCCGATCCACTCGGGATATCATGATATCTGCAATAAACGGCTTAACGATAAAATCCTGGGCGCCCTTTCGAAAGCCCTTCACTTCTGTCTCCCGGTCATTGTCCGCCGTCAAAAAGATCACAGGAATATCCCGGTATTTGGGTTCTCCCTGCAGATAATCCAAAACCTCATATCCGTCCATCTCCGGCATATGTAAATCCAGCAAAATCAGATTGGGAAGCCTCTTTCCAATAAACTTCAGAGCCTCTTTCCCTGACTTTACACACTCGATATGGTAGCGTTCCTCCAGCATCTTCTCCGCTATGCGCAAATTCATCACATCATCATCCACTACCAGAATACATGCCTTCTCCTCTGCTATCTGTACGGTAGGATCTGCTCCGTCGGCAGGCTCATCCAAAGCCTCCTTGATCTGTTCCATCAGCCGGCCATAGTTTTTCATCATCGCATCATGGCCTGCAAGAATATCCAGAATCCGCGCCTCCTTAGACGCCATCTCCATGTCTTTTGCCTGCCCGGAAAGCTCTACTGCGCCAATGGAAAGGGATGTGCTTTTTAAAGCATGTACCAGTATCCGGTAATTGTCCCAGTCTTCCTTATCGTAACAGTTCTGAATATCATCATAAGAGCTGTTATCCAAATAACACTGCAGCATCTCCTGATAAAATTCCTCACTGTCCGCAAAATAGGACATGCCGGTAGCCACATCCAAAAACGGTGAAATCCTTGCCAGGAAAGGCAGCCTTGCCTGAGATTTTCCTGCGTTCTCTGGCTCTGGCTCCGGTTCCTTTTTTTCCTGAACCAGCTCTTTGGGAAGATACTTTTTTACCAAAATATTCAGTTGTCTGGTGCTGATAGGTTTAGGCAGATAATCATCAAATCCCTTTTCCTGATAAAGCTTCCTGGCATCCGGAATCATATTGGCCGTAAGCACAATTACCGGAACACCCGGGCATAGTTCTTCTGCCCGGATTTTCTCTAAAGTTTCCAGACCGTCCATGGCCGGCATCACATGATCCAGAAAAACCAAATGATACTTTTTTAATCTTAAAAGTTTCAGAGCTTCCTCTCCATTGAAGGCCGTCTCAATCTGTACCTTTGCTTTCCGAAGCATTCCCCGGAACAGATCCAGGTTCATCACATTATCATCCGCAACTAAAATCCTGGCCTCCGGCGCAACAAATTCATCGTCCCCGACAGACTGAGGCAGCACGTGGCTGTTATCGCTGTTCTCAAGACTTCCTATGGGGTTGGAATCCATGACCTTTTGTTCAATGCCAAAAGAAAAAGTGCTTCCCTTGCCATACTCACTCTCTACCTGAAGCCTGGATCCCATCAGATCCAACAGGCGCACCACCACAGGCAGCCCTAAACCAGACCGCTTTGCACTGCAGGCGCTTTGATTCAGCAGATTCTGATGACTCTCCACGATCTGCTCTACAGCCTGCTTCTCGATGCCGATTCCGCTGTCCTTCACCTGGACAGTCAGTGTACCTGAACCGGCGGCTCCTTCTTTCTTCTCTGACTGCTGCCACCCAATGGAAAGTCCTACAAATCCTTTTTGGGTATGTTTGATGGCATTGGATAAAAGATTGCTCAAAACCTGAGCCAGTCGTACCGTGTCCCCAGAAAGCTCCTGGGGCAAAGCTTCATCAATCTCCAGATGAAATTCCAAATTCTTTTTTTCTGCATTATACTCTGCATAAGACATTACATCCTGCAGCAAAGATATAGTCGAATAAGGAGCATCTTCCAGCTTCAATGTCCCGTTATCCAGATTCATAAGCTCTATAATGTTGCTCACAGCCAAAGAAAGAGACTTCCCGGCCGCCTGAATCCCAATGGCATAAGCTGCTGTGTGGCTCTCCCTGGTTCCCCGAAGAATCATGTCATTATTCCCAAGAATCACGTTAATCGGGGTACTCATCTTATTAGACATCTTTGCGAGAAACTTCATATCAGCCAGTTTCTCTGTCTGTTCGGCATTTTCCTTGTCTTCAAGTGCCATACATTTCCTCCATTCCGTTTTTACCATTACAGTCCCTACCTGAACGGCTATTTTATCATATCATATCTCTGCAAATTGCTCAAGAGCGAGATATTGACTTACGAAAAAGTTTGTGATAGAATAGAGTGAAAATTAAAAAGGGGTGCTGGAAAGTCGTCCGGCTGAGATAAAATACCGCTTATTTTAAACCCTGGAACCTGATCTGGATAATGCCAGCGTAGGAAGGACATTTGATGAACCTGTTTCGTTGTTTCATGAATGGACAGTTTATAATTCCGCCTGGAGATCCGGACGGAATTTTTTTATTTCAGAAAGGAGATTATGATGAACGCAAGCGTAGCAATCCAATCCTTACCCGAGGCAGCCAATGACGAGGAGCTGATCCGCGTTGTAGATGAGGTCATTGCCTATATTAAAAGCACCGGCCTGAACTGCTATGTAGGACCTTTTGAGACAGCCATTGAGGGAGATTATGATGAACTGATGGATATTGTCAAGGAATGCCAGCACATTGCCATCCGTGCAGGAGCTCCTTCTGTGGCAGCCTATATCAAAGTAACCTACCGCCCGGAAGGAGAGGTACTTACCATTGACAAAAAAGTCACAAAGCATCATCAGTAAACTGTGGTCCTGCTCCGCGGTTTTAGGGATGCTTCTTATCTGGCAGCTTGCTGCACAGGGGGAACTGGTGGATGCTTTTCTTCTTCCTTCGCCGGTTCAGGTAATCAAAGCCTTTTTTACCGAGCTTCCGATCCTGACAGCGCATTCTGTCGTCACCCTGTCAGAAGCCTTTATCGGTCTGGCTTTTGGCATCCTTCTTGGTTTTATTATGGCTGTAATGATGGATCGGTTTGATGTTCTCTGCCAGGCATTTTATCCCCTGGTGGTCCTTACTCAGACCGTTCCCACGGTAGCAATCGCCCCCCTTCTGGTGCTGTGGTTCGGATATGAGATGACGCCCAAGATTATTCTGATTGTCATCACCACCTTTTTTCCCATTACCATAGGACTTTTAACCGGCTTTCGCTCTGCCGATCCGGATGCTGTCAGCCTTTTAAAAGCCATGGGAGCCGGACAGGCACAGATCTTTTTTTATATTAAGCTGCCCGGAGCCATGAGCCAGTTTTTTTCCGGCCTGCGCATATCTGCCTCCTATGCAGTGGTAGGCGCCGTGATCTCTGAATGGCTGGGCGGATTTGGAGGGCTGGGCGTGTATATGACCAGAGTGAAAAAGGCGTTTTCCTTTGACAAAATGTTTGCCGTGATCTTTTTAATCTCGGCAATCAGCCTGCTTCTGATGAACGGAGTGGAGATTTTACAAAAGCTGTGTATGCCTTGGGACAGAGACAGCAGCAAGAATTAAAACCATTTCTGACCATACCCCTGGCACAGTCTTTTCATATCAAAATAGCTGCAGGGAAAAACTCATGAAAAACTTAACGAGGAGAATCTCATGAAAAAAAGATGGATGATTACCATGACAGCAATTCTGGCCCTTTCCCTGGCTGGATGCGGATCCAAAACAAATCCTTCCCCGGCTGAAGATACTGATCTGACCAAGATCACCTTTGTGCTGGACTGGACTCCCAACACCAACCATACCGGACTGTATGTAGCCGCCCAAAAAGGATATTTCAAAGATGTCGGCCTTGAGGTGGAGATCGTCCAGCCCCCGGAAGGAGGCGCTGAGGTGCTGGTAGCCTCCGGAAAGGCTCAGTTCGGCGTAAGCTTCCAGGATACCATGGCCCCTTCCCTGGCAGGAGAAAACGCCCTTCCCATTCAGGCTGTAGCCGCCATTCTGCAGCACAACACCTCCGGCATTATCTCCCGCAAAGGAGAAGGCATGGATGTTCCTAAGGGGCTGGAGGGAAAAAGATATGCCACCTGGGAGTCCCCCATAGAGCTGGCTTCCTTAAAGAATCTGGTAGAAGGCGACGGAGGTGATTTTAGTAAGGTAGAGCTGATTCCCAACACAGTTACCGATGAGGTATCGGCGTTAAAAACAAATGCTGTGGATGCTATTTGGATTTTTTATGGCTGGGCCGGAGTCAAGACAGAGCTGGAGAATCTTAAGACCGACTATTTTGCTTTTTCCGATATTAATCCGGTATTTGATTATTACACTCCGGTCATTATATCCGGCACACAATTTTTAGTAAAAGAACCCGATACGGCAAAAGCCTTTCTGTCTGCCCTCTCCAAAGGTTATGAAGACGCGGCACAAAATCCAAAGGAAGCGGCGGACATCCTCTGTAAAGCCGTGCCGGAGCTTGATCCGGCCCTGGCCTTAGCCAGCCAGGAATATCTGTCAGCTCAGTACCTGGCTGACGCTCCCTTCTGGGGCTATATGGAACCGAAGCGCTGGAACGGATTTTACGCCTGGCTGAATGATAATGGCCTTTCTGACCCCATGCTTCCGGAAAATACGGGATTCACCAATGACTACCTGCCACAGCAGAGGGATTCCAAATGACAGCCCTTAAAGTAGAAAATATTACCAAATCCTTTGACGGACAAACCATTATCCGACATGTCTCCCTTACTCTAAAAGACGGGGAACTGGTTTCCCTTTTAGGGGTAAGCGGAGGAGGAAAGACTACCTTATTTAATATAATCGCCGGCTTAAGCCAACCGGATGAAGGAAAGATTTTTTTAGACGGCCATGATATTACGGGAAAACCAGGCCAGATAAGCTATATGCTCCAAAAAGATCTGCTGCTTCCCTACCGCACCACCTTAGATAATGTAGCCCTCCCTCTGCTGATAAAGGGGATGCCAAAAGCCAAAGCACGATTGCAGGCATCTGAATACTTTGCACAGTTTGGTCTGGAAGGCACTCAGAAAAAATACCCTTCCCAGCTTTCCGGCGGTATGAGGCAGCGGGCCGCCCTTCTGCGCACCTATCTTTTTTCCGAGAAAGTGGCTTTGCTGGATGAACCTTTCTCTGCCCTGGACATGCTGACCAAAAGCGCAGTTCATGACTGGTATCTTCAGGTAATGGAAACGATTCATCTCTCCACCTTGTTTGTCACCCATGACATAGAAGAAGCCATCCTTTTGTCTGACCGCATTTATCTTTTGACCGGAACCCCTGGTTCTGTCACAAAAGAAATCCGAATTGAGGAGCCTCGTCCCAGAAAAAGAGAGTTTTCTCTTTCAGAACGTTTTTTAGATTACAAGCGCCAGATCCTAATGCATCTGGAAAAAGCACAGGGATAAAAAATATCCGGCAGCATACATCGTTCCTTTTCTGTGATGTATGCTGCCGGATACTCTATGCTGCAGCCTTTTATTTATCCTTAATTCTCCTGCGGATAACGGAATTTCCACTGTCTGCGGAGTTCGTCGCAAAGCTCCATCACCCGAACCGTTTCATCCAACGGCATGGACTCTGTTTCTGTCTTCCCAGAATCAAAAGCAGCAGCCGCTTCCTCAAATTCGTACTCATACCCATTGACCTTTTCCGGGAAGTCAATCCTTTTCACCAGATTATAGCCTTCGTCAAAAACAGAAACCGATTGGGGATTATTAATATTTTCCACAACCATAAAGCCCTTATCCCCATGTATGATCCCCTTCCGGTCAGAGCGGGAATACATTCCTGCCGTGAGGACAGCCATCCTACCGTCTTTAAAAAACATGGTAATACTCTCCATGCCATCCACTCCGCCAGGATGCATTTTCACAGAAGATTCCATTCGCTCAATCTCATTTCCAAAACACATAAGCGCAAAATTAATGCCATATACCCCCAAGTCAAGCAGCGCTCCGCCTGCCAGCTCCGGCTTGACCAGACGTTCCTTCTTCACTACCGGATAAAACAAATTCCCGGTAAGCACACTAGGTGTCCCCACAGCTCCCTCGTCAATCAAATCCCGGATGATCTTTCTGGAAGGCATATACCGGGTCCAGATGGCTTCTGCCGCGAACAATCCCTTCTTCCTGGCATGATCCCGCACCTCTTTGGCCTGGCTGCTGTTTATGCAGAATGCCTTCTCGCAGATCACCCCTTTTCCATAGTCTAAGGCCATCATCATCTGCTCATAATGAAAAGAATGAGGCGTGGCAATATAGATCACATCCACCTCCGGATCTTTCATCATCTCCTCATAACTTCCATAAGCCTTCTGAAATCCCCATTTCTCGGCAAACTCCTTAGCCCTGGCAAGATCTCTTGCCGCAACTGCACAGCGCTGCACCCCTTCTGCCTGGGCTACTGCCGGAGCCACCACCTCTGAAATTCTCCCTGCACCCAAAAATCCAATCTTCATAAGAAATCCTCCTTGCCTTCATTTGTTACCGATTGTTCTTATTTTATGGGGGCAGAGATAAAATGTCAAGAAGTTAAATGCACCTGCTCAAACAATTCCCACACCTTATCCGGTTCCACATATCCTACTTTGCTGAACATGGCATTGCAAACCCCACATGCCATAGCCAGCCTTACACAGTCTGCCTTACTCATCCCCCTCTCTGTTCCCATACAAAATCCGGCCACAGAAGAATCGCCGCATCCAATGGTAGACAACACCTTTACTTTCGGAATGCTGATCCGTAAGGTCTGGGCATCATCCATAAAAAGTCCTCCGGATTCTCCCATGGAGATCAGCAGATTCTCTACTCCCATCCTCTGCATGGCACGGCCATACTTCAAAAGACTGTTAAGAGTGTTTTCTTCTTCTGTTTCAAACAATTCCGTTAACTCGCTGAAATTAGGCTTGGAAAAATAATATTCTCCGGGGAATGACTTTTTCAAGTAAATTCCCGTGGCATCCAATACACATTTGCACTCGTTCTCCCGGCATATTTGGCTGATCATACTATATATTTCCTGACTCATGCCCTTCATGGGAATCCCTGAACAGATCACCAAATCACCGGCCTTTAAATCCTTTTCAAGTACATACAGAAAATGCTTCTGTTCCTCCTCACCCACCCAGACTCCTGGCTCCGTGATCTCGGTTTCCATCCGGTTTTGATTGTCTATAATATTGATGGTGGTTCTGGTCTCTCCTTCTATGGGAAATGCGCGAAATTCCACATGGCAGGCATCCATTTCCTCCTCTACCATCCTTCCGTTGGTTCCCCCTACAAATCCATAGAGGGCACACCGCTCCCCCATCCTGCTTAAAACCCGGGCAACATTGACTCCCTTTCCTCCCACATCTGTCCTGGGAGTAATCTCATAAAACTTTACCCCGGATCGGAAATCATTTATGTAATAAGTGCGGTCAATCACCGGATTCAGCCCAACTACGCGAATCATAGGAAATCCCCCTTATCAGAAACCAGCCTTTTTCCTTTGTCCTTCTCATACCTTCCTGCGCTTTTAAGGACTTCTGTCATCTTGTGTTCCACTTCCATGCAAAATGCATCTCTGGCTAGTTCTAAATATTTCCTCGGGTCATAGATGTCTGGTCTGCCGTTAAAAAACTCCCGGACCGCCGTGGTAAACACCAGAAAATTATCTACATCCATGTTTACCTTCCTCACACCCAGAGCCACTGCCTCTGCAATGCTCTCCTCGCTGCAGTTGCGCAGATACTCTATTTGTCCTCCCTGGCGGTTGCATGCGTCAATCAGCTTTGGAGGCAAAGAAGCAGCCCCGTGAAGCACAAAGGGATAATCCGGTTTTCTCTCCACGATTTCCTCCAAACGCTTAAAATCCAGAGGCAGATAATCTTCCCCCCGCACCCCTCCATGAGAGGTTCCCACTGCCACTGCCAGGGCATCACAGCCTGTCCTGTCAATAAATTCTGCAGCCAGATCTGGATCCGTGTACACAGCCTTTTCTGAAAACACCATATCCTCAAATCCCGGAAGGCGCCCCAGCTCCGCCTCCACCCATATTCCCTTCTCATGTGCATACTCTGCCACTTGTCGTGTCCTTTGTACATTCTCCTCATAGGGAAGATGGGAACCGTCAAACATCACTGCCTGACACCCTGCCTCTATGGCCTCTTTGCATGCATCTATCGTACTGCAGTGATCATGCTGAATGAAAAAGGGCACATCATACTGCTCGGCCAATGTATGCAAAGTGTCCACATATTCCCTGAAATGGCCTACATATTTCCTCGCCCCCATGGATACCTGAAGAATCGCCGGAGATCTTCTGGCCTGTGCTGCCTCCATAACTGCTATCATGGTCTCCCATGAAAAGGTATTAAACGCCCCAAGGCCATAATGGTTTTTTATGGCATGGCCATACAGCTCCCTCGGACTCTTAATTCCCATTTTTCCTCACCTCCATTTTTCTGAACCGGACAAATTCTTCGATTGTTTCCAATACCTCATAAAGATTCTCCGCCTCATTAAACCACCCATGGCCTTTGTCCTCAAAAGAGCGGATCCACGCCCGTCCTCCGGCTGTCTCCATGCTTTGCTTCATGTCCACACATTGCTGTAAAGGCACGATCTCATCCCTGCTTCCATGCAGCATCAGAATATTCCTCCCGGACCTTCCATGATGCCGGGGCGAATATTCCTCCCACAGCTCCTTCTCCCACACTGCCCTGTCCAAAAACTGACACACCCTTTCCCGCTCCTTAGGATTCCGTTCACAAAAATCCGTTAGATCATAAATCCCGTTAAGAAAGATTCCATTGACTGGCTGAAATACCAGCTTTGGATCCAGAGAAAAGTTTTCTATCATTCTTTTGTCTGCCAATATGGACATTGCCCCAATATTTGCTCCCGGCGAACCGCCTATTACAAACATCAGCGCCGGGTCCACACCCAGCTCTTTTTGATTTTTCCATATCCACTGGTAAACCCCCAGGCAGTCCACAATCGGCGCCGGGCAGGGGGCAGCCCCTGCCAAACGGTACCTTACTGTCACACACAAAGCATTTAAAGCCAAAGCCAGCCATGAAGCCATTCCCAAAAACTGATCCTTATCCCCTCCCACAAAGCCGCCGCCGTGAATCAGCACAAATGCCGGCCTATGAGAACAAAGCTCCTGCCCATTGCCATTTATATTATACAAATCACATGGGATTGTTTCACTCAAAAAACCGGGAACCTGATAATCTCGGATAAACGTTTTTTTTTCCTTCACCTGCTATTCCACTCCAATTTCCTGCATCGCCTGCTTTAAGTAATCCAGATTAACAAATTCCTCTGCCGGAATATCGTACTTTTCCTCCAAAAGCCCGGCATCTAAAAACATATCTTTTATGGTGCCGTACCACTGTTCCAAGGTTTTGTCTTCCACCAGCTTTTTCAATTCCTGATTATTGATCCAGTTTGTCTTTTCCACTACCAGATATGCGGTATCATAATCCGTATTAATGTAATCAGCTACTTTCTGAACGGTTTCTTCCATATTGTTGTAGCGATCCTCTGTTCCCCGCAGCCATGCTTTCAAGAATCTCACCACCACATCCTCATTGTTCTCCAAAAACTTATTGGTAGTCACCCAGCTGTTTGTAAACACTGCCTCAGGCAGAAAGTCTTTGGATCCGCTGATTGTCACAACCTTATCCTCTCCCATCTCCTTGCGAATCTGATCTGTATACGGCGCCTCAATCGAGATGGAATCAATCTGTCCGGTCATAAATGCCGTAACCTTTCCGGAGGCATCCATGTTAATCATATTTACGTCGCTCCGCTCCATCCCATTCAGCTTCAGCGCCATGGAAAGCACCAGCTCGGAAGTTGTCCCCGCAGAGATCGCCACATTTTTCCCCTTTAAGTCCGCCATAGTCTTATAACCGCTGTCAGCATTAACCAGAATTTCTCCGCTCAAATCCGTGCTGTCCAATGCCAGGATCGTACACTGTCCCTGAGGAGCAAACACATGAGCTCCCACTCCCAGATAACCAATATCAATGTCGCCTGAAGCCATTGCTGCCAGTTCCGTGGCCCCTGAGGTAAACTGCACCAGCTCCAGCTCCAGATTCTCCTCCTCAAAATACCCGTTATCAATCGCATTCAGAATACCGCCCACCCCTGTAATATGAGGATGATACGCCACCTTTATCTTTACCCGCTCCGGCTTCACTGCCTCCTCTGCCTTATCCTTTTCATCTTTTGCCTCATCTTCTTTCTTCTCCTCTCCTGTTGTTTCCGTCTCTGACGAAGCCCCAGAAGCCGCTGTCTCTGCTGCCGCCTTACTCCCTGTCCCGGAAGATGAACCGCATCCTGCGCAAACTCCCGCTGCCATTACCATTGCCATTAATACTGCCATCTGTTTCTTCATCACTTTTCCTCCTGCTTTATTTTTAAACATTTTTGAACAACCCTCTTAAAAATATCCCGCTTTCTGCCAAATCTTTATTTGGCATTTTCCAAATATTCCTTATAAACCTTATTCCAAATCTGGTTCTTCAGCTCATTAAACTCTGGTGTCAGCTTTGTCTCCTGATCTCTCGGATAAGGCAGATGTACATCCACAATCTCCCGTATCCGCCCCGGCCCCGCGCTCATAATAATCACCTTGGTGGAAAGCAAAACCGCTTCCTCCACATCATGGGTAATAAAAAAGCAAGTTTTCTTCTCCTGCTGCCAGGTATTCAAAAGATTCTCCTGAAGCTGCGCCCTGGTCTGCGCGTCCAAAGCCCCAAACGGCTCATCCATCAAAAGCACCTCCGGTCCGGTGGTGTAAGCTCTGGCAATGGCCACTCTCTGTTTCATTCCCCCGGACAGCTCCTTGGGATAAGACTTGGCAAATTTTTCCAGTCCCACAATCTTTATATATTTTTGGGCAATCTCCCTCCGTTTCTCCTTTTCCACCCCTTTCATCCGCAGCCCAAACTCCACATTCTTTTCCACCGTCAGCCAGGGATAAAGGGCATACTGCTGAAATACCACGCCTTTTCCCTTTCCCGGCCCTGTGACTAACTCTCCTCTCACCTTCACCGTTCCGGTGGAAGGCGGATTCAGCCCGGCAATAATATTCATTAAGGTAGTCTTTCCACAGCCGGAAGGCCCTACCACGCAGATAAACTCATTTTTTTCCACATCCAGGTTTACTTCCTCCAATGCCAGAAAACTTCCCTCCCGGGTCTCATAGCTTTTGGTCACTCCCTGAATCTCAATCTCTGGTACATTCTTTTTTCCTGTCTCCATCTATTTCACCTCCTGCCAGGAAGTCAGCCTTTTCTCCATAAAGGTCACAAGCTTATCAAACAGAAAACCAATGATCCCGATCACAAGTATCCCCATCAGCACTACATCCATCTTAAAATACATGCCTGCCTGCTGGATCATGGTGCCAAGTCCTGTGGCTGCCCCGGTAAGCTCTGCAGCCACCAGCGTAGTCAGGGCCGATGCTAAACCAAGACGCACACCAGTAAGAATAAACGGAATGGCCGCCGGCACCACCACATGAAAAAATATCTGGGCATCATTGGCGTCAAATACTCTGGCCGCCTTTATTAAGGTTGCATCTACATTTTTCACCCCTTGGTAAATGGTTATGACCATGGTCAGAAATACGGCAAAGAAAATAATGGCTACCTTCGCGCTGGTTCCGATTCCAAAGGTTGCAATCACAATAGGAATCAGAGCAATCGGCGGAATTGTCCGCAAAAACTGGATCCATGGCTCCACAATCACACGAAACCCTTCATACCATCCCAAAAGAAATGCCACCGGAATAGATAAGAAAAACCCTAAAAGAAAGCCTCCAATCACACGAAACAAGCTGTCCCGAATGTGGATCCAGAGTGTTCCCGATGAAAGGTTTGTCACCAAAGCGCCCCACACCTGGGCTGGTGACACAATCACACTGCCGATATCCGGCATGGACGAGACCGCACACCAGGCAATAACTGCCGTTGCAATGGAAACAGCCAGGCAAAGCATATGGTATAGCCCCTTATGGTGTAGTTTCAATTTGTTCATAATTTCCCTCCTTTTTCTTGGTTTTTTGCTATTTTTAAACAGAAATCGTTTTCTATATTCATATAGAAAACGATTTCTATACGAATAGAAAAGGATTTTTAAATCCTTTTTACTGACCCCCTTTCTACAAGCCTTGATTGAATAACAACCTGAGTATGGGTTAATCCTTTCCCAGACAATACACCGGACAAAATCTCTCCTGCCCTGCATCCCATTTCATAGCTGTCCTGTTCTGCCGAAGTAATCTGGGGGGTAATGTACTTATTGCAGATAGGATTTCCAAAAACCACAACGGAAATATCCTCACAAACCCTCATCCCTGATTCCCGCAATGCCAAAAGTGTTCCTTCCAGCATCACATTGTTGGCACAGTAGATAGCTGTGGGACGCCTTTCCCTGTCCATCAATCCCATCACATACCGATATGCCTGGCTCTCACTGAAATTTGACGGACTCTCATATTCCTTTGGCACGGATACCCCTGCATCTGCAAGAGCCTGACGGTATCCCTCAAGGCGGCTCTTTCCATTGGGATTGGACAAGGTTACATTTACAATAGCGATTTCTCTGTGTCCGCTGTCAAGCAACAGGCGGGTCAGCTCGTAGGAACTTTCAAAATCATTCCACAAAATCTGGCTGGTAGTAAGCCCCGGTATGGCACGGTCCACTAAAATCACCGGTATGCCAAGTCTCAAACACCTTAACAGCTTATCTCCCTTAGAATCCACGGCCGCAATCACCAGCGCGTCGATCCTCCGCTCTACCAGTGTGTCAATCAATTCCCGCTCTTTCTCCACATCCCCTCCGGAGCTGGCAATCACCAGATGATATCCCATGCGGGATACCTCCGCCTCAAGGCCTTTGGCAATCTCCATAAAAAAATGGTTGGAAAGATCAGCTACTACTAAAGCAACCAGATTGGTCCTGTTGATCCGCAGGCTTCTCGCTACCCCATTCGGATGATACTCCAGCTCCCGCATCACTTCCTCGACCTTCTCCCGAACTGCCTGACGGACCGGATAATTCCCGTTAATAACTCTGGATACGGTAGAAATCGAAACACCTGCCTGGCTTGCAATATCCTTGATGGTTATGTCTCTCATCACTGCCTCCGGTGACTTTTACTATAGAAATCGTTTTCTATATCTATAAAATACATGATTTGGCGATTTTTGTCAAGGGATTTTATGAAAAATCCACACGAAAAGAGATGAGTTTGTATCTACTGCTTATTATACCTTAAAGATTCTATTTTTAATAGACTGTTTTTATATTTTCAGGATTATTTTACCGACCATCTTGACAAACTCCAGAAAACCCGTCAAAAATACATGAGGTTCCTATTGCCCTTGAAAGTGACACCAAAACCAATTCAACTCCAATGTCCTACATTTAGTAAAACACTAAATAAAGCAAAAAGCTTCTCTATTACGTTGAACTCACATAGTTTTCCACTTGCTGAACAAACTATTTTGCTTCTTTAAGCTGTTCTTCTGCCTCGACTCTCCCTGCCACATAGAAATCATCATAATCAGACTTTTCTCTACAAAACAAACTCTCTTTTATAATAATCGCCAAGCCCCTATCCAGTCTTTCTGTTTTTAAATATTCTTTTGTAAAATATGCTGTCACCCCTGAGTGCTTGGATGAGTCAAAACCTTGTAGGATATTAGCCGAACGCATTGCATGAAAAACCGCATAGTAGGACCTATTCAAAGATGTTTTATACTGCCCTATCTTTATATTGCTTTCCGATGCCGACAGCATTTCTTTGGCTCTTTCTAAACGATAACCTGCCAATTCTTTTAGGCTGCTTTCCATAAAACAATTCCCTCCTTTTTGACATTCTGATAATAAGGAAGTACATTCTCCCATTTCTTCATATTGCCTTCCAGAATATCCACGATTGAAAAAACTCTCTCATATCGAATATCCAAATCGGCAGCCCAGCAGAGAAAACGCCTCTTTGTCGCATCATCCATCTGATTTTTCACAACAATCGCAATATCAACATCGCTCTGCTGTGTTGCATCACCTCTTGCCACTGAGCCATATAAAATAATCATGGAAATGTTATTCCTAAAAATATCCGTCAAACCCTGTACCAATTCTTCTCTCATCTCATCTGACAGCATCTCTTTCACCTCCACATTCAATTCCTATATTTATTATACCCCTGCTGGTACTATTTCACAATCAGATATTTTAAAAGAAGCATCTAGTGCTCCATCCGACCAAAAATTGCACTTTCAGCACCATCTATTTTGCCATCTGCTGCGTTGTCGTTAGTCAACGATGCCACCGCATCGTCTCCCTCCTCCGCCTTGCAGACTGACAAAATATCCGGCACTGGCAGTGCAATTTCTGGCCGGATGGAACACTAGAAGTTCTCCTACAGTTCTTCTAAATACCTCCGCGATAAATTAGTTACTTTATGCTCTACAATATTCATTCTATTTTGTTGCAACCATATGGAATGACGTTACGGTATCGAAAGCGATCCGGACTGTTCCTGGTACTTTGGCACATCAGCCGATTTTTCCTTCTATTGATGATACCATGTTCGAAAAATACGGGAAGCATTTTGAGATGGGAAATTTCAAAAGTTGTAAACTGGTGTATCTTATACTGTAACCACAATTATTGTCACAAGCTATTCCTTTTCTTTCCTTTTTCTGATATCATAATATCAGGGTCAAAAGGTCATGTATAAAATGCGGAGCAATCCGTAGTATCATCAAAGCTAAAATACCTTTTCCCCTTACATCATATCATAAAGATACACTCTATGGATAAGTTTTCCTTGTTCACAGGGTGTAACCTGGCAGGAAAGGATCATCCTTTTTCTGTCTCCACTTTGTGAAATGATTATTTCAGGTGTACACAAGTTTTATCAGGTGTACATGGATCGAAAAATCATCCACAAAAGCAGGTACAAAGAAACTGCGAGAGTACGTCCATACAGAAACGGAGGCAATTCATTATGTTCAATTTCAATTACTACACTCCCACCAGAGTCATTTTCGGCAAAGAGACAGAAAATCAGACCGGCCAGCTCATCAAAAAAGCCGGCGGCAGCCGGGTACTGATCCATTTCGGCGGTCAGAGTGCCATTCGCTCCGGCCTTATTGACCGGATCAAAAAGTCCTTGGACGATGCCGGAATCTGGCATACAGAATTAGGCGGTGTTGTCCCGAACCCCCGCATGGAAAAGGTGCAGGAAGGCATTGCCTTGGGAAAAAATTCCCGCATCGATTTTATATTGGCTGTGGGAGGCGGTTCTGTCATTGACTCTGCAAAGGCTATTGCCTATGGCCTGGCTGAACCAGCTCTGGATGTATGGGAGCTTTTTGCACATACAAGGACAGCAAAGGCATGCCTGCCCGTAGCCTCTGTACTTACCATTGCTGCTGCAGGAAGTGAGATGAGCAACAGTTGTGTGATCACCAACGAAAAGACCGGTGAAAAACGCTCTTACAATGATGATCTGGCCCGCCCGGTATTTGCCGTTATGAATCCGGAGCTGACCATGACCCTTCCCGACTATCAAACTCAGTCTGGTTGTGTGGATATTATGATGCACACTATGGAGCGGTATTTTACCAATGGGGGAAATATGGATCTGACAGACGGGATTGCTGAGGCCCTTCTCTGCACAGTTATTCAATGTGCCAAGATCCTCCATGCAGATCCTGCTGACTATGAAGCCCGGGCTGAGGTCATGTGGGCCTCCTCCCTGTCTCACAACGGCCTGACCGGCTGCGGCAATGACGGCGGAGACTTTTCCTGCCACATGCTTGAGCATGAGATGGGCGGTATGTTCGATGTAACCCACGGAGCCGCCTTGGCCGCCATCTGGCCCTCCTGGGCAAGATATGTCTGCAAAGACTGTCTGCCCCGTTTTGTAAAGTATGCAATCAATGTCATGAAGGTAGAGCCCGGAAACACAGACGAAGAAACCGCTCTAAAGGGGATAGAAGCCATGGAAGATTTCTACCGGCAGATCAACATGCCCACCAACATGAAGGAGCTTGGCATTGAACCGACAGAGGAACAGATTCTTGAGATGACCAGTTCCTGTGCCCAGGCCGCCGGTGGAAAAAAGGGGTCTGCAAAAGTTCTTTATCCGGAGGATATGGCTGCTATCTACCGGATGGCTCTCTGATTCCGCAGCAAAGATTGCCGGATTAGATTTTTTGTCTGCGAAGAAGATTTTCTATCTGATATGTATTTAAAAAGCAGCAAGAGTATCTTTAGACAACACTGAATAGAGAAATTTTTATGTAAGGTACGGTGTAACTCTGTAAAAGGGGTTACGCCGTTTCTTTTTGCTCTTATGCTGCAGTTTATCAATACTTCTGCAAAAATTTCATGTAGATTTTTTCGAAAGGTAAGCGTCAAATAAGAACGTGTAGTGAAATATATGGCGTTCTCCTGTAAAATCAGGGTTAGAGTTTTTAGGGTTCACTCCAAAAACTCTAAATCCAGATAAAGGAGAATACCTATGGACAT
>RAYY01000051.1 GCA_003611875.1 bacterium D16-56 | reverse complement strand
TCTTCACTCAAAGTAATTTTAGTAATATTTTTAGACATAACGGGAAAGATTCCTTTCTTGTGATTCTTCCCTAATTATACCATATTTCTTAACTGTTCACAACTTAATTTACTATATACTAGTCCCCCGTTCAATGTCGGAAATGAAAATGCTGCTGCAATCGATTATTTCTGCCAGTGCCTCTTGACTGTAACCGGCTCGCCTGCGGTATCGCTGTAATTGTTTTCCAAATGCTTTTTTATCCATCACAAAGCCTCATCTTAGTTTTAGATATAATGCTATTGGTTATACCCTTTACAGTATACAAATATCCATATCAAAATGAAATAACCAATAGTTATATATAATACTAACGATTATAGCCTTTGGAAATATATAACCAAGCAGAGCATAAAGGCCCATGGTTTTAGTCATAAAATCTGTGCCATTTGTAGAATGATGGGAAAATCAGGTGTTAATTATAGGGAATGCCAAAACAAATTTTCCAGGCTTTTTTATATTTCTGACCTTAGGTATTAGTCAGGCATATAAAAAGCTATTGTTTTTCATGCGGCTATTGGTTATAATAAAAACAGAAAAGAGGCAGCGGATAAGGGAGGGATTGGATGGAAGCAGCAAAGCGTACCATAAAAGACAGCGTATTTTCGGATTTGTTTGGGAATAAAAAGTATCTTCTCCAGCTCTATCAAACCCTGCACCCAGAGGATACGGCGGCCACGGAGGATGACTTAACGGATGTGACGATCCAGAATGTCCTGACAGATGATCTGTATAATGATCTGGGGTTCCGCAACGGCGGCCGAGTAATGATCCTGGTAGAAAGCCAATCCACCTGGAGTGTGAATATCATTGTAAGAGTTCTTTTATACCTGGCCCAGACCTGGAATGACCACATCGAGGAAACGAAGCAGAACCGTTATGGGAGCAGAAAGTTAGAGCTCCCCAGCCCGGAATTTTACGTTATTTTCACTGGCGGGCGCCAGGAAAAGCCGGAATATCTAAACTTATCCGAGGAGTTTTTCGACGGGAAGGAAGGTTTTTTAGAAGCCAGGGTGAAGATGCTCTATGGCGATGGCGGCGGCGACATCATCAGTCAGTACGTGGCCTTCACGAAGGTGTACCAGGAGCAGGCAAAGCTGCTGGGAAGGACGATCAAGGCGGTGCGGGAAACGATCCGTATCTGTAAGGATAAGGATGTGTTAAGGGAATACCTGTCAGCCCATGAGAAGGAGGTGGTCAGCATTATGATGGCATTATTTGATCAGGAAAAAGCTATGGAGCAGTTTGGGTATGAGAGAGAACAGAAGGGCCGCGAGGAGGGCCGCGAGGAGGGCCGCGAGGAAGGTGATTTGAAGCGGGCGATGAAGACAGCCTCCAATATGTTTAATGGTGGGGAACCCATTGATAAGATTGCAAAGTTTTTGGAGTTCCCACCAGAAACAATTTTGTCCTGGGTGGGAAAAGTATGATGGCATTGTTCGATCAGGAAAAAGCTATAGAGCAGTTTGGTATAGCGGCAGCCATATAGACCGCATCCCCTGCAGGCATAGCAGACACGGAGGCTCTTTCGGGAGCCTTCTTTTTTTGTTCGCGGGCAGATGGAACTTCTTGTCTGGGATTTTCTGCGGATAGCAAAAATCCATCCACTTTTTTGCTGCCTGATCCAATCCACAAAAAAGCACTGTAAAAAACATTATCCGTTAAAAAATGTCAAAAATTTCATATTCCACATTGCACTTATTGCCGCGGTATGGTATAGCATAAACGCAAAAAGGAGCAGCCACCCACAAAGTAGTTGGCCTCCGCTATGGGGACAATACCAGTTTTGAGATGTTCGAGGGGCGTCATACCTACTGCACCAGCAACCTGGTGGACGGCTGGTCACAGAAACAGAAAAAAAACTTGCCACTCATAGGAAATTGCCGTATAATTATTCAGATTGATATTTTGTACAGAATCGGGCAAAATATGCTGTTTTATGTTGTTTTGTACGAAAACCAGACCTGAAAGCTGTTTCTTCCGCATTTCATCACGAAAATAAAATTGCTGCAGCGGAAAAATGAGTGTCCTTATATTACGTACACTTACAAGAAAAGGAGTCATCCGAAAGGTCCCCAAATTGCCTCTATAAGACAATATACGCATAAGCAACAAGGAACGGCAGGCTGCTTGAAAGACGAACTTGACAGTTTGAAAAATCCCGTAAAATCAAGAAAAATGAGGTATTTATGAGAAGATTAGCGTTAAGCGATGAGATACTTTTATCTGTTCAGCAGCCCGCCCGCTACATCGGCGGCGAGGTGAACATGTGTATCAAAAATCCGTCCCAAGTGGACATTCGTTTTGCTATGTGTTTCCCAGACGTTTACGAGATCGGCATGTCCCACTTGGGAATGCAGATTCTCTACGATATGTTCAACCGCCGGGACGATGTGTATTGTGAGAGAGTATTTTCTCCCTGGACGGATCTGGACCGGCTGATGCGTCAGGAGCAGATACCCTTGTTTGCTCTGGAATCCCAGGATCCTGTCAAAAACTTTGACTTTTTGGGAATCACGATCCAATATGAGATGTGCTATACCAATATTCTGCAGATTCTGGACTTAAGCAAAATCCCGCTTCACGGGGCAGACAGGACCGATGGGGATCCCATTGTGATCGGAGGCGGACCATGTGCCTATAATCCGGAGCCTCTGGCAGACTTTTTTGATCTGTTTTATATCGGGGAAGGGGAAACCCAATATGACAGATTGTTTGACTTGTATAAAAAAATCCGCAGAAGCGGCAAAAACCGGTGGGATTTCTTAAAAGAAGCCGCCAGGCTTCCGGGAATCTATGTACCAATGTTTTATCATGTGACCTATAAAGAGGACGGAACCATTGATTCCTTTTTGCCTAATCAGGACGGAATTCCGAAAACCATTTCCAAGGAGCTGGTACAAAGCCTGGATGATGCACCTTACATTGCCAATCCTATTGTTCCCTTTATTAAAGTGACCCAGGACCGGGTGGTTTTGGAGATTCAGCGAGGCTGTATCCGAGGCTGCCGGTTTTGTCAGGCTGGAAATATCTACCGTCCGCTGCGGGAACACAGCCTGGAATATTTAAAAAATTATGCCCGTCAGATGTTAAACAGTACCGGACATGAGGAGATTTCACTCAGCTCCTTAAGCTCCAGCGACTATAGCTGCCTGAAAGAGCTGGTGACTTTTCTTATCAATGAGTTTCAGGGAAAAGGGGTCAATATTTCGCTGCCTTCTCTCAGAATCGATGCATTTTCTCTTGATGTGATGAGCAAAGTACAGGATGTGAAAAAAAGCAGCCTGACCTTTGCGCCGGAAGCCGGGACCCAGAGGCTGCGGGATGTAATCAATAAAGGTCTTACAGAGGAAGTGATCTTAAAGGGGGCTGCAGAGGCATTTCATGGGGGATGGAACCGGGTTAAGCTGTATTTTATGCTGGGGCTCCCCACAGAAACCTTGGAGGATCGAGAGGGTATTGCCTTGTTGGCAGAAAAAGTGGCAGAAACCTTCTATGACGAAATCCCCAAGGAGGAACGCCATGGAAAGGTACAGGTTTTGGCAAGCTCGTCCTTTTTTGTACCCAAGCCGTTTACGCCGTTTCAATGGGCAGCCATGTGTACCAGGGAAGAATTTTTACAGCGGGCCTATTCGGTGAAGGATAAGTTTAAGGAAATGAAAAATAAAAAGAGCTTAAAGTATACCTATCACGATGCAGATGTAACAGTATTAGAAGGGGTGCTGGCCAGAGGGGACAGGAAAGTGGCGGCTGTGATTGAAAGGGCTTATGAGAAGGGCGCTCTCTATGATTCCTGGACAGAGCATTTCCAAAATCAGATCTGGATGGACGCTTTTGAGGAATGCGGAGTGGAAATTGACTTTTATACCACCAGGGAGCGGGAACTTGACGAGGTATTTCCCTGGGACTTTATTGACACAGGTGTAACCAGAGAATTTTTAAAGCGGGAGTGGGAAAAGGCCATGAAGGGACAGGTAACGCCGAATTGCCGCCAGCAGTGTTCTGGCTGCGGCGCCAGAAGCTTTGAAGGAGGGGTCTGCTTTGAAAATTCGAATTAAATTTGCAAAAGAAGGCGCCATGAAATTCATCGGCCATCTGGATATGATGCGGTATTTTCAGAAAGTGATGCGCCGTGCCCAGGTGGATATCCGTTATAGCGAAGGCTTCAGCCCTCATCAGATTATGTCTTTTGCCGCGCCCCTGGGCGTAGGAGTAACCAGCCGGGCCGAGTATGTGGACATTGAGGTATTGTCTACCGATTCCTCTGAAAGGATGGTAAAACGTATTAATGATGTTTTGACAGAAGGGGTGGAGGTCTTAAGCTATAAGCGGCTGCCGGATACTGCGGCGGCTGCCATGTCCGTAGTGGCCGCCGCTGATTACACAATGCGTTTCCGAGAAGGCTATGAACCGGAGGATTGGGATGATTTTTTCCGAGGATTGGATGATTTTTTGCAGCAGGAATCAATTCTTGTGTTAAAAAAGACAAAAAAGGGAGAACGACAAATCAATATTAAGCCATGGATCTATAAGCTGGAAAGGGACCGTTCTGAAAACGGACGGAATCAGATCAAAATCCGAGTGGCAGCAGGCAGCGCTGCTAATTTAAAGCCTGAACTGGTGATTCAGGCCTACATGGAAAGCCGCGGGTGGAAGCTTGGGGAATTTGCTTTGCTTCTTCATCGGGATGAAGTGTATGCAAACCAGGCAGGAGAAGAAGAACCAGATTTTTGTCCTTTAGAGCAGATGGGGGAGAATATTGAATAAACTGATTATTACGAGATGGAATGGTCGGGTTTTGACAGCATTAGGTTCTGGTAAGGAAATTGTGGAGCTAAGTCTGGAGGAAGAAACATCCATATTGGGTAATATTTATATAGGAAGAATCAGCCGAATTGTGAAGAATCTGAACTCAGCATTTGTGGATTTTGGAGAGGGATTGACCGGATACTACAGTCTGGCAGATAATCCTGTGTCATTGCTGGCATCATCTGGAGCGGTCCCGTCCTTGTCCGCCCATGCAGCCAAAGATGATACCGCTTCACTAAGTCTAAGAAATATTTCTTCTCAATCCTTAAAGGGGGGAGATTCGATTCTTGTTCAGGTAGCAAAGGATGCTGTAAAAACCAAGGATCCGGTATTGACCTCCAATCTGAATTTTGCCGGAAAATATGCAGTGCTGACCATCGGAAAAAAATCTGTAAATTTTTCTTCCAAAATTCATGATCGGACATGGAAGGATCATCTTCGCCCAAAGCTGGAGGAGGTAATCGGGGAGGAAACCGGTGTTATCGTGCGGACCAATGGATATGGGATGGAAAACGAGCTTCTTGCTGAGGTGTCCGGACTTCTCAGGCTCTACAGAGAAATCCGGGCGGCTGCTTCTTACCGCACCTGCAAAAGTCTGCTCTATCAAGCAGAGCCGGAATATATAAAAAGCTTAAAGGGCAGCAGAACCGGCTCCTTGGGGGAGATTCTGACTGACCAGAAGGATGTATATGACGGAATCCACAGATACCTGGAATGCTATCAGCCTGAGGATACGGATAAGCTTCGGTATTATGAGGATCCTCTTGTATCCCTTGCATGCCTCTATTCGTTTAAAGGCGTCATGGACCAGGCATGCCAGAAACGGGTATGGCTGAAATCCGGCGGTTATCTGATCATTGAACAAACAGAGGCCATGGTGGTCATTGATGTGAATACAGGAAAGTATTCCGGAAAAAAGAACCAGGCGGATACCATTCGCATGATCAATCTGGAGGCAGCGAAAGAAATCTGCAGGCAGCTTCGCCTGAGAAATCTGTCGGGGATTATACTGGTGGATTTTATTGATATGAAAGAGGAGGAGGATAAGGCGCTTCTGATGGAAAAGTTGCAGGAGTTTGCCGAACCGGATCCGGTGAAGACCACGGTAGTGGATATGACACAGCTTAATCTGGTGGAGCTGACGCGCAAGAAAGGGAAAAAGCCGCTTTGGGAGCAGCTGGCCGGGATTGGCGGCAGTGGTTTTAGCAGATTTTGATTGAAAATCAGTTGACATTCTGAAATTACCATGCTAGAATAACGAGGTATGCCGCACAGTGAGGTTGGAAAGTTTTGGAGTGCAAAGCTTGTATTCCGGACACCGAAGCTGGCGAGTAATGATAATAGGAGGTGCCGTATGTACGCGATTATTGCAACAGGTGGTAAGCAGTATAAGGTAGCGGAAGGCGATATCATTATGGTAGAAAAGCTTGGTGTAAACGCCGGCGAGACCGTTACGTTTGACCAGGTTCTTGCAGTGAACAATGGAGAATTGTCCGTTGGATGTCCGACCGTGGCGGGGGCGACTGTTTCCGCAACCGTTGTCAAGGAGGGCAAGGGAAAGAAGATTATTGTGTACAAGTATAAGAGAAAGACCGGATATCACAAGAAAAACGGTCACAGACAGCTCTATACCCAGGTAAAGATTGACAAGATCAACGCATAATCATGATTCAGGTTACTGTATTAGTCGATCCAAAGCAGCAGAATTGCGGGATCCTCATATCCGGACATGCCGGGTATAAGGAGCCTGACCGATATCAGAGGGGGCAGGAGCTGGTGTGTGCCGCTGTATCTGCCCTGGCGCTTAATATGGCCAACAGCGTGGAGCATTTTACAGACACGCCGTTTCTGGCAGAGGTGGAAGAAGACAGTGGGATGTTTCGTTTTCAGTTTACACAGGAGGCAGACGCCGAAGCAGCGCTCCTTATGAATTCCCTGATATTTGGTCTGTTGGATATCCAGGAAGAATATGGAGAACCATATATTAAAATTTGTTATAAGGAGGTGTAAGTGATGTTTAAGATGAACCTTCAGTTATTTGCTCATAAAAAAGGTGTAGGTTCCACAAAGAACGGCAGAGATTCTGAGGCCAAGAGACTGGGCGCTAAGAGAGCGGATGGTCAGTTTGTGCTGGCAGGCAATATTCTGTACCGTCAGAGAGGAACCAAGATTCATCCAGGTTTGAATGTAGGCCGGGGTGGAGATGACACCCTGTTTGCCAAGGCAGACGGTATCGTGAGATTTGAGAGGAAAGGCAGAGACAGAAAGCAGGTTTCTGTTTATCCAAGAACGATCAACGAATAAAGAATGGGCTTCATACTGATTTTAGGTATGAAGCCTTTTTTGCCATGATTGGGAGCTGTTGAAGGGACAGGTGAGACAGATGTTTGCAGACAGAGCAAAGATTTTTATTAAATCCGGCAAGGGCGGAGACGGGCATGTCAGCTTCCGACGGGAGCTTTATGTTCCGGCCGGCGGTCCGGATGGCGGGGACGGCGGCAAAGGCGGGGATATTATTTTTGAGGTGGATCCAGGGCTTAACACCTTGACAGATTTTCGCCATATAAGAAAGTATGTGGCCAAAGACGGACAGCCGGGTGAAAAGAAGCGGTGTCATGGAGCGAATGCCTCCAGCCTGATCATAAAAGTACCAGAGGGGACGGTTGTAAAGGATTTTGAGACCGGCAAGGTGATTGCCGATATGTCAGGAGACAATCGCCGGGAGGTCATTCTGCGGGGCGGAAAAGGCGGCTTAGGCAACATGAATTTTGCCACAGCTACCATGCAGGCACCTAAATATGCCCAGCCGGGTCAGCCTGGACATGAGCTGTGGGTCCAGCTGGAGCTCAAGGTGATTGCCGATGTAGGGTTAGTAGGTTTTCCTAATGTAGGAAAGTCTACCTTGCTTTCCCGTGTCAGCAATGCCCGCCCCAAAATCGCCAATTATCATTTTACTACGTTGGATCCCCATCTTGGGGTAGTAGATTTAGACGGAAATACTGGATTTGTCATGGCGGATATTCCGGGACTGATTGAGGGGGCATCCGAGGGAGTGGGATTAGGACATGATTTTCTCCGCCATATTGAAAGAACGCGTGTTCTGATTCATGTGGTGGATGCGGCCGGAACAGAAGGACGGAATCCGGCAGAGGATATCCGCACCATTCACAAGGAGCTGGAAAAGTATAATCCTGATCTTTTAAAACGCCCCATGGTCATTGCCGCCAACAAAATGGATGCAGTGTATACAGGAGACGAGGATCCGGCAGAGCTGCTTCGCCGGGAGTTTGAGCCAGAAGGGATTCCCGTTTATCCGATTTCTGCTGTCAGCGGACAGGGAGTAAAAAAGCTCTTGTATGGCGTTTCTGAAAAATTGAAGACCGTCAGCCGCGAGCCGGTTATTTTCCAAAAGGAGTTTGAGATTGAGTATGCAGGCGATCGGAATCTGCCCTACACAGTGGAGAAGAATGAGGACGGCGCCTTTGTGGTAGAGGGACCGCGGATTGAGAAAATGCTGGGCTACACCAACTTGGATTCGGAAAAGGGCTTTCAGTTTTTTCAGAAATTTTTAAAGGAAAACGGGATTTTAGATGATCTGGAGGCAGCAGGAATCCAGGAAGGGGATACGGTGCGGATGTACGGATTAGCATTTGACTATTATAAGTGATCAGTTAAAGGAGAGGAACATGACAAGTAAACAGAGATCCTGTCTCAAGGGGATCGCCATGACTACGGAGCCGATTCTGCAGATTGGGAAAGCCAGCCTGACACCGGAATTGACGGCTGCGGTGGATGAGGCTCTGGAGGCGCGGGAGCTGATAAAAATCACCGTATTAAAGAATTGTACAGATGACGGACATTCCATTGCCGAAATGCTGGCAGAGCGGACGCACTCTCAGGTGGTTCAGGTAATCGGAAAAAAGATTGTCCTTTACCGGCAGGCAAAGGATGAAAAAAAGAGAAGGATCGTGCTTCCGTCCTGATTCGGCAAACAGCAGGATGGTTAAGCACACCTGCAGAGCGTGTGCAAAATGGAGGAAAATATGGCTGAGATTGGGATTATGGGAGGAACTTTTGACCCGATTCATAACGGCCATCTGCTGTTAGGCAGGCAGGCTTACTTGGAATATGGGCTGGATCAGGTTTGGTTTATGCCGTCCGCAGTCCCTCCCCATAAAAAGGATCACATCGTAACGGCAGGGAAGGATCGGATTAAGATGGTTTCTCTTGCAGTGGAAAAATATCCTTATTTTCTGTGTTCGGATTTTGAGATGAAAAGGCAGGGAAATACCTATACAGCCGAAACTCTAAGGCTTCTTCGGGAACAATATCCTGCACATCGTTTTTATTTTATTATTGGGGCAGATTCTCTCTATCAGATCGAGAATTGGTATCATCCTTCCAAGGTGATGGAGCAGGCTGTTCTGCTGGTTGCTAACCGGGAGTATGAGCAGGCTCCTTGCCCAATAAAAGATCAGATTACTTATCTTCAGAAACAATATGGAGCAGATATCCGCATTCTTCACTGCAAAGAGGTAGATATTTCCTCTGGAGAGCTTCGAGAGATGGCCATGCAGGGAATGGAATTATGTCAATACATTCCTAAATGTGTGGAGGATTATATTCATTTCCATAAACTTTATCAGAATCCCTGTGGTTATACTCACGAGCATGCTTATTTGCCAAAGGATGGGGGCATGTTGGCAGATCATTTGACTCACGGGTATAAAGGAGGACAAGATGCTTAACATCGATGAGCAGATTTTTACTTATCGGAAACAATTAAAATCAAAGCTGGATCCCATGCGCTATGAACATTCCTTAAGTGTTTCTTATACCTGTATGGCTCTGGCTATGCGTTATGAGTATGACCTGCGCCGGGCAGAGCTGGCCGGACTGCTTCATGACTGTGCAAAGCGCTATGGAGACAACGAATTGATTATGAAATGTCAGAAACACAAGCTTCCATTGACAGAAGGGGAGTTGAAGGCGCCGGCAGTGATCCATGCCAAGTACGGCGCATGGATGGCAGAACATAAGTTCGGAATCCATGAGGAAGACATTCTTTCTGCCATTCGCTGTCACACGACAGGAAAGCCGCAGATGGGAACCTTGGACAAGATTCTTTATCTTGCAGATTATATTGAACCTCGGCGGAATAAGGCTGCCAATCTGGCTCAGATGCGTTATCTGGCTTTTCAGGATTTAGATCAAGCAATGTATGAGGTTCTTTTGGGAACCTTAACTTATCTGAAAAAGAAAAATACAGGCATAGACCCTGCGACACGCCAGGCTTTTGAATATTTCCAGGAGAAATGCGGCAGGGAAAATCCTAACAGCAGCAAAAAAGAGGATGTAACGTTTGCATAAAGTAAGGAGCTGCCATGAAATGGGCAGAGATCAAGAAAGGAGAGTGGAAGAGTGGACGCAAAAGAGATGGTAAAGCTGGCAATTAAGGCTCTGGAGGATAAAAAGGGAGAGGACATCCGCATTATCGATATTCGTCAGGTGTCGGTTCTTGCCGATTATTTTATTATAGCCAGCGGTTCTAATGCCAATCAGGTCCAGGCTATGACAGACAATGTGGAAGAAGTCATGGGAAAGGCAGGACATGAGCCTCGCCAGATAGAGGGCTATCGAAGCGCGAACTGGATTCTGATGGACTATGGCGATATTATTGTTCATGTATTCTGCAGGGAAGACCGATTGTTCTATGATCTGGAACGGATCTGGAGAGACGGAAAGATTATGGAAGCAGGAGAGTTTGAAGAATAATGCTGAAAATCCCTGTCAGGCCATATAGATTGACATAAAAAAATTATGTCAATCTATATGGCCTGTTTATGTTTTTTTAATTTTCATTATCTTCTCTATCTTTTCATTCCGCTTATCTTGTGCCTTCCCATTTTGCTCTGCACACTTGGGAGATTATTCCACTGTGACAGATTTTGCCAAATTCCTGGGCTGATCCACATCCAGGTGTTTTCCCAAAGAAGCATAATAGGCGATTAACTGCAAAGCAGCGGCAATAGGGAACACGGTAAAATGATCATCCACATCCGGAATCCGAATCCGGATATCAGCAAGATTATCATCCACAACCGCATTCTCCTTTACCAGAAGAATTACAAATGCGCCTCGCGCCTTTACCTCGCGGATATTGGAAATGGTTTTGGAATAAACATGCTCCTGGGTGGCAATGGCAATCACCGGCACCTGATCAGAAATCAGAGCAATGGTTCCATGCTTTAGCTCACCGGCAGCATAAGCCTCCGAATGAATATAGGAAATTTCCTTCAGCTTCAGGGCTCCCTCCAGAGAAAAGGCATAATCCAGGCCCCGGCCAATAAAAAACGCATCCGAACTGGAAATAATATGAGAAGCTACATCTCGGATCATGTCCTTTTGGGCAATCATGATCTCCATGGCAGGAATCACATCCAAAAGCTCCGCCAGGAAAGAGCATGCCTGCTCCCTGGTGTATTTTCCTCTGACCAGAGCCATGCGGCAGCAGATCATATACAAGGCAGCAAGCTGAACAGAATAGGCTTTGGTACTGGCCACTGCAATCTCTGGTCCTGCATGGGTATAAAGCACGTAATCACTTTCCCGTGCAATGGTAGAGCCTTTTACATTGACCACAGCCAGAACCATAGAACCGCATCGGTGCGCCAGCCGCAGAGCCGCAAGGGTATCAATGGTCTCCCCGGACTGGGAAATAATAATCACCAGAGACTTTTCATCAATCAGCGGTTCCTCATACCGAAATTCAGAAGCAATGGACACTGTTACAGGAATGCGCAGTAATGGCTGCATAATGGCACGCGCCACCATTCCTGCATACATGGCAGTGCCGCAGGCAATGATCTGAATCTGGCTGCATTCCTCAAAAATACGATCAGGAATCCCATCCTCGCCAAAGTCCGGAATCCCTTTATTAACCCGGGGCAGAATGGTATTGCGCAAAGCGTCTGGCTGCTCATGAATCTCCTTCAGCATAAAATGAGGGAAACCATTTTTCATGGCAGCATCCATGTTCCAGTTAACTGTCATGATCTCCGGATAAGCTTTAGAATAGGTGTCATCTAAGTGGTAAACATGAATCTTATAGGGGGTCAGCTTTACAATATGCTGTTCCGGCACTACAAAATACTGGCGGCTATAAGGGATGAGAGCCGTCAGGTCAGACGCAATCAGGGAGCCGGAGGGAGTGGAAGCAGCCACCAGAGGACTTACATTGCGGATTGCATACACTGCCCCCGGCTGATCATCAAACATAATGCAGAAGCTGTAGGAGCCATCCAGAAGATCAATCAGCTTATGGATCGCAGCCAAAGGGTCTCCCTCATAAAGGCAGTTTAAAGTCTGTGCCGCAACCTCGCTGTCTGTCTGGGAGAGCAGCTTTTCCTCTAAGTGAAACTTCTCGGTAAGTGCATGATAATTTTCAATGATGCCATTATGAATCAACACAACCTTTCCAGCCCGATGAGGATGAGCGTTGGTATCTGTGACGCCGCCGTGAGTAGCCCATCTGGTATGTCCGATTCCGCTGTGGGAAGTGCCGGAAATCTGTTGTCTGTAATATTCTTCTAAATTTTTCACCTTTCCGGCTTTCTTCACCACGCGAATTTGGGAATCTTCCATACAAAGGGCGATTCCTGCACTGTCATAACCACGGTATTCTAACCCGGAAAGCCCTTCTAACAGGATCTTTGATGCCTCTAAAGGGCCGGTATATCCAATAATTCCGCACATAGATTTTTCTCCTCAATAAGATTTACAGCAAATCAGCATTTATTATAGCCTATGAAATACCATTCGTCAATTCCTGCTTTATTTTCTGTTTCTTAAAGAAATCGTAATACTTGTATCTGTTTTTCCGAATTGATTTATGCTATAGTATTGTAGAAAAGATTTGTATTGTTAAGACCACATTTAGGAACTGCCCCAGAATTGCTTACCGATGGTTCCTTGGGAACGGTTTCCAATTCATTAACAGCTCCTTACGATACTCTATGGCGAAACATCCCCGTATACAACAGGAGACTACTATGAAAAGACAATGGATTTCGGCCATATTGATGGTGATGACCGGATGGTGCATTTTTGCAGCATCCGATTTTTATAGACCCCGGCCTTTAACAGCCGCTGATTCTGAAACAGAGACCATGAAAGAAACCACCACGTCCGGACAGACAGATACCTTTCCGGATGTCGCGGAGAATACATTGCCTTTGGAGACAGAAGACGACACTTCCTATCAGCCTGCACCGGATGAGCTGAACCTGGCGCATTATTTTCCTGAGGGAGAAGATACAAGCAATCTAATGAAAAGCTATGCAGGGAAAGCGTTTATCGAATTAATGACCCAGGATCAAATCTGGATCGGAAAAATTTATGATTATGCAGACATAGCGCCGGAACAATTGGCATCTCGTATAGGCAAGCCCAGAAGCGCTGTCCTTGGAAAATACAATCCCAGAGATGACCGCCACAACCCGGAGGATCCCAGCAGCTGGACAATCAACTCCTTCCGGGATATGCGGATCCGTGTTTTAGACGGCGATCATCAGCCCATTAGTCTGTATTCTAATGTGATTGAGATCATGTCCATGGCCAATGTGTATACCTATTATAAAGGAGCAGAAGACTATGACCTGTTCGTCGCTTATTACAAAGCATTGTGGGAAAGATCCCATTCCTATTCCATCAGCATTAGTGATATCGAATATTGTGATGGATGTTTGACAGAAGAAGATGAGAGAAAGCAGCTGGAGAGAGAAGCTGAGGTCGAGGAAACAAGTGTAAATGCGGTGGGAAATGCAGGATATACAGCAGAAGATGAAGATGATTTTACAAACCAGGACCAACAAAATGCCGAGACTTATGAGGAAAGCATAGAGATTGAGACCAATGGCAGAAATATAACCGAAGGCAGTGAAAGTGCGGCGGCAGAAACAGATATAAAATACGCGGTAAAGGGAAGTGAAAATGGGGCAGTAGAGGCGGATAAAGACAGTGGAGCATCAGGCAGTGGAACAGCAGGCAGTGAAAGTGCTGCGGTAAGGAGTATGACTATCGGAACAAACCAGAAAAATGCTGCAGAAGAAAGCTCTCCAGTGATCATTACCGAGAATGCCAATGCCGGTGAAACTGGCAATGCAGAACGATCTGCCGGGTCAGAGACAGCAGAAACATCATCCCAAGCCAATCAATCTCCAAATTCAAAATCAGAAGCGATTGCAACTCCTTCCGACTATAAAGAATCATCCTCACAATCATACCAATGCCCAGGGCATGTAGATCTGATCGTTCAAATACATATTCGAGGCTTGAAAGAAAAAAACGGACTTTTTAAAGCAGACTCTTACGGAAATGATCCTGATAATTTTGAGGAAGATGGATGGCAGGGCTGGGATCAGGAATCTGTAGATGCGGTTAAGCGGCTAAGCAGCCAGGATTGGTATGAAAAATACAAAATGACAGTATCCATGATATCCTCCGGAAATCCATTGACAAGCGCTGAAATTGAAGCATACCTTAACCGACTTCCGGACAGCATATCCCAAACCCGAAAGGACCTGGTTCGTTTTGCATTGTCTTCTGTAGGAAAAGTTCCTTACTACTGGGGCGGAAAAGCATCTGCTCCCAACTATTCCCGCAATGCATTCGGTTCCCTGGTTTCTCCGGATTATAAAGGGCGAGTATTAAAAGGTCTGGATTGCTCTGGCTGGATTAGCTGGGTATATTGGTCCGTTACCGGAAAACGTCTTCCCTATGAAAGCACATCTGGTTTGGCTCTGTGTGGCACTCCTGTCAGCCGCAGCAGCTTGCTGCCCGGAGATATCATTCTACGTACTGGCGAGAATGCACATGTCATTATGTTCCTGGAGTGGACAGAAGACGGAAAAATTCGTTGTATCCATGAAAGCAGCGGAGATGTTAACAATGTAATGGTATCTGTCCGTGATGCCAATTGGCCTTACTATAGAAAATTAATCGATTGAGAAAGGATTGCCTAAATAAAATGAAATATCAAAATCACGATTATGAAGATGAAATTGACCGAATACGTGCCAGAAGGCAGTACAAAAAACAACCTGGCTCCCAGACAAAATCTGTCAAAACCTCTGCTTATGCAGAAGATGATTTTGAAATCGAAGATCTGGAAGCAAAGCCTGTAAAAAGGAATACCACTCCCAAAAAACATCACAAAAAGAAAAGAAAAGCTCTTTTTCCATGGATTTTTCTCTTTGCTGCAATACTGGGATGTTTTTTCTTTCTAAAACGTCCTAAGAATAGTGGTTATTGGACGATCGCTGTATATGGCGTTGATTCCCGTGATGGCAATGTGGGAAAAGGCGCATTGGCAGATGTGCAGATATTATGCAGCATTAACCGAAAAACAGGAGAGATTCGTCTTGTTTCCGTATTTCGTGATACCTACTTAAAGATTGACCCAGAAGGCACATACCATAAAATCAACGAAGCCTACTTTTTGGGCGGCAGAGAACAGGCAGGAGAGGCGCTGAAAGAAAATCTTGATCTGCATATTGAAGATTATGCTACCTTTAACTGGAAAGCAGTTGTTGACGGCATCAATATATTAGGAGGCATTGATCTGGAAATAACAGACAAAGAATTTGCTTATATTAATTCTTTTATTACAGAAACCGTCAATTCTACCGGCGTTGGCTCTGTCCATTTAGAGCACAGCGGAATGAACCACTTAGACGGCGTACAAGCAGTTGCCTATGCACGGCTGCGTTTGATGGACACAGATTTTAACCGTACAGAACGTCAGCGCAAGGTACTGGGACTTGCCATGGAAAAGGCCAAGCAGGCAGACTTCAACACCCTGCGCACTCTGATCGGAACCGTATTTCCGCAGATTTCTACCAGTATTGGCATAGATGATCTGCTGGTCATGGCAAAAGATGCGAAAAAATATTATATTGGGCAGACATCTGGCTTTCCATTTTCACATTCTGAGATGAAAATAGGTAAAAGGGATTGTGTAATCCCAACGACCCTGGAAAGCAACGTGATCCAGCTTCACGAATTTTTATATGATGACACACAATTTGAACCCTCTGGAGTAGTAAAGAATATCAGCGCACATATTGCAGAAGTCAGCGGATTAGGAAGCCCGGGAAAAGACATAGAATCCGGCAAAAACATAGGCGCTGAAGGAAATACCGGCAGTCAGCAAAACACCCGCCAGGAACCTGCGCCGACAGCCGCTCCCGCCCCCATCCAAACAACAGCCGCAAATGAGGCCACGCCCACGGAAGAACCTGCACCTGAGCCGGCTGAGACAACCGGCAGCGATACTGCAGAAGAACCCTCGTCCCAGGAACCGACAGAAAGCCAACAAGAAGAAACGCTGCCGGAAACCACCGTCGACACAATCAATGGTCCTGGTTTAGAAAACCCGATACCTACAGAGCCTTCTTCAAAACAAGAACCTTCCAATGGTCCGGTAACAGGCCCCGGCGGTCTAGAAATCCCTGCCACGGACAACGGCGGCCCAGGTGCCTCTGCAGATGGCCCCGGCGGAATCCCAACACAACCAGACACCGCATTGGAAGGTCCGGGCCAGGGAAGATAAGGCGTGATTCTGTTGACAAAAACATTAATTTGCTTAAAATGAATCTCAGAAAGAATGAAACCTGAAACTGTAATTTGATTACAAAAACAAAAAGAGATGACAATAGTACATGAATCGGTATCACTTTCAACTATTCGTTATTCGTGAAAGAAGTCACCTCTTTTGCGAAAACGTCCTGCGAAGCAGGTGGAGACAAGTGGTAGTTGCCGGGCGCGGACATCCATTTTCCCGTCGGACGCGCCCTGCCCGGCAACTATTTGCAAAAGAGTTCTTTCCCGAAAACGTAGTGGTAGTTGTGCCTAAGAAGATATTATGTCGCTCAACAAGCTTAGGCGCAGTCAAACGGTTATCGATTCAGTGCATGATTGGTTTAATGCACGTACCCAGAGTAGGAGTTTGACGTTTTGCGCCTCTTACTGGGCAATACCCTTAGCTTGCCATAAAAAGTAGTTATGCCTGTTTCCTGCCCCGTGACAGGGATTAGGGGATAGGGGTACCTTGAGCGCTGTCATAGGGCAGGAAACAGGCATAAACCCCTATGAATGCCAAGATTAAAGGATATGCCCCGTGAATGGCGAAAACCATCAACCGCCATCCTTTAGCCCTGTGAAAACCTCCGCCTATTTCTTGTTGACAGTAGGGGCAGGGGTGTTAGGCTTGTGCGCCCAGGCAGTCCTCCTTACAGGACTGCCTGCACTGCCTGAAAACACCCCTGCGGGTTCATGCTGTCAACAAGAAATAGACGGGGGTTGTGCAAATATTAAATTTTTATAAAATCAATGAAATTTTAGTAAAAACACTTGACAAGCCATAAGAAATTATGGCACTGTATTTAAAGAATACACCTAAAACATTATATTTTATATTATAAACATCTGTCGAAAATCGCGAAAAATGGCTAGAAATCAAGGGTTTCCAGACTTCGACACTCATTTGTCGCAACTGTCGCAATGTCGCAGATTGTCGCAAGCCCTTGCCAGACGGTCGATAAATGTGCCGGCGTATTATTACCCGGCACATTTGTCGAAAAGTCACAAAGGAATCACAAATCAAATCTTAACCTTCTTCCTGAAATTCCAGATTCTTTCACGAATAGTTGCCCCAACAAACCTAAAACGCCGAGGGACAGCAGTACCTAGAAACTGCCAGCAAGGTAAACAACTATTCGTGAAAGAAGTCACCTCTTTTGCGAAAACGTCCTGCGAAGCAGGTGGAGCCAAGTGGTAGTTGCCGGGCGCGGACATCCATTTTCCCGTCGGACGCGCCCTGCCCGGCAACTATTTGCAAAAGAGTTCTTTCCCGAAAACGTAGTGGTAGTTGTGCCTAAGAAGGGATTCCTGCGCCCAACAAACTTAGGCGCAGTCAAGCGGTTATCGACCCAGTGCATGAGTGGTTTGGTGTACGTACCCGGAGTAGGAGCTTGACGTTTTTGCGCCTCTTACTGGGCAGTAACCTCAGCCTGCCATAAAAAGCAGTTCCTGCCTGTTTCCTGCCCCGTGACAGGGATTAGGGGTATAGGGGTACCCTAAGCACTGTTGTGGGGCAGGAAACAGGAGATAGCCCCCTTAAATGCCAAGATTACAGGTGGATTACTTCGTAAAAAGTGAAAACCATCAACCCCCATCCTCCAACTGTGTGAAAACCCCCGCCTATTTCTTGTTGACAGTAGGGGTGGGGGTGTTAGGCTTGTGTGCCCAGGCAGTCCTTCCCCCAAGGACTGCCTGTACTGCCTAAAAACGCCCCCACGGGTTCATGCTGTCAACAAGAAATAGGCGGGGGTTATGTAATTATTAAATTTTCATAAACTTAATGAAATTTTCATAAAAACACTTGACAAGCTTTACCAAATTATGGCACTGTTTTAAAAGGATACAACTAAGGTATTATGTTTTTTTTGTATTACCCACCTCTGTCGCAAATTGCGAAAAACGGCTAGAAATCAAGGGTTTCCAGACCGCGACACTAATTTGTCGCAACCGTCGCAATGTCGCAGATTGTCGCAAGTCCTGTTCGTAGAATTGGCAGAGGTGCCGGGATAGTATTACCCGGCACATTTGTCGAAAAGTCACAAAGGAATCACAAATCAAATCTTAACCTTCTTCCTGAAATTCCAGATTCTTTCACGAATAGTTGCCCCAACAAACCTAAAACGCCGAGGGACAGCAGTACCTAGAAACTGCCAGCAAGGTAAACAACTATTCGTGAAAGAATACTTTAACGAATAGTTGAGGAGTTTTTTCCATCAACCTCTTTTCCATTCTCTGAATCCTTCTTTTGCAATCCTGATTTCATTCTTTCTAAAATCATTTTAAGTGAATGGATTTATGTTTGTCAACTTTTTCCTGTACAATGCATTCCCGCAAATTTTTTTCTAAAAAAAAATCCCTTATTCATTTTATAAAATTTCATATGGATTATTTAATTAGACGTTTGAAAAATGAAAAACGTTACAAGAAGGCGGTGAAAAAATGTCGAATGATTTTTATGACGATGAGGAGGAATTTCTGGATTTAGAACTTTATAATGATTTGGGTTATTCCCTGGCAACGGATTCTAACTCTGATTTTATGGACGGTTCTTCCATACCTGCATCATTGGATTTTCAGATTTTTCTTGTTTTAGCTCTTGGATTTATTGCAGGGGTTTTAATGATTGGGCTTAGGGGGGTTTTTACATGACTTCTGATTTATGCTTTGAAGTTTTTACAATGGGAATTGCTGGCGGCATTTTTGCTAAGCTCTCGGTGGATGTTATTTTTTTTGCTATTAATAGGCTGTCGTCTATTATTAGAAATATATTTTAATTTTTAAAAGGAGGTAATGATATGAGAAAGGAATTTTGGGAAGGAACAAAGAATAAGTTGAAGGAGTTAACCGTTCGCACTAAAGTGTTTGCAACTGCGACGGCAATTTCCTGTATGTCTGCGCTCCCCGTTCTGGCGGCTGAGGATGCATCTGGCGGGGGGACGGATGTTACTTCCGTTTTAACATCTTCTTTTCAGGCAACGGTAAATTCGGTTATTGGCACGGTTAATTCGGTCCTTCCGATGGTTATGCAGGTGGTTGGCCTTGGTGTTTGCGTGACATTTGCTATTAAATTTTTTAAGCGGTTTGTTAAATAATGTTTCTTGGGAGGGATGCCCTGTGTATCCCTCCCATTTTTAAATCATATTTCATTGGAAATGGGGGATATTTATGAATCGTCAAAAATTTAGACAGCGGGTTTCTCTTTTTTTAGTTGTTTTGTTGGCCGTTTACTCTCCCACTGTTGCCTATGCCTCTCCCGAGACGCCCAGCAATACAAGGGACTGGTCAGAAATGGGGGAAGACTACACAGAAGATGTTCCGTTTTATTACGATGAAGACATGAGGAAGGTCTATGATTACGAAACCTTTCCGGAACGTTATTATGGCATGAGTCCAGCTATAGCCGGGGTGGATGATGTGGCTCTTTTGGCTATCGTGGCAGTTGGTTGTGTCTTAGGGGCATTTGGGATCCATATGGCCTCGGAAGATATTGGAACGTTTTTGGTCGGCAGTTTTAAACCCTGGTTGGAAAAGAGGCATCCGGATAAAATGTCCGACTTTGAAATCTTTTTAACCGGGGGAGCTATTGCTGTCTCTGAGTGGGTTCCGCTTTTTGGGGAATTTTTAAACGGGGAAGAAGTCACGGTTAAAGATACGGGCATTGAATATAAGCCTGCTTCGGTTCCTGCTAAACCTTATTTTTCTGATTGGAGTACAGAAGGGAAAACATTTTTATACACATTTAAATATTATTATCCTGATAAGGGATATATGGAAATCCGTGATTATTATTATGATTCTAAACAGGATGTTCTATGTTTTTTTGTTGGTTCTACTTTGAATGATGAAACAGGTAATCCTTCTATCTATGGATTGAAATATTATTATCGATATAATGACAGTTTTAAAACAGATTGTCTAGATTATCGTTATAATCGTTTGTCAGATGAAGGATATTATCTTTATAAAGAGTCCAAGCTAGAATTGGGATCTTTTGGAAGTAGCTATACACATTCAAGTATTTACCCTTCTGACATTGGTTTTTTTTCAAATTATCCTGTGTTTATTAATGAAACAGCTGCTCGTTCTTATATAAATTATGGCACCACAGGCGGCATGATTAACAATCAGACTTTAAATATCATTAAAACGGGTGCTTCTCTTTTGAAAGACAATTTAAAGTTTCATCAGGATTATGCATATGCTGATTCTATTACACTCCCGTCAGATGAAGCCGGTTTAAAATCCATTGTTTCCTCTTTAGACACTGCAAAAACTTATGAGGAAGTTATGGAAGTGGTGGACAAGTACTGGCAAACGTCAAAAAAGAAGGTGGAGCTATCGGATGCGGATTGTTATTCCAATCTCCAATATGTTATCCGGGTGCTGTCCCGTTACGCTGGCACTGCCATCACGGATGAACAAATTGATTCCTTCATCAGCCATTTTTATCAGACGAATACGGATGGCACTTCTGCTCTGGCAGAAAAACAGGCTGGGGAAATTGTCCGTCAGTTTGTGGTGATTAATGGGGGCAATCAGGAGCCGGATGATGATAAAAATAAGAACAAGTATGTGATTGTGAAGCGTCTCGCCACTGGCTTGGGACTTTTTCTGGTTTCGATAGGGCTGGTTTCAGATGCTCCTGTGTTTGAGGGCGGGCAAACGATTGAAAATGTTTCCTTAGTTGGCTCCCCTACGGAATTGCCGGATCCGGATCCGGATCCGGATAAACCCTCCTCTCCCACTGTTGATTTATCTGGCATACTGGACTTCTTAAAGCAGATATTGGAAATTTTAAAGGCATGGGCAAGTCCTTCGTCACTTATGGATTTGTTAAAAGAAAAACTTTCTTTAAACGTTCTTTTTGGTTCTATTGTGACTGCCATAAATGAGTTACCGAGTCTTTTGAGCGGGGAGCTAGCCCTTCCGGCGTTATTGTCTGATTTAGCGGCAACCATCTTATCTCCTTTGGATGGATTGACGGAACCTATTGGGAATATTCTGCTGGCGATAAATTCTGTCTTTGAGAAAATCCCCTCTCCTTCTGAGGTTGCGCAGGCCGTTAGTGACGTAGTGATTGGGGAGGATGATGGAAACTATCGGTTAGACAGTGTTATTTCTGACAAGTTTCCCTTTTGCATCCCTTTTGACTTGATAGATTCTTTTCGCGTTCTCTTGGCAGATCCGATTGAACCGGTTTTTGAAATCCCTTTGATTATAGACCATGAGGATTTTTCGTTTAAGGATTCTATAGAAATTGATTTAACAAAGTTTGACAGCCTTCTTCCCATCATTCAGTTTTTTGTGCTGTTATTCTATGTGGCAGGGCTGATTCTTGCCACCAGAAGTCTGATAAAAGGATAGGTGAATGTGATGTTGATGAAGATAAAAGCCGCTTTGATTGTCTTAGCGAACACACTCCTTGCTTTTCTTCCAGATTCTCCCTTTACTGCATTTTTAGAATCCATGGAAAAGATTCCCGCTTTGGGATACTTGAATTACTTTATTCCGGTTCCGATGATGATATCCATTGGGGAGGCGTGGCTGGTTTGTGTAGGGACTTTTTATTTGTACCAGGCAGTTCTTCGTTTTGTAAAATTAATTGGTTAGGAGGGAAAACATGATTTATTTATATACGGGCACCCCCGGAAGCGGGAAAAGCTATCATGTCGCGAAGGAAATTTATTTTTATTTGTATCACGGGAGGAATGTTATCGCTAATTTTGATATTAACTATGACAGCATTCCCTCCAGGAAGCGCAGGCCCAAAGGATATTTTTTTTATAGGGAAAATCATGAACTTTCTGCGGACTGGCTGATGGATTTTGCTTTGTTTTGCCACAAAAGACGGCCAGACGGTCACATCATAGAAGGGCAGACTTGGGTAGTGATTGACGAATGCCAACTGATCTTTAACTGCCGCTCCTGGAATGCAAAAGACCGGGACAAGTGGAACAATTTTTTCACCCAGCACCGGAAATACGGTTATCATTTCATTTTGGTGACGCAATTTGACAGGCTGGTAGACAGGCAGATACGCTCTTTGGTCGAATACGAAGTGCGGCACCGCAAAGCGAACAATTTTGGCATTGGCGGGGTATTGTGCAGTTTGTTTTTCTTTGGCCATCCGATTTTTGCGGCAATCGAATATTGGTACTCCGTTAAGGAACGGTGCGGAACTTCTATAATGATAGGCAGGAAAAAATACTATTGCCTGTACGATTCCTATAAACTGTTTGACGGCGAAGAAAAAAAGCCTAACATCTTGCCCCCTGCGGGGATGGGGGGTACGGGGGGACCCCGTCCCCGCAGGGGGCAAGATGTTTAGGGATGTTTCTACTCTCTCCTGTCTATACTATTTTGGGGAATGGCTCAGGCAGTGGTATTTATTCTTGCTAAAAAAAAGAAAGAAGGATAGGTTATGGATTTAAGAAAAGAAAGGGAGCGGGATATTTTTCAGTCTGTGTTAATGCAGTGTTACGCTGACTTCCGTATTAGGCACCAGTCGGAAAACTATAAGGAATTGGAAAATGTCCGGAAAATAGTGGAACTGTCTGTCCGGAGCCGTTATGCGGACAGCAAGGAGGATTGTGAGGAATTTTTAAACCGTTTAGCCTACTGTGAAGACAAAGAAAAGGAAGACAGCTATATAGGCGGGGTAATGGACGGGATCCGACTGATGCGGTTTCTTTTTGCGATAGAATAAGTTGTTTCTGAAATTTTCAGCATTTTAAACACAACTCAGCAAGCTGCAGCAAAAGTTGTCATACAATTCATGGAGCTGCAGCAAGAGTTGTTATGCAATACTTATCCCTCCCCCTGGATGGGCGCCCCTCTAGGGGGAAGGTTTTGAATTGTTCCTGTTTTAAAATACAATTCCACCAGCAGCGGAAAGGATTATCTGACAATTCCTGGTATGCCGCTCCCCATCCGCCGCCTGGGAGCTGCTGTTGTCGGAATTGTTTTCTAGATGAATGGGATTATTTTGCTATAGGAAGGATGTTTTTGGCCTCCAGGACGGCAACTAAGGTCTGGATTTCATCATTATTTTTCCGGAAGCCCCGATTCATTTCCAGTTTAATGCTACTCATCTCTAATTCTATATTTGCTATACGGTTTTCTAGTATGTTTATCCTATTATCCATCTTTTCTAATTTTAAGTTGATAGGCATTAATAAATCCCTCATAGCATCTAGCATTTCATTATCAGTCATAGCTCATACTCTCCTCTCCTGTTTTGTGTGAATACTATATCACGTTTAGGAAATACCCGTCAAGCGGCGATTCTCATTTTACCCCCCCCCTGAGATTTTTTCAATATCGGCATTTTCCTTACTTCCCTCTCCTGCTCCCTGTTCCATATCTCTTTTAATCAGAGTGTTAATATATGAATTAAGTGATTTATAACCTTTTGATTTCCAGTGTTGTTCAATTACAGATTTTTGTCCTTTTGACACTTGTACTATTAATCGGTCATAATTCGCTTTTGCAAAATCATTAATATATTTAGATTGATTAAAGTTTCCCATATTCTCCTCCCTGTGTATTATGTACATGATGCACAAAGATGTTCTTTAAATCATGTACATAATGCTAATTTACATTATGTACATGATTGTGATAAGATATAATCCTAAGGTAGCATTTACCTTAGACGTAACAATTTCATAGCCCTCCCTAAATTCACAGCAATGAGAGCCAGCATCCAACGGGATGCCAGCAGCAATGAGAGTGAATATGGAAGGTAGCAAACTATCTATATCTAATATACCACCATCATCATACCACAAAATCTGTGGAAAAGAAAGTCAAATGTCGGTCCGGTTGTTGTCAGTGCATAGGAAACTGTCAAATGTCAGCGCGGTTGTTGTCGGTGCATGGGAAACCGTCAAAATAGCATCAAAATTTCAATGAAAAAAAAGCAATATGCCATACCGTAAAGCCTATATACCATCTCGAAGGTCCACGTATATTGTAGATAGTGGGGGAGAAATCCTTGTTGCCGGCAGATTGGCTACGTTGCTTTTCTTAAAGGAGGTTATGAAAATTTCTATTAATAGTGTTTGTTTAACTTGTTGTTATTTTGATTGTGAATTGGGCTGTTCCCTTTCATCTGATTTATCGTATTTTTGCCCTTTGGAACCGGAACCTGATTTTGAAGGCGTTACTTTCCCCGATAATCCTGATTATGCAGGGGATAAATAAAATCCGGGACAAGCCTCCCCATATGGGGGGCTTCCCCATTAAAACTGCTTTCGTGTCTGCTTCTCCTGGGAGCCAGGGCGCAGTCCTTCTCTCTCCTATTGGGGGGCAGACAAAAAACGGTCACAAGCCCGTAAAAAAGTTGAGTGAATGGGGACATTATTCGTTCCCGCAATGTTAAACCGGTCTGTTATCCGGTATTCTATAGAGAAATCCGGAAGCTGTTTCTAGGTGTCCAGAGTTTGTTTTGCGGATTCGATGGCACCCGCCTGTATCGATGAAAACTCTGCGGGCGGCACATTGACAACTAAATAGAGAAAAGGAAGGTAAAAAGTATGAAAGCAACTGTATTAGGCACCCAATTAGTGGATTATGTCAGTAAACGAACCAATCAGCCCGTAAAGGGTTTCACCCTATTTGTGGCCCACAGAGATTCCCAGGTGACTGGCCATTCAGTGTCCAACGTGTTCATTAGTGACAATTTAGGCATTCCTGGTGTGATTGACATTAAACCGGGTTCGTATGTGGACGTTGAATATAATAACCGTGGTTTTGTCTGCGGTCTGGAGGTTTTAGTTCTTCCAACGCCAGAATCAGCAGAGGCAATTCGGACTGCCCTGGACATCTACCCAGGCCATGCCTCTGCCAGCGTTCCCCCAGCCCCAGAAGCAGCCAGCACTCCCCCAGCTCCGGAAGCAGCCAGCACCGGCAAGCGGAAATAATCAGAACAGCCAAAGCTGTCCCCAGAAGGAGCTAAACTTTCCGCCTGTAAAGGGTTTAAGGATGGAGATTTTCGAAGAAAATACTATCCGTCCCTTTACGGGCTTCGGAAAAATATACTGGCCTGCTGGTGGTTGATAGACGCACTTCATCTATCAACCGCCTTGACCACAGTCCCGCTGGTACCCTAGTGTCAGAGAAAGTCTATCCTTTTTTTTAGGAACCAGCGGGAAAACCACAAACATCACGCGCCTGCACTGATGCAATAAACTCTCCCAAGGCTGAAAAATTGGCCCAGCATCGTTTTGGTTATCGTCCCGCCGGTTATCCCATCATCGAGATGGCTCATTCCGGAAAACTAGAGCGGGTAGGAGTGTGGGACGATAAACGATGCGCTGACAACTACCACGCGAAAATGTGCACCGCAAATTATCCCCGCCTGGTATAGCCGGGGAAAGGATGTTTAAAAGCGCGGGTACTCTCTGTTTTTTTTAGGCAGCATACTTCTTTTGGCGCGACAAGCACCAGGCGCCTGCACTGATGTAATAAACTCTCCCAGGGCTTAAAAATTGGCCCAGCATCGTTTTGGTTATCGTCCCGCCGGTTATCCCATCATCGAGATGGCTCATTCCGGAAAACTAGAGCGGGTAGGAGTGTGGGACGATAAACGATGCGCTGACAACTACCACGCGAAAATGTGCACCGCAAATTATCCCCGCCTGGTATAGCCGGGGAAAGGATGTTTAAAAGCGCGGGTACTCTCTGTTTTTTTTAGGCAGCATACTTCTTTTGGCGCGACAAATATCGTTTTTTTTGCGGAAGGAGAAGCTTTACCCCCTTACGCGCGTGCCGGTATATTATTACCCGGCACTTCTGTCGAAAAGCCAACAAACCCATACAAACTAAGCCTTGCAAGCTCTCGACATCACATTGTCGAGATGTCGAAAAGTCGAAAAGCTGTTTCCGGCTCCCGGTTAGACGTATCCCGGAGCCAGGAATAAAAAACATAACTGCATTGCTCCACTTCGGACAAGCAGTGAAAGGGGAAGAAATGACACCAAAAATGACAACGGGCTATGCGGAATCTGCATCACCTGAACCTACTGAAAAACCAAAACGTGATACTCAATCCCGTAAATGGCTCTTAACCATTAACAATCCCATTGATAAAGGTTACACTCATGAATCTATCCATGCAATTTTGATTGGTATAAAATCCATTGTCTACTGGTGCGTGTCAGATGAAGTGGGGAATGGAACCCATACCCCTCATACCCATATTTTTATTCAGGGTCGAGGAGGAATTAATTTTTCCACCCTTCGGAAACGTTTTCCTGGTGCCGATTTAGAAATGGCCCGTGGGACTGCCCAACAAAACATGGAATATGTCTCAAAAACAGGCAAGTGGAAGGATGATAAAAAATCCGACACCAGTGTCCCCGGAACTTTTGAGGAATGGGGAGAGATGCCTGTGGAGCGTCAAGGCCGAAGGAATGACCTGGACGATTTATATAGCATGATTAAAGACGGCTATACGGATTATCAGATATTGGAGGTAATGCCGGAAAGCCTTTTAAATCTTGATAAACTGGACAGAGTAAGGCAGGTGATCCGGTATGAATCTTATAAAAGTACTTTTCGCAACCTGGATGTGCATTACATTTATGGTTATGCCGGTGTTGGGAAAACCCGTTTTGTCATGGAAAACTATGGTTTTTCTAATGTGTTTCGTGTTACTGATTACAGCCACCCTTTTGATAATTACCGGGGTCAGGATGTGGTGCTTTTTGAGGAGTTTCGCTCCAGCCTGTTATTTTCCGACATGCTAAGCTATCTGGACGGATACCCGCTAGAACTGCCCTGCCGCTATACGAACAAATACGCCTGTTACACAAAAGTTTACATAGTGAGCAATATTCCATTAATAAAGCAATATCCTAATGTCCAGTCAGAATCACCGGATGACTGGCCAGCGCTTATCCGTCGAATAAATACCATTATGCATTTCACAGAGTCGAAAATCAATGTACAAAAAATTGAAAAGTTTACTGATGGCTTTTATCATATAGTCCCAGGTGAGGAGGTGCCTTTCCATGACATTGAAAAAATTGTTGGAAGCTTTGAAATTTGAGGGTCACATATCATTGCGCCGGGATAATTTTGGCGGTATGCAATACATAGGCGGCGGCAATTCGGAACATATATCTTCCCGTTATGGCGGATATAAGGTTGATAAATCCTCAATTATTGATAATATATTAATAGTGTATGTAAAATAAAATATATAAAAGATTTTAGGAAAAGATAAAAATAGAATTTCAAAAAGAATATTAAGAAAAAAGGGAGATAAAAAGAGTTTTAAATGAGACCAACTAGTTCGTTAAACTAAACTTTCGCAAATAGTTGCTGACCGGGGCGCGTCCGACGGGATATGAAATGTCCGCGCCCCAGCAACTACCGCTTCGCTTTCGCGAAAGTGATACTTTAACGAATAGTTGGAGGTTTTTTTAGGATTTAGGAAGTGATCTATTTCTAGTACTTCCAGGACGCATACATCAAACCATCAAACAAAA
>RAYY01000050.1 GCA_003611875.1 bacterium D16-56 | reverse complement strand
GTATCAAAAGTTGAGACTTAACTTTTAATACCCATGATAGAAATATAGTCTATTGTCACACATTTTGCCGCCATAGTCGAGGTACGCACTATCTACCGTTTACAATCCATAGTAGTCAATCCTTTCTTTGTGTTGTATACTTAACGTGTTTCTTCAACCGTTATACATATTTTAGCATGGTACAATCATTCTTCAAGATTGCACTTTTTGGGTAGATACTTCCCAAAAAGAAAGTACATAAAGGAGTTGATACACAATGACATATGAAAAAGACCAATTTAATTGCCCTGTTGAAGCTACATTATTTTTGATTGGTGGGAAATATAAGCCTTTGATTCTTTGGTATCTCATAGAAAAACCTTTGCACTATATGGAGCTACAACGCCTAATTCCAAAAGCAACACCGAAAATGCCTTCACAACAGTTGCATGATTTAGAAGATTGCGGAATGATTAACCGGGAAGTAATCCCAGAGAAACCGCCCCGTACTCTCTATTCACTTACCGCCTTTGGAAAAAGTATTATCCCTGTTTTACATTCCATGTGTAATTGGGGTGCGGCTTTTTTAGACGGTTTGGATATTACACCGCCTTGTTGTTCAGTTACTCAAAAATAACAGGAGAAATACTTCCTGCTAATTATTTGATAGGGATATAGGAATGAGAGGGATTCCGTAGTAGTCGGCATTGTGGGAATGTGTATAACTGGCTATCTTATGGAATTGTGGGTAACTCTGTTTGCAGGACGTGGGAAAGCTGCACTTTAGCTTTTCCATGTGCTGTGAATAGAGTTATCCATGATTCCATAGCCTGTTATGCACATTTCCATATTGCTTGTCCTTTGGTCTTTGGTTTCTTTGGTTCGGAATAGTGTGGTGCTGGCGGTCTATCTCTTGTTTTCGGTTGCTTGCTTCTTTACCGTACATGAGCATTCGCGCCAGGGTTGTCGTTGCCGTAACCTTCCAGCAGGTTAATAACGCCCCACACGCCAAGGCCAGCGCCCAGCGCGATTACAAGGACTTTCAGGGTTTCAATAGCACTTGCAAAAAATTCCATAAATTACCTCCATAAATTTGTTGTGGTTGGTTGGATAGGGACAAAAAAGCCCGCCGGTTGAAAAGTCAATCGGCGGGTGCATCAGACGCAGGCGGCGCTTCGAGTTCACAGCTTTCAAAAACGTCGTCCGGTCGGACGGTCAATCTCCGGCTCAGATATTTTTCAATATCAAAAGCGTTCTTCTTGCTGGAATCCAGCAGGTATTTATATTGCGGATGTTTGGTAATGTCAAATTTGTCGCTGAAAAACGGCCTTACGCCCTGCACCTGCAAGATGCACTTGCCGCCGTCCATCACCGCCAATTCATCGGTTGACATCAGTTCTATGCAACATTGTCAGTAAGCACCAAATATTCCTGCGGATTTCCTGATCCTCAAGTATCACCTATAATTGTAGTCGATAGATATTTAGACTATTTCACTACAATTATGGAGGACAGGTTATGGCAGGTACTCGCAAAGCCCGTGTTCCGATGACGGAACAGATCCGGCTTATCAATGAATGCCGCAGAGCGGCATGACAGATGCTGACTGGTGTCGTGAAAACGGCATTGCAGTAAGCACCTTTTACAACTGGGTCAGCCGCTGTCGGAAAACGGCAGCGGATCAGATCCCAGCGGCGAATTACGGTCATCTTGAGGTTCCCCGCCCGAAACAGGACGTGGTCCCCATTGACATTGTGCCGGATCACATTCCGGAACAGCATACAGCATCACAGATGCAGAACTCATGCCTTGATAATTCACATTCGATTGAAGCTGCCATGAAGGATATCACAATCCGTATCAGCAATGATGCGGATCCGATCCTGCTTACCAGGACATTCCGCCTGCTTCAGGAGCTCTCATGTTAGGCGGCATCTCCGGACTTGAGAAGATCTACATTGTCTGCGGCTATACCGATATGCGAAAATCCATTGACGGACTCTGCGCCGTTATCGAAGACCAGCTTAAGATGGATCCGTCGTCCAGTGCTCTCTTTCTTTTCTGCGGAAGAAGACGGGACAGGATCAAAGCCCTGTTCCGGGAACCGGACGGCTTCGTTCTGATCTATAAGCGGTTATCTGTCCGCGGCGGCTATCAATGGCCCAGGAAGCAGCCGGACGTCCGGAATCTTTCCTGGCGGGAGTTTGACTGGCTGATGTCGGGGATTGATACTGACCAGCCCAAAGCCCTCAAAGCAGAGTAAAAAGTATCTGGATTCCAGCAGAAATCCTGCACAGAAGAATCCGGAAATTCCTTGTAAATCCGGCATTTTTCAGGAGCCATTTTCCTTTAGTAAAAGCCCCGTTTCTGGTATAATAAAGGTATCAAATCCGAGGAGAGAAACGATGGCTTCCAGCGCAAAAGATATCCAGCTCAGAGAGCTGAAAGATATAGTATCCGGGCTGAAAACAATGGTATCTGAACAGACTGAGCTGATCAGATCTCTCCGTCTTATGCATGACGAAAAATCCAGTCACGAGAAAGCGCTTCAGGAACAGGCAGATTATCTGACCAAAAAGCTTTTCGGCTCATCCAGTGAAAGAAGATCCGATGACATTCCGGGACAACAGAATCTCTTTGATGAAGCGGAAATGGAACAGGAGCCCTCTTTGCCGGAAGAAGAGACCGTGATCCGGGAGCATACCCGTAAAAAGAAAGCAACTCATGATGAGCTTTTCAAAGGCCTGAAGGTTGAAAAAGCAGTGATCCTTCTTCCGAAAGAAGACCCGATCTGCCCGGTCTGCGGTACGCAGATGGTCCTGATCGGCGAGGAGTATGTCCGCCGGGAACTGGAATTCATTCCTGCCACCTGTAAAGTGATCGAATACTACAGCCAGAGTTACGGATGTCCATCCTGTAAGGAAGGACTCGGCGATACGGAAAAACCCGTGATCGTAAAGTCTCAGGTTCCGGCGTCTCTGGTTGGGAAAGGTCCTGCCTCAGCATCCGCTGTTGCATGGACGATGTATCAGAAGCATGCCAATGGGCTTCCCCTTTACCGACAGGAGAAGGACTGGAAACAGTATGGGGTCCAGATCAGCCGCACTACCCTTGCCAGCTGGATCATCTACTGTTCGCAGAACTATTTTCAGCCGATGTATGATTACTTTCATCGGGAGTTGCTGAAACGCAGTTCTGCAATGGCAGATGAGACTCGGGTCCAGGTGTTGAATGAGGAAGGCCGCAGAGCACAGACCCAGTCGTTCATGTGGCTGTTCCGAAGCGGTGAGGATGGACTTCCGGAGATCATCCTGTATGGCTATTCTCCGACCAGGAGCGGCAGCCATGCAAAAGAGTTTCTGGAAGGCTGCAGCGGATATCTGGAAACGGACGGCTATCAGGGCTATAACAATCTGCCGGGGATCCGGCGCTGCTCCTGCTGGGCACATATCCGCCGATACTTTACCGATGCTGTTCCCAAAGGCAAGCAGTATGATTACAGCCAGCCGGCAGTGCAGGGAGTCCAGTACTGCAACCGGTTATTCGCCATTGAGGACTCCATAAACAAAAAGTATCCCGGTGATTATGAAAAACGGAACCAGATGAGTCTCGAGAAGGAAAAACCTGTTCTGGAGGCCTTCTGGTCGTGGCTCGATCAGCAGAAGCCAGTCCGGAACACCCGGATGGATAAAGCGGTTAATTATGTTCTCAATCGACGAGATACAGCGGAGACCCATCTGGAAGACGGACGCTGCAGCTTTACCAATAATCTCAGTGAGAATGCAATCCGTCCATTCGCAGCAGGCCGGAAGAACTGGCTGTTCAGCAGTTCCGTAGAAGGAGCGAATGCCAGTGCAGCAATCTACACAATGGTTGAGATGGCAAAAGCACACGGCCTGAATATTTACGAATATCTCAAATTTCTGCTGGAGCATCGGCCAAGTAAAGATATGACCGATGAACAGCTGGCGGAACTGGCGCCGTGGAGTGAAAAATGAGAAACGTATGGCGCAGGTTGAGGGTTTCAAGGCAAAACTCTATGAAAACCTGGTGGGCGGGATTCTCACCAAAGAAGAATTCCTCTCCTATAAGCGGAAATACAATGCGGATATTGAACTACTGCAGAAAGCGGTTGCCGAGTGGAACGAAAAGCTGGCGGAACAGATTGCCATACAGGGCAAGGAGGGAATTTCCTATGAATTGTACAGAAGCATACAAAGAACACATCATGTATACTTTTCACGGCTTTTGCAAAGTCGTTATACACAATGCAGCTATTACCGCATGGCGTGACCAGCACAGGCGACACAAAAGAGAAATATCCCTTGAATACCTCACAGTAAAGGACTTTTTAATCATATTCACAAAAAATTTACATTTCAGGGCAAAAAAATAAAGTCAGGAACCTGTTTTTTAGATTCCCAGCTCTATAACTCTGCCTATGCGCTTCTATCAGCTTTCAGTTGTTTGACTTCCTCAAGAGAAAGCCCTGAAATATTAACGATTTCCTCTAAAGCATATTTGCCAGCCGCCAACATACGGAGCGCAACTTCTTTCATTCCCTCTTTCAATGTCTGATTCCTCATATCTTCCATAGCACGGCACATAATCTCGATTCCCTCCTTGCTCTCTTTGAAAAATCTCACCCTGTCCGCCAGTGTCCCATAGTACATATCCCCTGCGTCTGTGCAGGAGAAGTCATGCATTAACTTCCCGATTGGCGTATCGCTGCGGTAAGCGCCATTTACATACAGTATGTGCGAACCGTCCTCAAATCTTTCCCCGGTTCCTGAAAAGCACCGCTCAATCGGATAGAGCGGCAGCCCTTTTCCCATTACGTCATTCTCTGTGATAAAGATTACCCACGTTTCCGGCAGCTTGTCGAAGTCCTCGCCTTTCTTCAAAAGGTTTGCGTCCATCATGCTGCTGTTGTACCTGGCTCTTTTTCTCCCGGCTCCTTTGTCGGAGCGCTGTACCTCCACATTCAGTTTTGCCCCTGTGCTGTCCGTAGCCAGGATATCCAGCCTCACTGAACGATTCAGCAGGTTCTCCACAAATACCTGGGTGCGGACGTCCAGCACCTTTAAATCCGGCTTTTCCAGCACAATCCGCAATACCAGTTCTATGCTTGCCGTATCCCCCTCAAAACACTTGGTGAGGAAATCATCATCAAGCAGGCGAAAGCCTCTTAGCCTCTGTAAATCTTCCTGATGTTTCTGGTCGATCTGTTCCGTCACTGTCAGTCTTCCCACCTGCTTTCCCTTCTGTTTTCGTATCTCCATACTACCATAAACCTCCTGATTTTACAAGCCGGGAGCCAGCGCATTTCTGAATCCCGGCCTGTTTCCGTTATCGCTTTTTTACATCTGCCGTATCTCATTTTTCAGCATACGCTTGATTTTGTCGCTCATGGTTTCCGTGCTGGTCTTGCTGAAACGAACCCGCACAATGTAGGTAGTCCGGCCAATCTTCTTCACCAGTGCGGGGGCGTCCTTAGCCGTTGCTGTGGTGGTATTGTCCTCTGTGATTTTCTCGCTGCCCATAAATTCTCCTTTTCATGCAATCAGTTTATGCTATCCCCTACTCACAATCTCCTTCGTCGCCGCTTTGATCGCCCTGGCTCCTTCCTCCCGGAAATTCTTTCCGGAAAAGAGAACCGGCGCACACCGTTCCAGTATGCGGTCATAAATCCTTGCGTGGGCAAGGTCTGGCGGGTTCTTGATTTCTTCCAGTTTCAGGTTTGTCGTGACAATCAGCGGCTTCTTGCTCCGATACCGGCTGTCAATGACGGTAAACATCTGCTCCAAGGCATACTCGGTATTCCTTTCCACGCCTAGATCGTCAATGACAAGCAGGCTGTAATCGTCCAGGCTGGCGATAAAGGCCGCCCTTTCTCGGCAAACACGCCGGTAAGCCGGTTCAGGATAGACGGGAAATTTGTCATCAGAATCGGCACGTCACGGTCAAGCAGAGCATTGGCGATACAGCCGGCAAAAAAGGATTTCCCGGTTCCCACGTCACCAAAGAGCAGAAGGCCGGTATTGTTCCGGTATGCCTCCTTCCAATGCTCCACATAGGCGTGGGCTTTCTCCATGACGGGATTCTGGCCATTATCATTGGCGAAAGTGTAATCATAAAGGTATCTGTCTTGAAGCCCCTGTGCCTTCCGGCGTTTGATACGCTCCATGCGTTCTCTCTGTTCCTCCATGGCTTTCCGTTCCTCCTGCGCCTTCTGCTGGCAGAGGCAGCGGGGCATGAAATAGCCGGAGCCTCCGAACCTGGGCACAACGGTCTGGCGGCTGCCATGGCATTTCTTACAGTGGATAAGCCCGTCAGCCGGTTCTATGTATTCGTCCCCGGCAAGCTCCATATCCCCGGCGGCTTTGTCAATGGCCGCCCGGACTTCTGCGGTAATCTCTATCATATGATTTCTTTCCGTAAACATATTATATATTCGTTTACTATATTTGATGTTCAAATTATATCACTTTATTTTTTGCCGGGCTTTTCACGCAATGCGCTTTTTGATTAGGAAAATGCAGCGTGTAATAAATGAACAGGCGCTTTGTCAACAGTCCCACTCATCCTTCTCCTTTGTAAACAGTTTTTATCCCTGTACTTTTTCAAACTGTTTCATTAACATTTGTGTTGCGTAATAATAGTTGTCCATCGTTTCATATTTTCTATATTCGTACTCCAATGCAGCAAAAGCATTAAATATATATCATACCATAAGGCCCTGCGTTCCTGATTTTCAGTTAGACTTCTGATCCCATAGCCCTTTTGAAAGCAGATATTATCAGCGTAAGTACGAAAACCCACTTCCATGAGGGGATCACCCCAAATGCTCCGTTCCCAATCTATGATACCTGTTACTTTTCCAGAATGAATAAAGATATTTCCGTCCCAACAATCCCAATGTACCAACTTTGACTCTGACACTTCTTCAAAAACAGTTTTATCTCGATCAAGACAAAGCCACATCTGGTCGATTGATATTTTTTCATAAGTCATAACACGCACTTCTTTTAATGGGGCTATTTTCAATATCACTTGTTCCTCATTACTCAAATGAATTTCATAGGCAATATTAAAATAACCCTCTGTCAATTCCCATAGTCCTTCGTTTTAAGCGGTGAGAAATATTTTTCCATCATCCTCGATATAGTTTCTCTATTCTGTTTGTTCTTTGCCAATCTCTCCATCTTACCGTTCCTTTCTTACGATTTTATAGTTATATACGGCCAATCCTGCAATCAGCCATTTCGTTAAAACCAGTATCCACCATATAATGTCAAGGTTGTCTGGCTGCCATGCTATCAGTAAAAGCGGTAAGCGAATGGCAAAAATACTTTCCAATGACAAAAGCAAGACCTTTTTTCCATATACCAATGCTGATAATCGGCTTTCTGCCGATTCGGTCGGACAGCACTCCCCAAAACGAGGCGCACAGTGTTTGTGTCAGCGCATATATGGCCGTGAGCCAGCCAAGTTCTTTGCCACCCGCTCCGAGGTTTTTCATGTAAAACGGCATAACCGGAATAATCAGGCTATATCCTAACGCAATTACAAAAGTTGCAAGCTTCAAGGCAAAAACAGGCGTTTTATTTATTGAGTGCCACCTTCCCTGCCGCGCCGTCCACTGTTATCATTTGTCCGTTTTGTATGGTTCGCGTGGCGGTGTGCGCTGCCATGACAGCGGGGATACCATATTCACGGGCAACAATGCTTGAACGGCTAAGAGGGCCGCCAATGTCTGTTACAATCGCACTTGCGGAGGCAGACAGCGGCGTCCATGCGGGAGTTGTGGTAACGGCGATCAAGATACTTCCCGGCTGGAATTTCTCAAAATCTGCCGGGCTGTTCCGTACACAGGCGGGAGCAGTAACAACGCCTGTTCTGGTGCCTATGCCCGTCAATACAATTTTCCCATCTTTCTGTATTTATGTTGCATGTGATACGGCTTTTTTGTTTTTTTCTGTAAATACCCAATAAAGTAGGTTTTTACAGCTAAAATGCCCCGTAAAATTATTTCCAGTAATGCCAATATAGTTCCCGCCTTCCGGCAATGTTATTGTTTCTGAATAGCTGTCAGTTGCTTCAAGCAAGATTACCGGATCATCACTGCCAGAAATCCAAAACACCTGCGCTGTTCCCTCGGTAATCTCCAAGTCGCAGGAAACAGAAATATCTTTGCCATTTTCACGCTCGATAGAAGTTCCTCCAAAGAGATATTCTGTTTTAGAAAAATCCTTATAATCTGCAGTATAAGTCCCGGTATAACAATCATCCCCATATGCCCGATCCCCTTTCAGTGAAAATCGCTTGTGAGTGCCGTATTTCCGGCTGATTGAACAACATTATTATACTGATCCGGAATTTCATCTTTTGAACATCCCACAAGCGTCAAGCTAAACACCAAGGCACTTACCGAAAGAAAACGGAAACATTTTTTTCTATAACACATATCATCAACCTTTCTGTTATTTTTAGCTCCAAATCCATAACCGCCCTTACTCATTCGTTGGTGCTGTATAATTGCTTTGCACAGCGGCAGGAAGTTCATCATATTGCACCTCTTTCCATTCAAGAACACCCCGGATCGGCATTACCGTTAAACGGATAAAAGCTCCCTCTTTCAATTCCTTTGATGTTCCGAATGTAATGTCTTTTCCTTTTCCATTCTCATCGTAAGAAAATAAAGTGTATGAGTAATCCATACTTCCACTAAAGTTAATTACGCCGCTTTTTGATTCGGTCTGTTCTATTTTACTGTTATCAATCTGTGAATAATAGTATGTGCTGCCAGTTCCCGAAAGGAACCACATACAAAAACCAATAAAACTTACAATAAGTATTACAATTGCTGCAATCCCGATAGTCAATTTTCTCTTCATTCCTATATCCTCCCTTACCAACCTTTTTTGGTTGTTGTTCTTTTGTGCTTTTTTGCTGCCTTGACTGGCACGTTTCCTTTTGCAGTGAATACAAAAACAGCAGTAATCATCAATACGGCAATCATACTAAACAGACAGATTAACACATTCCAATGTACCGCCGGATCGTAGCTTCGGTAGCTGATCAAGCCTAAACTTGCAGTAACCGGATAAATATTTGCTAATGTAACATTTCCAGAAGCAAACATACCGCCATAGCCATAAACAAAGGCAATAATTGTTCCAAGCATATGTCCGTTTGGTATACGAGCGGCAAATACAATTACAGGCATGACCGCAAAATACAAAAACAGACAGTTGAGAATAATCTGAATAAATGTCTGCAATACTGATGTTACAGAAATTCCCGGAAATCCCATCACAAAAACGGCAATAATCGTGAATGCCGCACTTACCAGCCCAAAAAACAAAGACAGCAGCGCACAAACAAGCAGCTTCCCACATAACAGGCTGCTATAAGGAACAGGAATAGTCATAATACTTTTCAGCGTATCGTCTTTCCCTTCCCTTGCTATGATATATCCGGCAATGAGGGCAATGCACATGGGGAAAATCGTTGTGGCATTATTTTTGATTACCTGTTCTGTAAAAAAAGAAAATGTCCAAACCGTTCCGTCCAATGCGGTTGTGGAAAAAAGCGTTAATACAACGGAGAGCAGCATTAGGAAAACACCTGCCCATATCATATGATACCGCTTTAATTTCCATATTTCGGTCTTAACCATGCGAAGCATATCATTCATCCCCTCTCTTTTTATACATATAATCAATCACTATTACGGAAAGCAAAGCGATAACGGCTAAAATAATGATTGTCTGAAATGTAGTCGGAATTAAATTTTCCAGCATTCCCACGCCATCCATAGCGCCATGTGCGGTTAAATTTCCTGCGCTCCATAGGGTTGTAAGCGGAATAGGCATCAGCCAGCACATCACTTTGGGCAGTGCGCCAAAAGAGGATTCGGCTGTCAGGCTCAGGACACTATAAAAGACACATAATAAAACAGAAAATACATAGTTCTTACTAAAGAAAACCACAAGAACGACTAACGGCAGCGTTCCGGCTGTAATAAAAATTCCCATTTCCAACGCAAAAAATAATCGATAAACAATGCTGTTTACTTCTGCGATCAGCCCACCGCACAGGATTGTTATAAGAACCGATGTCAGACTGAAAATAATTCCAAAAAAGAACAGGACAATTATTTTTGCCAGTATCATCTGTGCGCTTGTGATGGGAATAGTACGCAGGTTTTTAAATGTATCATTATCCCGTTCCATAAAAAAGAGCATGGCTGCAAGCACCCCAATCATGCATGGCAAAAGCAGCTCTACCCCATATCCCATGACAAACTGAAAATAATCATTGAAAATCTCTGCTTTGCTGTCATATTGTCCTGCTGTCTGCGGCATTGTCATCATTGCTGTCAGCGGCACAGGAAACAGAAACGCTGAAAGGACAACCAACCATATAAATTTTTTCCGCTTCAGTTTTGAAAACTCACAAATAACAAGTTTAAGCAATCCCCTCACCCCCTGTTACACGTTTGAAGTAATCTTCAAGGCTTTCTTCTGAAGTTGCGGCTTCCGATACTTCCAAGCCATTTTCTACAAAAGCAGTAACAATTTTTCCTATTGGTAAATCAAGGTTATGCACCTGTATATTGTGGTCGTCCTGTATGGTAAACTGGCTTTCATGGAAGATACGCTCTAAAATTCTTGCCGCCTGTGCCGTATCAGAAACAACAAATCGGATATGTTTGCTGCTCTTTGCTTCTAGTTCTGTAAGACTTTCTTCCTCTAAAAGCGTTCCGTGGTCAATGATTCCAATATCATCCGCCAGCAATGCGATTTCGGAGAGGATATGGCTGGATATCAGGATTGTTTTCCCCCGCTCATTACAAAGATTACGGATAAAAGACCGCACTTCTGCAATTCCGATCGGGTCAAGACCGTTGATCGGTTCGTCCAGAATCAAAAGTTCCGGGTCATGCATAATGGCAAGGGCAATCGCCAGCCGCTGTTTCATGCCAAGTGAATATTGGGAAAACAGCTTCTTATCTTTGTAAGGCAGACCAACCAGATCAAGTGCGTTTTTAATTGCGCTGCGGTTCGGCACACCCCGCAGGGCAGCAAAAATACGCAGGTTTTCCGTAGCGGTAAGATTAGGATAAAATCCGGGGGATTCAATCAGGCTGCCAATACGGGGCAGCAGCTTCTTTTCATTTGCCGCCAAAGGTTTTCCCCAAATCGACACTTCCCCGGAAGTCGGTTGTGTAAGTCCAAGCAGCATTTTCATTGTCGTCGTTTTTCCGGCTCCATTTCTGCCAAGCAGACCATAGATACGCCCTTTCTGAACATGGATATTCAGATTGGCAACACTTTTTTGTGTTCCATATTGTTTTGTAAGATTTTTTGTTTCAATTACATATTTGCTCATTACGAAACCTCCTTTTCATGTCTGCTATTCTATCACGCCAACCTTGCATTAACCTTGCACGAACCTTGCATTAACCTTGCATTTAAAGAAGCAAATCTCTGAAAAAATAAAATCCCCGCAGGACGGAGATTCTATTGCCACCATAAAAAACAGCGCTGATTCATTCTGCCAGTGGAAAAAACAGGATAAAAACGGTTCCCTCTCCCGGTGTGCTTTCCACTGTTATTGTTCCATTCAATTTGGCTGCAAGTTGATGTACGATAGACAGACCAAGTCCGCTGCCTTTTTCAGACCGCCCTCTATCGCATTTATAAAGCCGCTCAAAAATATGCTTCAAATCCCTCTTATCAATCCCTACTCCATTATCAGACAAAAGAATTTTTATATTCCCTCCCTGCCCTGATAAAGATATTTCTATTTTATCCGCATGGCTATGGGAAATCACATTCTGTATCAGATTGTTTAATATCCTCATATATCCGTCCGGGTCAATCTGCACACGGAACGGCTGCTCTGGAATGTCCACTGTGAAATCTATCTGTGTATCCTCAAATATGGGTATCCAGTCAATCAGTATGTTCCGTGTCAGTTCCGTTAAATCCACAATAGATATATTCATCGAAAATTCATTGGAACCCAGCTTGAACCAGTCAAAAAGCACATCTATATATTCTTTTAAATCGTGGGCTTTCCGGCGGGCTGTTTCTATATAATCGTCACGTTCTTTCCCATCAACAATCCCTTTATGCGCGGCGTCCAAATATCCTATCAGTGTGGTGAGCGGTGTCCTTACATCATGGGAAAGGCTCGTCATAAGCTGCCTGTTGGTTTCTTCTGTTTGACGATAGGCAGAAAGCCTGTTCTCGTAGGACAGGATAATATCGTTGATTGCATAAGCAAGTGGAGCCACAAGTTCATGTGTTTCCGATAAGATACGCCTGTTTCCATTTCCATTTTTTACATCTTCCAAAGCGTCAGACATTTCTAATAGCTGCTTTTTCACACGCCGGACTATAAAAACAGCCCCGCAAACCGAAGCAAACGCAACACTCAGCGCAATCATTGTAACTGCTTCTGTATACAATATTCACACCTCCCTATTGAAACGATAGCCAATCCCTTTCACTGTCTGTATATACCGTGGATTGCCCGGATTCTCTTCTATCTTTTTCCGCAGGCGGCTGATAATTGCCATAATATTGCTGTCATCATAGACATAATCTTCTCCCCATACAGTTTCATAAATTTGCTGCTTTGTCAGTATCTTTCCCTGATTTTTTGCAAGAAGCAATAGTAAATCAAATTCTTTCGGCGGCAGTTCATAATCGCCATTTACCGCATGGATAGAACGGTTATTAAAGTCAATAACCAGACCGTCAAAATCAAATGTCTGTAACTGTCCGTCTTTTGGGTTAAAGCGAGTATAGCGTCTGATCAATGATAGAATACGGGCGATCAGCTCGTCCATGTCAAAAGGTTTTGTCAGATAGTCATCAGCCCCCGCCCGTAAACCACGCACTTTTGAAGCGCTGTCATTTTTTGATGTAAGCATCAGGATTGGAAGGCTGCTTTCTTTTCTGATCTGCTCCAAAGTTTCAAAGCCGTCAAAGCCGGGCATCATAACATCCAATATGACAAGCTGGTATTCTTTTTCCTTCAGCAGCATCAGGCCGGATTTTCCGGAATAACAGCAGTCGGCTTCTATGCTTTCCTGTAAAACACTCTGCTTGATCAGTACACAAAGTTCCTTATCATCATCTATAACCAAAATCCTGTTCATTATTGACGTTCCTCCGTTCATTAAATCACACATCCATATGCCGAGATTACAGCCACATTACAATTATATGTGGAGATTTGGGCCATGACAAGTACCTAAAATTGCATTGTGGAAATATGCATAACTGGCTATTCCATTGTAAATAACTTCATTCACAGCACATGGAAAAGCAAAGGGAAGCTTTCCCACGTCCTGCAAACAGAGTTACCCACAGTTCCGTAAACAAGCCAGTTATACACATTTTCCCACTCATTCATTCTGTCTTTTTATCAAATAAGAAAAGCCCTGCATGATACAGAACCTTTCCAATCATCTTTGTCCTCTAATTCAGGGTGTTTTCTTTTCTAAAACCTTTTTTAGGCTTATCTCCGCCTTTTGTGCAAAATCGGATTTTCTCCCAATAATTGCCGACTGTTTTTCTTTTGAAAGGCAATTGAATACTTCTTCATAGAAAATATCATCTAACTGCGTTTCCTTTGCAGTCAAATACAGCGTTGTATGAAGCCACTCCTGCCAGAGAGCATCAAATAATGACCTGCTATCCGTATAAGTTGCATCTTCCTCAAAGCCATGCGGCGGCGTATAATATTTGAGCATCACAAAACCATATCTGCCTACATCAAACACTACAATATCCGCCATTTCGTACAGATCTGCAAACGCATCAGCCACCTTTTGGCACTTTTCCCGTTCTTCCTCTGTGATATAAATTTTCTTTTCCATATTGCTTTACCTCGTTTCTTATAAAATTTTACCATATTCTTTTTATAAGAACCACCTGCATACCAGCTTTTATTCCTCCTGTTTTTGACAAAACCCACTTTACTAGCAATTCACTTCCGGCAACATGGAGGACGGCACATACCCCTGTATCGGCATGTTCCGGTAAACTTTATAGGAAAACAGGTCAGTACAGTCCGGCGCCGGTATTCCTGTCTCTTTCAGAAAGATATGGAAATATTTAAGATAGAGAAGGATGTTGTGCAGGCCGGATGTTTTGACCTCTGCCGCAATTTTTAATATAAATTCCCTTACATCATCGACAGAAACCTGTTCCAGCGATCCATATCCAAGGGTTTCAAAGTGATAAAGGTATCTGCTGACACCATTATCAGCAAATGTCGTTGTGGGTGCCATAAAAACACTTCAAATTCTTAAAACTGACATAAATGTCTTTTTTCTGTACTTTCATAATTAAGTAGCAAATGGTAAAATACAAGCTAAATACCATATGGTACAAAAGAAGTGTTAAAGGGGGAAAACAGATGGGAAAGCGAACATTTGAAGATGTCAAAAAATATGTCGAATGGCAATCGCAAGGAAAATGTACCGTATAAAGCACAAAGACAGAGCAACGTTTTGATGACTTGGGCGTTGATGTATATGTTTGGAATGTTAAAACCGATACAGATGGAGATTGGTGGGTGGTAAAAGGTAATACTGTTCCAATGAACCTATACTCCCAAAGCACATACTACTTTGGTGTCGATGAAGTGTATTCCTTCCATATGGGATTAATGCAAAGAATGAGTGCAGCCCAAGATGAGTATAATCCAGAAGATTTTGTAAATAGTGTTACCCTTGACGCAGAAATTGCCCCACAACTTTTCCGGAAACTAAAAAATGTCGCCGCTCTGATTGACACAGCTAAGGAAATTGAAGATTTTCAGGCAATAGGTGTTCAATGTAGAAAAACACTCATTGAGCTTGGCAGCCATATATATAATCCCATGATGGCCGGTAGCGGGGAGCAACCCCAAGCATCGAATTTCAAACGTAAATGTGAACTGTTTATTCAGTTTTATTTGAAAGAATCAGAAAATCCGGACTACCGCAACATCATAAAAAAGCTAACAGAAGCCACATGGGACTACGCCAATAAAATAACGCATTCGCGAAGTGCTGCATACTACGAAGTATCAACTTGTGTCACGCTATGCATCTCCCTCGTGGGTGTTTATAAAAATATACTCCAGAAAGTTTTTGATCCGCTTTCACAATACCATTGTTCAATATGCCAAAGCAAAAAACTGAGCATTGCTGGCGATGATTCAGATAAAGATGGAATAGTTCAAAAACTATACTTGCACTGCGAGGGATGTGGAGGCACAACCGAAGTCGTCTTTGAAAAAAAATGATGAAAATGATTCCTCTTATATTATAGGTAAAAATGACTGCTTGCATACGTTTCCTTTGTTTCAGCCAAGTTCTTGTAATAGCTCCTATTCTGTTCCGCTGTTGTTCCTGGATTGCCGGTGTAATGTACGACAACGCCGTTCACCTCGCTCAGCGCAATTCCAGGCCGGGAGTATTCATTGACTGGCAAGATGTCTTGAACGATCCAATCGGGAATTTTGATCTCTCCAGGAATGGCAGGCTCTATCGGAACAATAGGCGGTTCTGAAAAAGCAGGATCATCTGGCGCCAGATTCCCATCAGACAATTTATTGTCAGAAGCAGGAGCCAGATACTCCCTGATATGAAGCACCCCGCATACCATAAGGACAATCATCAGAGCCAGCAGAAGGAAGATTACACCGCGCAAAGCATAGGCGATCATCAGCCTTCTGCCGCGTTTTTTCGCCTTGTTCTGACGGATGCTTGGCGCTCCCGTACCGTCACGGCTCAAAAATCACCTCCTTCCCGTCCGATTTTAGAATCATGGAAACTTTCTCTCCGTCATAATCAACAGACAGGGCCGGGGCATTTGAAATCTTCAGACTGTGGGCGCCATCCCTGCCGCATAGATAAACGCAGTCGGAATCCATGCGGTTGATAAAGTACAGCCCCTGCCCGGTCAGGCAAAAGTCGGAAGCAGCAACATTCCGAAACGGTCTTGCTTTGTGGGTCCTGGTGTCATACGCTGTCAGCAAAGAATTTTCGTTGATGAAGTAGATCGTCCGTCCATCAAACCCTATATTCCCTCTGGTGGGGATGTCCAGCACCTGCGTTCGCCGGGTCGTCCTGCTCACTTCCGTAATTCCATCATTCGTAATGAAAAAGAGGCTGTCGTTGTTCAGGAAAAAGCCATAGCAGTATTGCAGAAACATCCAGGTATCCCCCACAGTATAGTCGATTCCCAGAAGGGATCGCCCGCTGTCCGTTATTTTCTCGAAAATAACCTGTTCCTCAAGGGTTTCTGTATGAAGCCGGACGATGGACACCTGAGTAGTTGTGCTGTTGTAGCTGCCGACCCGATCCACATACTGTTCTGTGCGGGAGGCCATATAATAAATGTACGGGGCATCCATATAGACGGCTTTGACGGATTCCCCATCCGAAAAGGCCCCGAACAGCGGAGAGAGGGCCAAATCCGTCAAAGCGCCGGTTGTCCGGTTTTCCAGAGTGTATGTCCGCGTCTGGTCATCGTAGATCACACGGTAAGTTTCCGACACGCTTTGGGAAGATGAATTGAATATCCCGTTTGCGGATTCTGTGACAGAGCAGCCGGACAACGGGAGCAGCACCAGCAGGCAGAGCGCGGCAACCCTGCAGCCTCTGACGGGTTTTCTTCCAGACTGCCAGCAGTTTGTGTTTTGCCGCAGGACCCACCATACCATGAGGGCGCAGCACACAGCAGACAGGCCAAGCAGGGCCAGAAGCTCCTGGGAGGAACGCTCCGAAAAAGTCACGATGGGTTCTCTTGTCAACGAATCCTCCACAGAGGAAGCCCCCTCCAGAAAGCCGGTTGCCAGCATGAACGGCAGGGGCAGCGGCAGGCGATAGCAAATCTGCCTGGACAAGCCGATGTAGGGAATCAAGGTAGATGCCACCCCGATCACTACCGTCAAAGCATATTTCTTCACCAAAACAGAGGTAAAAAGCAGCAAGGCGGCAAGATACACCGAGCCAAAGCAGCGCAGGAAGGTCAAAATCAGATACGCGGCCAGCAGGGAGATATTTTTGGTACTGCCCCCGAAACCAGCGATACTCTGGACGGGGTACTCCCCGTGGGGCAGGCCATATTTCATCCCGAAGAATACAAAACGGATCAGGGCCAGCCCTCCGCAGAGAGCGAACACGGCGCAGAGGGTTATCACGACTTTGCTTCTGGCACTCTCGCGGCTCTGGGGCGCCGTCCGCAAAAGCGCGTCCATCTGGCAGCTATACTCCGGGCAAAAAACCGTAGCTGCCAGAATCAAAATGACAAGGAACAGCGGGAAGTCCAGCGTTTGGGCGGAAAACAGCCCTGCCCAGCCGTTTGTTTTCAGAAAGTAACGATTGCCGGTGTTCTCGCAGATATATAAATATTGCTGATACGCGGCTTCAAAGCCATGCTCATGGGCCAACACAGTGCCCGTCTCTGCGATCTGCCGCTCATACTGTTTGGCTGTGATCTGGCCGCTGTAATAGCTTTCCTGGGACCCGGAGCGGATACTGCGGGCCTCCGTGATGGCCTGGGCCTCCTGCTCCAGCCAAGCGGCTTTTTCCTCTGTGTACGCCCCGTCCAGCCGTTCCAGATACCACTCGTATTCCTCACGGTATTCTTCCATCGCGCTGTTCTGCGGTCTGTCGGCTGCAGCCAGCCAAACTGTGCTGACCAGGAGCGCGGCCAGGATATAGCATAGGCCACGCTGGTAAATCATCAGTTTTTTCCATTCATAAGAGAAAACACTCATTTTGCCCTCCGAACACAGCGGTGATAGTTTTCCGCTGACAGAAAATAGATTGCAGCTGCAAGCACAAGGCCCGCGATCAGAGCAAAGCATATTGCGGCCTGCCAGGTCAGGATAGGGAATCCGCCCAGGTTTACAAACTCCGTTTTGCCCAGGAGAACACGGTTTGTCAGCAGAGAATAAGGGTTCAGCACCTTTGGCCAGACGAAATTGGAGTAGGCGCGGGCGGCTCCGCTGACGGTCAGCGCCATACAGAGGGACAAACCCATGACAAAGGGGAGCAGGGCATTTTTCCAGAACATCGAAACCAACAGCCAAAGCATCCCGATCACCCATGTGCCGGCGCATTTCAGCGCCGCAGACAGGAGCACATACTGAAAAATGCTGATATTGACGGAGCTTTCAGCAAAGTTCGGAATTGCGAATACCGGCAGGGCCAGCCCTTCAAAGGTCTGAAAGGAGGCTGCAAAACCAATCAGGTCAAGGAGAGAAAACCACAGCGATATCAAGAGCAGAAACAGGGTGGCTGCAAGGATTTTCGCCAGGGCTGTTTTTCTGCCGCCGCCCGGACTTACCAGCAGCAGCATGTCCATCTGCGTCTCCTTCTCGCTCACAAAGGTTCCGATGATCCCATAGAGACAGAGCAGGAGGGTCAGGACAATGGAAAAATCATAGTTCAGATAGTAATTGCACATTTCCCGGTAGGAAAAGGCGGGGATAGTGCGGCCGGCATAAAGGTTATAGATCGCGCCGCTCTTCCTCTGCTGGTAGACCGCTCCCCGTTCCCCATAGAGCGCGGCGTTTTGCCGCGCTCTGTTTGCCACTTGCTCCGACCGGCCGCTGTACTCATAGAAATACTGCATAGGCTGCACAAAATACCTGTCCAGCAGGTTCCTGTCGCTATACAGGTTCCCGGTCATCGTGTCAGGGTCATCGGTGGCTGTGCTTGCGGTCATATCTGACGTGGCCTCTACAAGAGGCTGATAAACCGCAAGCAGGCGTTCGATCTTCTCCGGGGTGATCTCTCCCCGATATTCCTCATAAAGCTGCCAATGGTGCATGTGCCAGCTCCGCTCTCCGTTCCCGTCTGTCAGATAGGAGTAGGATCTGTATTCGCCATAGATTTTGAACAGGCTGGCAAGGCTGAACACCACAAAGAGCGCCAGAATGGAGCGTTTCCGGAACTGCTTGATAAACTCATACCGTATCAGACGTATCATGGCGCGCCCCCCTGCAATAGTACAAGAACACATCCTCCAGGTTGGGCCGGACAGGCTGTGCGGTCTTGACCGGGCATCCATCCTTAACAATGCGGAGGGTAAACTGTCCGTCCTCCTGCTTCATGTTGCTGACACAGTACATATCGGTCAGCAGCGCGGCATCCTTGGCCCCGGCGGTTACATTCCACACCTTGCCCTCAATGCTCTGCTCCAGAGCGGCGGGTGTTCCCTGCATGAGAAGCGTCCCCTGTTTCAGCAGCAGGATTTCCCGCGCAATGCACTCAACATCGGAAACGATGTGGGTTGCCAGCAGAATCGTCCGGCCCTGGGCGAACCGGGAGATAAGATTGCGAAACCGTATCCTCTCGCTGGGGTCAAGACCGGCGGTAGGCTCGTCCAGAATCAAAATTTTGGGGTCGGACAGCATGGCCTGCACGATGCCGACGCGCTGGCGCATACCGCCGGAGAGCGCGCCGATTTTCTTGCCCTGTGCGTCCGTCAGATTTACCGTGGCAAGCAGCTCCGAAACCCGGTCTTGCGCTTCATGGGTGGGAATGTCTTTCAGCGCACACATATAGAGCAGAAAATCCTTGACGGTAAAATCCCGATAGAAGATAGGGTACTGCGGCATATAGCCGATTTGGGACAGGAACGCTTTGCCCAGCGTCCTCACATCCTGACCGTCCAGCCGGATCGTGCCGCTGTCCCCGCGCAAAATGCCTACAAAGGTATTGATAAGCGTGGTTTTCCCGGCCCCGTTTTCACCCAGCAGGCCGTACACGCCCTCGCTTAATGTGGCGGTAAAGTTTTTCAGCGCATACTTTTTCCTGTATTGTTTTGATACGCTTTCAAATGTGATCTCCATGTTATCCACCAAAGGTAAATGTAGACACCAGCGTATCCACTTCGCTGATGCTGCCTCCAAGAAGCACCACGGCGGTCTTGGCCCCATCTAAAAGGTAGATCCTGGGGATGCGGTAGAAATATGTGGGGTCGGAGTTCTCGATCACTTTGGTGGCAACCAATTTGCCGGAGGCCACGTCATAGACGCGAACGGTCAGACTGCTGCCCAGAACGGCGGTAGCGACATAGTTTCCCTGCTCCGAGCCGTACACGCCGTCTTTGCCTTCACCGCTGGCAGAGAAGGAAAGCGTATTGGCGCTGCCCGTTGTCCGGTCGATCCAAAGCAGCGTACCGTTGGCCTGGGTAAAGATCTGCGGGAAAAATAACCGGCTGACGCTGCTCTGCATTTCTTCCATTTCATAGTCGGACGGTTTTGTGAGCTTCAGACCGCTGCCATCCAAGGCGATGCTCCCGTGGATGGAAAAGCCTTCCTCGCCATCTGCCGCAGGGATCGAGTTACCACTGCCAAAAAACACGATCTGGCTGTTATCCTGGGCAAAGGCAGCGCCGTTCAGCATGGAAATACTGATGCCGGCTGTCCCGGCGTTTTGGGCCACGTCCAGGAGGGTAGTCAGGCTCCCGCTTCCCAGGTCATACAGATACAGCCCGCCCATAGCGGCAAACGCCAGTTTCTTTCCGTCCGTGGAGGCCGCTACGCCCCCCGTTTCGCTGATAACAAAATCTCCCTGCAAAAGCTCATCCACCGCGATCTCCTTGTTCAGAGAAAGTGAGCTGTCGTAGATGTACGCCATCATACCGCTGTCGCCCATGCCGGACAGAACGTAGCCCCCGTCAATGGCCTGGGCTTCAAAGTCGTGCAGAGGCGCTTCTGCGGTGGCCAGCACCGAGGAAGTCCTTGTGTCGTAGAGGTACAGCTTGTCCGCCAGCACGAAAAGCGTTCCGTTCCCGGCATAGGCGCAGCTCTGGAGCTTGCCGCCAAACAGGGCAGGATCGAAGGTGCAGGATGTACCAGCCTGGGAAATGGGCTGGTTCTGCTGTCCGTCAGAGGGCGGGACAGCGGCCACGGATATATAGGAGGGGACGTTTCCCGAAACCGAAGGAGCCGGGGAATCCGTCTTGCTGCAGGCGGACAACGCCAGGGTAAAAAGCAGCACAAGTGTCATGCAGAATGTCTTTTTCATGTTCAGTTCTCCTTATACAATAAAATAGAATTGGTCTTGAAGAACGGGTCGGAGGTCCCGTCCTGGGGGACGGCCACACAGTAAAAGGTGTGAAACTGCCCCAGCTTGTCCGGGTCGATCACGGTTTCAAGCTCCATGACGCCGCCTTTGCTCAATGTAATGGAGCGGCAGGTGTTTTCGTCAAGTTTCACCGGCTGATGATCCAGGAAAAAAGCGATGCTGTAACTTGTTCCGGCTGTGCCGCACATGGCAAATCGCAGGGTAACGGGAGCGGAGACACGCAGGTTGTCATAGGTGATGCCGCCGTCGCAGGAAAATGTATAATAGATCCCGCTGTCCAGCGTGTCCATGCTCACACCGTCCCAGCCGTATTTGGAAAGCTCGTTTTCCAAATACTGCGCTGTGACCTTTTCCTCCCGCACTTCGCTTTGTGAAAAGATTTCCCGGACAGGCGGAAGGTCTGAATGGGCGGCGGGCGCATCCACATTGAACTGCAATTCAACACGGGAATCCAGCGTTTTATGATACCAGCCATAGCTGGAGGTAGATTCCATATCCGGCTGGAAGTCCGGGTTGGTGATGCTCACCACGGTCAGGGCCAGCACATCGCCGGTGCTGCCGGTCACAGGCTCAAAGAGGAAGGAAAAGCTCTGATCCTCCTTTGCGGGAAAGCTGTGACAATACTCATACTCCGCTGTGGTATCGTTCACCTTGTAGGGCTGTGGCCGGCCGTCCAGAAACAGGAGAAATCCAACGGTATCCATCTTGCCGGTGAGGGAAAACCGGTAGTCCAGCCGAAACTCGCCGCCGTCATAAAAGAAGGGCAGACGTTCCCCGCTCTCGGAGAAATCAGCCGAAGCAGCTTCGTGGGTGAGCATTGCCAGAAATCCGGTATCCTCCTCCGCCGCCTCAAACGGGTTTGCGGCAACAGCCTGTGACGGCGGGGGTGTACTGTCTGGAATGGCATAGTTCCCGCAGGCGGCGAGGGATAAAAGTGCGCCGGACATCAGGGGAACGGCGATCAATCGTTTTCGCATACATGGCCTCCTTTGCTTTGATGGGTCGAGTATAACGGGCAAAGGTCAAAATTCGGTCAAGAAATTCAAAATGCCGCCCAGGCTTTTTGGGCGGCATCCGGGAGGGATTATTTTTATCATATGGATTGCTCAATTTTGATAGATGCTTTCACGCAGGCCCCATGGGGCGGTCGGTTTGACAGTTCTATGGTTCCCCCATGCTTCTGGCACAGTACCCGGCTCACTGCCAGCCCCAGCCCTAAGTGCTGGCCGGAGGTATCCTCGGAGTAAAACAGGGCGGTCTTCTTTTTCAGCAGCTTGTCGGAAAAACCCGGCCCGTCATCGGTCACGGCGGCCGACAGGATTCCGTGCTCCAGACAAAAAGTAAGTCCAATTTCCCGCTCTGCAAAACGGAGGGCATTGGAGATCAGATTCTCCAGAACGCGGTACAACAGCTCCCCGTCAAGAACGGCTCTCCCCTTCGGCACATGGATGTCACAGAAAAAATGCACCTTGGTATTCTGAAACAGGATAGATAGAGAATCCGCCATGTGCTGTAAAAAATCAGGAAGCTCCACCTCTCTGCGGTGGACCTCTGTTTCTTCGATAGCCCCCAGGTCGCGCATGGTATCGGTATAGCGGCCCATGCGCTCTGCGGTAATGCCGAGATTAGAGAGCGCCTTTTCCAGTTTTTCCTCCGTCAAGGTTCCGCCCTGGTTGTTCTCCTGCAAATATTCCACATAGCCGGTCATAATGGCGATAGGGTTACGCAGATCGTGGGCCACAGATGCCTGCAATGCGCGGCGTTCCTCCAGCATACTCCACATCTGACGGTTATTCTCATACAGGGTCTGCCGCATTTTCTCAAAGGCAGTACAAAGCTGGCCCAATTCATCCTGCCCGTCAAAAATGATCTGAAAGTTCAAATCCCGATCCCCAATGTGGGCGGTGGCATCCATCAGGACAGTGATCGGCGGCTCCAGCACCTTGTGATAAAACCACCATGCGCACAGAGTAATTCCAATCACAGCAAACAGGAACGGCAGCAGCACCATACAAATTTGCGAAATGCGGTAGGCTGTTGCCGCTTTAGGGGAAAGCATAGAGTAGCTGGATTCAATACGCTCTATCATGTAGCTCGTCTGTCCCTGGCTCCCGTTGTGTTCCTGGCCGTCCGCTACCAGTTGGCCGAATGGCTCTGGCGGGCCATCAAGAACATACCTCATCTTTGCCTCTGTGACCGTACCATCCGGGGCAGTTGTCTGCTGCGTCAGCCAGACCTCATTGAAATCGGGGAGAATATGCTTTTGGAAACGATAACAGCCGAAAATCGCAAGACCGCTGCACAGGAACACGATCAGCATTGTCATCGCCACGGTTTTCATGAAGGAGCGTTTCAGTGATTGTCTCTTTACTTTCTCCATCGGTAGCCCATCCCCCAAACTGTTTCGATGTACTCGTTTCCGCTGGCCTGCATGAGCTTTGCGCGGATTTTGCGGATATGCTCTTTGATTACGTTGCTGTCACCCTCCGCGTCATAGCCCCATACCGCCTCATAGATACGCTCTTTGTCAAAGACCTGATTGGGGTTAGAGGACAGAAATTCGATAATGTCAAATTCCCTCCTGGAAAAGGAAAGCTCCTGCTCGTTCCAAAATACTTTTCTGCCAGAGAGATTGATAATCAGCCCCTGGGAGGTCACGACCTCCGGCGGGCGGTTATTTCGTTCGTCCCGGCGCAGATGGGCCTCAATGCGGGCAAGCAATTCCTGCAAGCCGAAAGGCTTGGTGATATAGTCGTCCCCTCCGGCCCGCAGGCCGTTGACCTTATCCTGCTCTGTGATCCGCGCCGTCAGGAACAGGACAGGGCAGACGATATGATTCCGAATGACCTTGCACAGCTCCAGCCCATCCATCCCCGGCATATTGATGTCCAGCAGAATGAGATTTGGCTTTGTATTCAGCTTCGCCAGGGCTTCATCGCTGCTGTTGGCTGCGGAAACCATATATCCGTGATCCTGCAAATGAGTCGAAAGTAATTCTGTCAGGATAGGTTCATCATCCACGATCAAAATTCTGTATGCCATACGAACACCTCCAGTCTTTTTCATCATATGGGGAAAAAGTCAAATTTCCGTCAAGTATTATGGGGTTTTCTATTTTCATAACAAAATGATTGCCGCACACGACTGCAAACGGAAGCATTTCAATAAGGTGTATTATACTTCTTTTATTCGATTGGCACAAGGATACAAGTTCTTGTATATTGGGTGTAGTGTTCAAACAGTAACAGAGGACAGCGCCCGTAAGTCACTGTCCTCTGGCATTTGATCATAAATCAATTCCCTCAGAATCCTTTCCTCCACCTGCACCTTACAGGTGTTCATAAGCCCTGCCCATTTCCGTGAGGCGCTGGCCTTCAGTTCCTTTGTTGCTCCGGTCCGCTTTGCCAGCTCCGGCATTATCCGCCATGACGAAATTTGCTTCATAAGCGGCATTTACTGTTGCCGTAGCCCCCGATTTTGCTAGAACGGAATCGGAATATACGGCCTCTTTTGCTCACTGCGACATCAGCCGCCTGTGTGCATCGCTTTTTTCCATCGCCGCCTTCGCATTGGCTTCTTCCTGCACCCGTTTCTTTTCCTGCTCCTTTTTTATCTGCGCCTCCGTCCGTTTTTCTGCTCTGTCCTGCGCTCCCAAAAACTGTCTTTTGCCCTGCCGTCAAACAGGCTTTTCCCGCTTCCGTTCTGGCAGCCTGCACTCCACATCTCTGCGTGACACTCCTCTTTTGCTGCCCCGTAATAGATGGTGGAATAATCCCCTCCGCAGACGCCTGCCCATCTGTCCGGCTGTGCCCATCCTGTCCGCAGGTCATTCCGCACCCACGCCTCATACTCCGGATCATTTTTCATCGCCTCAAACCCTGCTTCGGAAATATGGATGGAAATGCTCTCCGACATACGGGTCGGGTGCATGGGAATCTGTGAAATCTTTTCATGAATATACTGCTTATACTCATCCATTGTCATATCCTTTGCCGAAACAGCTCCAGCCTTTCCCGTTTCTGTTGCAGTTGTGCTTTTTTCCGCCACCCTGTCACAAAAAGACGGGCTTTTAGATGCGTTTCCCTTTGCCTCATTGTTTTTCAAAAAATTGCTGTACGTCCTTGTCATGTAATTTACATTGATCGTGTTATTTATGGCTGCTCCTTTCCTGTAACAGCACTGTTACGCTGAACTCGTTTTTCTTAACTTTAATATCTACATTTCCCAGGTATTTCGCCGCCTCACACCTGACATTCGACAAGCCTATGCCGTGGAGCGGAGCCGGGCCGCCCGATACCTCCGGTGCTTTCGTGGAAACCGGAAGATTTGTACTTTTATCAAATACCACCTCCCCCTCAAAGGAATTCTTTACAGATATGAGGAAAAATCTGTTTTTCCTGCTGCCGGAAAGGGAGAGATACTTTTCCCCCAATGCCATCCTCTCACATGCTTCCAGCGCATTCTGCAGCAGGTTATTTACAATGATTGCAATGTCATACGCATTATACCTATCTGATGCCGGATACACGAAATCAGACCTGAACCGTATGCCCAGCTTTTCTGCAGCTTTCTGCTTGTCATTCACGATTACATCCGTAACAGCGTTCCCTGTCCTGGCAGACATCTCAAGCACATCCATGCTCTCGTCCATCCGGGCTATATACTGTTCCATTTCCTCATAACTGCCGCTCCCCGCCAACCCCTTTATGTTTGTGAGATGGTTTTTCATCTCATGCTTCATCCGGCGTATCCCGTCATAGAACTGCTCCACTTCCCCTATCCGTTCCCTTATGGCCCGGAGCTGCTGCTCCACGAAATACTTCTTTTTCTCCTCCTGCAGCCCTACCATCTCCTGCCATGACGCCACTGTCACCACCATGCCTGCATAAAACAGGGCTGCTATCAGCGGCACCAGTCCGATAAATGCAGGATACTGGTCATAAAGCGAGAAAAACACATTTTCCTTAACGGTAAAGAGCAGGCGGAAAATGATATTCCCAAACATGATGCCCACAACAGGCGTCAGGCACAGATAGCATAGTTCTTTTGTATGCAGTTCCGGCGGCCCCTTTTTCAGTTTTTTACTTAAGAACAGCAGCATGACAGAAAGCAGTATGATCCTAAGTATCATGAATGCGGAATATCCTGCCGCGACATTACGGTATATCATATTTTCATTGTCCAGCCCCTGCACGATTTTCCCATTGAAAAGATAATACAGGCTTTCCGTTATCAGCCTGCCCATATCCTTGGTACAAAAGAACCTGTTTTCTTTCCATGCACAGCCATCTGCCGCCTGCCATCAAAAGGAGGAGCACAATCACCATGCACAGCCAGCCGGAAATGGAAAGCGCTTCCCCCGCTACATACACCGTCCCATAGGCCAGAAATACCGCAATGGTTTTTTGCAGCCTGTTCTTCCGTCCTGCCATATATGGGCGGAAAAACGCCGCCATACAGAACGCACATAAAACCGTTTCAGCTCCCGATGCTATATGCTGAAACAGCATAAAACCCATTTCGCTCAAATATCCTCTCCCCCTTTACTGCACAAACTGCAGGTATGCCGCCGCAAAGTCCTCATATCTTTTTGAAAGGGGCAGGCTGATGCCACCAGTCAGCGTTACCTCTGTTTTGTCATACCCCTCGACATAAGCGAGATTGACAAGATACCCTCTGTGTATCCGGAAAAACTGCCCCTGCAGTTCTTCCTCCAGCCTCCGATCTTCTCGTAATATTCCAGTTCCCCATCTTTGAGGTACAGCACCACCTTATGGTTACGGCTCTCAATATCATAAATGTCTTGGATCGGTACAGCCCTGCTTTCACTCCCGTACTGGATGACCAGCGTTTTCTTTTTCTGCTCCGCCTCAAATAGGATCTGCGCCGCTAAATCGATACGGCAATCCGCAACACGGAAAAGCTATACAGTTTTTCGGGATTGGACCTGTCATAGCGTACTTTGACAGTCGAGCCAACCTGTAAAGCCATAGGCACTTGTATACGGTTTTGTGACTGGCAGGATTTTCCGTCCGCTGTATATGAAATTATCGCCCATTTTGAATTACGGGCTTTTGCCGTTTCAGGATTCGGCATTTTAATTGAAATAATTGTCCCTGTTGTCTGCGCCGTCTTGTTTTTCTTCATGAGAAATTGAATACCGTTTATAAGCGCGAAACACAATGCCGCCGCAGCAATGATATAAAGAAAAATCGTATCGTTGTCCATATTCTGCGTTCCTTTCTTTTATGCCAAATCTACACTGCTGTAGAATCTCATTGACAGGAAAATTGAAACAATCAAGATCCCCAGACTCAACAGGATAATCCCCCCATAAGCAAGAACAGGAGAAAGCAGGGAAAGAAAATCCAAATTTACGTTTTCCGTTTTCATAAGATACGGAAGAATAAAGGGGAAAGCTATTATGACAGCCACAAAAGCAAATTTTGTTTTCTCATACCCTAACTTGTACTGCACTGGCAGATACACACCGATGAAAACAGAAGTTATAAAAAGCATGAGTACGAACAGCTTTATGTCACATGAACCTAATCCCGGAATAACTAAAGTTTCAATCCCATATATTAGGCAGCAGACTACATAAGTTGCCATGCAGAAAATATACTTAGACAAAACAATCATTCTGCGCGAATATGGCGTAGCGCATAACAGTGTTGCGGCTTTAGAGAATTGGTATTCTTTCAAAGATACATATTGCAGCAGCATAAACACGCAAAAAATGACGGACAGCATAAACCCCAAAACCCCGGTGTACTGCGGTGCGCGCCAGAGCATAAAAGGCGGGATAAGGACAGCGGCGGCCAGCATGATCAATACATACTTCTTTACAATGAGAACATCTTTTTTAATCAAATGGAACAACATCATTTCTTACATCCTCCTATATTGGCAAGCATTATGTCCTCTATCGTAGGACGTTCAGCAATAGCGTCCGGGAAAAGGGACTGAACCTCTGCCATTTGTTTTGTAACCCCCGTAAATCCAAATGCAGTTTCTGATATGCTCAAAAAGAGCTTTCGCACATCACCAGTCAATGCTTTCGCATCACCTTTGACAATCCGGTAAGTGTCAAGTAAAAAGTCTTTTTCTTCTTGAAATACAATGCGCCCATTGTTGATCATAATGAGCATATCAGCAATTTTATCAAGGTCAGAAGTAATATGCGTTGATAAGAAAACCCCTTTGCCGCCATTTTCCATATAATCGGTTAAAACTTTCAATAGCTGGCTTCTGATTAAAGGGTCAAGCCCACTGGTCGGTTCGTCCATAATCAGAAGCTCCGCATTATGGGAAAGGGCTAAGGCAAGTGCATATTTCATTTTCATGCCTTTTGAAAGCGTATTGATCTTTTGCTTTGGGTCAAGGGAAAACATATCCATGTACCGTTTGAAATCCTGTTCAGACCATTCTGTATATGCTGATGAAATTATGCTTTTCATTTCAGATAAGGAAAGTTCGTCATAAAAGCATCCATCATCTAAAACAATGCCGATATGGTCTTTGATCTTCTTCTCGTTCTTTTCCATTTCAAGGCCAAAAAATTGAATATTGCCAGACTGCTTTTTCGCCAGTCCTAAAAGCGTCCGCAATGTGGAAGTTTTGCCCGCACCGTTAATCCCAATAAAACCTGTTATACAGCCCTCTGGTAAAGAAAAAGTCACATCTGTTAATGAGAAATCCCCATACGATTTGTTCAAGTTCTCTACATTCAAAATATCGTTCATTTTAATCCTCCTCGTAAAGAATATCCATCATGGCATTGAGTTCTTCTTTACTTATTTTCAATGATTTTGCTGTCTGTATCATGTCCAGCATTTTTTGTTCTACAAGCCGCCGTTTGGAATCCCGGAGCAGTTCAAGATTGCCCGTAGATATAAAAGTCCCTATTCCTACTTGGCTTGTAACAAATCCCTCCTGTTCCAATTCCTCATAAACCCGCCGGATTGTTAAGACACTGACTTTCAGATCATTAGCAAAGGCACGTATAGAGGGAAGCGCATCCCCCTCAACTAATTCTTCTTTTAGCACAGCGTCTTTGATCTGGTCTTTGATCTGTTGGTACAAGGGGCTGTCAGAGGTATTTGATATGAGTATTTTCAAAGAGTCCATCTCTCCTTCCTTTAGTGTGCTGTTCTAATATGCACATTATAAACAACATACACTTAATTGTCAATAGGAAGATGGGAAAAGACTTTACAACGTAAGCGTCAAATAAGAACGTGTAGTGAAATATATGGCGTTCTCCTGTAAAATCAGGGTTAGAGTTTTTAGGGTTCACTCCAAAAACTCTAAATCCAGATAAAGGAGAATACCTATGGACAT
>RAYY01000004.1 GCA_003611875.1 bacterium D16-56 | reverse complement strand
GCGGCCAGCTTCACCGGGCCGGGCGCGGGCCAGATGGCGGTGTTTGTGGGTGATACGCAGGTGTCCGCTCCTGCGGACAAAGGCGCGGACGGCACCTACACCATGACCGTCAGCGCCGCCGATGTGCTGGCTGCGGCAGGAGGCCCAGGTACGGGAATCACCCTCACCGCGAAATTCGTAGGGAATAACAATATGGCGGACGCGGCAGGGACGGTAAATATCAATATTTCCGCCGTTGCGAAGGTGGAGAAGTACGGCTCTACCACCTATGTGGGCAATTTGGAGGATGCGTTCAAAACGGAAAACGATGGTGCAACGATCACGCTGCTGGCGAATGTAACGCGGACAGAATATCTCCTCATCAGCATCGACTGCATTCTGGACCTGGGCGGGCATACCATCACCTGCACAGGCGGCACAGCTGTCAGCACTTTCGGCCAAGCAAATGTGACCATTCAGGGTGCGGGCGAGGTTGTTTCTGCAAGCGGCACCGCTCTTGATGTGGGGGGAAATGTCACGCTGAAAGGTGGAACCTTTACCGGTGGGGGATCGCAATCTGCTGGTGTAAATGTCAATGATGAGAGCGGATCTCTATCCGTCACCGAAAATGTAACCATACAGAACACAGGCGGCGGTTATGGATTGGCCGTCAGCAATGCACAGTCTGTTCAACTCTCAGGTGGAAAATACTCCGGGACGGCGGGGGCAATTGTCATAGTGAGCCAATCCTCCTCTCTCACCCTCGGCGGCCTGCTGGCCCACAGCGGCGACACCCGGTACGCCTATTTTGACGAAAGCGGCACAACCCCCTTTACGGGTGTGCTGGGCAATAAGTCGCTGACCGGCACAGTGACGGTGAAGAAGTGCAACCATACCGGCGAGGGTGTCTGTGAGTACACGCCGAATGAAGGCGCGGAAACCCACGCCATGACCTGTCTGGCCTGCGGGCTGGAGGGAGCTGCGGAGAGCTGCGCATACTCTGATGACTACGGGCACGATGAAACAAACCACTGGCAGACCTGTACTCTGTGCGGCGGGAAGAAGACGGAGGCCCACGGCTGGGTACACCAGTGTACCTCGGCAACAGGTATCATCCGCCGTTCCTGCGACAAATGCGAAATTGAGACAGTCGTGGGGACCGTCTCCATAACGCCCGATTTTTCTGTGACCTACGGGAAGACAGGGAGCGCAACGCTGGTCTGCACGGCGGAGCTGGCGGATGGCTACAGCCTTGAGCCGGCGGATAGTGCGGACAATTGCTGGGTTCTGATGGCACTGTCTGACGGCAAATCCTGGAATCTTGGGCGCGAGCTTGAAGTCAAACTGCCAGCTGATCTGCCAGCTGGAGAATACTGGTATAATGCGTCCCCCCGCCTTTCTTATCAGGGAAATAATACCATTGTTAAACGTTTCAATGTATTAGGCCAAGTCACCGTCACCCCGGCCCCGCTGACCGTCACCGGCGCAGCGGCGAAGGATAGGACATATGACGGAACCAATTCGGTGCAGATCACTGGCGTGACTCTGGACGGAGTTTTGAACAGCGACAATGTATCCGTTGACCTCACCGGACTGACCGGAACGCTGAGCGGCTCCGACGCAGAGACGTATACCAGCGTTACCCTGCCCCGGCTGACCCTCACCGGCGGGGCGGCGTCCAACTACACCCTGCCCCAGTCCATGGGCGCGGTCCCGGCCAGCGTGACCATCAGCAAGGCCACCTTGACCGCCACCGGCGCGACAGTGGCATCCAAGACCTACGATGGCAATACTGCCGCTTCTGTGTCCAGCGTGACCTTTACCGGGCTGGTGCCCGGCGAGGCGCTGGCCCTCGGTACAGATTACACCGCTACCGGCACCTTTGCAGACGCGAATGCCGGAACGGGTAAGAGCGTCAGCATCGCTGTGACCCTCAAGGACAGCGCCAAGGCGAACAATTACAATCTCACCAACGGCTCGGTAAATGCCACCGGCACCATCGCCAAGGCCAGCAGCTCCATCACTACCGCTCCCTCCGCCACCGGGATCACCTACGGGCAGGCGTTGAGCGACAGCACCCTGACGGGCGGCACAGGCAGCGTTCCGGGAGCGTTCGCCTGGACAGACAGCACCGCCAAGCCCAACGCCGGGACAGCGCAATTTGAAGTGACGTTCACTCCGACAGACACGAATTACAACAGCACCACCACCAATGTGTCCGTGACCGTTGCCAAGGCTACACCCACCCTTACCGCGCCCACGGCCACGGCCATCCAGTACGGCCAGAAGCTGACCGACAGTGCCTTAACGGGCGGTACAGCGACAAACCCCAACGGGAGTGCCGCCATTGCCGGAAGCTGGCACTGGGCCAGCGGGAACACACAGCCTACGGCAACCGGGACTTTCCCTGTGTCCTTTGCACCCAGCGACACCGCAAATTACAATACCCCGGCGAATGTTGATACCAGCGTCACCGTGAACCCCGCCGCGCCGAAGATCACCCTGACCGTTCCCGCCTATCAGGTTGCGGGGGAAGATGTCATTGTGACCTGTACGGTGGAGAACCCTCACGACGCGGCCTTTAAGGAGGGCATCCCTGAGAATATCACGCTGACCTATCAGATCGGGAGCGGAACCCCGCAGACGATTACAAACGGCAAATTCTCCATCCCGGCGGGGACAAAAAAGGACACGGTTATCACCGTCACCGCCAGCACCGACGCTGTAAACGGCAAATACACCGCTGCCACCAAGACAGCCACCGTGACCGTCACCGACAAAATCCCCGTAGAGATCAGCGGTATCAGCGTGACCGGGCGGGTGTATAACGGCCAGCCGGTCAACTATACCGGCACCCCGGTTGTCAAAAAGCTGGACGGCACAGTTGTCACCGACGCGCTGGTTTCCTACACATGGAGCAGCGTCACAGCCCCCGTCAACGCAGGGGACTACTCGCTTGTGGTCGCTGTGGGCGGCGGCAAATACATTGGCAGCACAACGATTCCGGTTGTGATTGAACAGGCGGAAATCAGAGTTACCGCCCCAAGCAAAACGATTCATGTGGGGGAAACTGCCCCCGTATTCTCGGCGGCAGACTGCACCATCACGGGCCTTGCTCAAGGTGAAAACCTGAAAACCCCGCCAACCGTAGCCTATGCCGAAGCCCCGGATACCTCCAAAACCGGCACTGTGACGGTCACGGCCAGCGGAGCGGAAGTCCCGGAGGGCTGCAATTACAAAGACCAAATTGTTTATGAAAACGGAACCCTGACAATTACCAGTAAACCCTTGCCGCCTGCCAAATATACCATAACAGTACAGGCCGGAACCGGCGGCACAGCTTCCGCTTCTCCCACATCAGCGGAGAAAGGGACAAAAATCACCCTGACTGCCAAACCGAGTACCGGCTATCACTTCAAGGAATGGCAAGTAATCTCCGGCGGCGTGACAATCAGCGGCAACAGCTTTACCATGCCCGCCGCAAATGTGACTGTCAAAGCGATGTTTGAAAAGGACGGCGGTACTACACCGCCACAGCCTGCGGAATACAGCGTAACCTTTGATGGGAACGGCGGCACAAGCCCGGCGGCGCAGACCACCACAGGCGGGAAATTGACAAACCTGCCGACTTCCACTCAAAGCGGGTATTCCTTTAACGGCTGGTACACTGCAAAAACAGGCGGCGATAAAATCACCCTTGATACCATCTTTACAGCAAGTGTGACCGTCTATGCACATTGGACGAAAGACAGTAGCGGCGGTTCCTCCGGCGGTGGGAACGGAAACTCTGGCGGTTCCAGCAGCGGGGGAGGTTCCTCGTCCGGCGGCGGTTCTTCCAGCGGTGACAATGGTTCCTCCGGCGGCGGCTCCACGATTGTAGCGCGTCCCGACGAAACCAAGCCGGACACTCCTACCACCAGCCAGACCAAACCGGCAACACCGGATAAAAACGGGAATGTGGCGGTGGATAACGGCACTGTCCAGTCTGCCATCAACACGGCAAAGAACGACGCCAAAAAGAACGGCAATACTGCAAACGGCGTGGCGGTTGTCATTCCTGTCACGCCCAAAGAAGGACAGAACCCTTTTAACGTAACTATTAACGCCCAAACCCTGAACACCCTCGTCCGCGAAAAGGTGAAGCGGCTGGAAATCAACATTGAGGGCGTGGTTGTTGGAGGAATGGACACAAAACTGCTGAAATGGCTGGATACCCTATCGGCAAACGGGGACGTTATTTTCCGGGTAAAGAAAACAGACCCGTCCGGTTTATCCAAAGAAGCCAAAGCTGCCATCGGCACAAGGCCGGTCTATGACCTGTCGCTGGTGTATCTCTCCGGCGGGAAAGAAACGCCGATTACCGATTTTGACGGCCACACCATCGCTGTCCGTCTGCCTTATGCTCCGGCAAAGGACGAAAAGACCGGAAATCTCTATGCGGTCTATGTAGATGGCAAGGGCAAGGTGGAATGGCTGACAAAATCCAGCTATGACCCTGACCTGGGTACGGTTGTTTTTGAAACCGGGCATTTCAGCATCTACGGCATCGGCTACAAGAACCCTGTCCCGGTCTTTACAGACATTAAGAACCACTGGGCTGAGGATAACATCATCTTCGTAGCCAGCCGGGGGCTGCTCGCTGGTACTGGTAACAACCAATTCAGCCCCGACACCGGCATGACGCGGGGAATGTTCGTCACCGCCCTGGGGCGGCTGGCGGACATCGACCCGAACAGCTACAAAACCGGGAAATTTACCGATGTGAAAGCAGACGCCTACTATGCCCCTTATGTGAACTGGGCGGCAGAAAAAGGCATTGTAAACGGCACCTCCGCCACCACCTTTTCCCCGGACACCAATATCACCAGGGAACAGATGGCGGTCATTATGGCAAATTACGCGAAAAAGCTGGGCTATGACCTGCCGGTTGCCCATGAAGCTGTGACCTTTGCGGACAACGCGCAGATCAGCGGCTGGGCGGCAAAGGAGGTCAAAGCCATGCAGCAGGCGGGTATCATGGCGGGGAAAGGCGGCAACCGCTTTGACCCGAAAGGAACCGCCACCCGCGCCGAGGTCGCTACCGTCCTGCGGCGGTTTGTGGAGATTGTCATTGACCCGCAGACCGCCCAGGGCTGGATGCAGAACCACAGCGGCTCCTGGCAGTATCTGAAAAACGGCAAACCTGCCACATAACGGACTTTTATAAATTCTTTTTTATGAGATAATTTCAATATCAATCAGGAAAGGTGGTGAAAGAAGATGAAAAAGCAAGAAAATTTAGCGACTGAAATTCTTCACACAGTTTTGAAAAAGCAAAGATTTTTATCTATGGCGTTTTTAGTATCCCTGATAGTAAATGTTTTGTTAAGTGTAAAAATTTTAGTTAAAAAGTGATGTGAAAGCCGTTAGCTAAGAGAAGCCGTTATCCAAAATGAGGTAGCGGTTTCTTTTTGGAATGAATAAAGGGCATCTGCGAGTTATCCCGAATATTTCTCAAAGAAATGCCGCTGTTTTCCGTTAATCATTCCCTGTACAATTTCTTCGTATTCGTTAATAATTTCTGTTGTAGCACAGGCTGTTATCATCTGACCAACAACAGCACTAAGAATTTTCCTCGGAAACCCGCCAAAAAACACACCAGAAATCAAGACGTTTGTATCTTTCACAATTCTCATACTCTTTCTTCTTTCTAACCGATTTGACTATATCATCAATATCGCTTTCATTATACCCAACCGACTTTGCCCATTTTTGCGCTTCGTCCAGTGAGGCTTCAAATTCTTCCGCAGAAGGAAGTTTTAAGGTTTTGAGTATAATAACATCTCCTGAAGTATATGCCACCAGTTTATTGCCAGTATCAATCGACAGGAGTTTTCGGATGCTGACTGGCAATGAAATCTATCCTTTGGAAGAAACTGTCAATATTTGTGTACTCATTTGCGTATGCTCCTTTCAAGTAAGAATTTCTTACTCATATTATGTTATTGATATGGAAAAACATAAAAATAAAACAATAAATCTTATATGAAGAACCCAGAAAAGAAAAACATCTGTACAGTTGAAGTCATAGAATGCATGACCTACCAGGGATGGATAAATATCCTCCAGGGCCTCCCGGCTCTTAAACGATTGATATAGGCTTGAGAATATGTTAGACTGTATTCGTCCCAACTCAATGTGCCAGACATAGAGAAAGAGGTGATATGTATGTGTATCAACACCAAAAAAAGAAACAAAGCATCTCTCCATGCAAAGCCAGTAAATTGCGACGGTTGCATGGAGTAAAAGAGAGTCGCAAAATAAAAATGCTGGCTTTGCAGCTTGACCATCATATCAAGGAGGAAGTCCGCATGAAATATCTTAATGCACAAGTTATTCTTCCAGACGCATTGGTAAAAGAATTGCAAACCTATGTTCAAGGAGAATATATATATGTTCCTGTCGAACAGAAGCAACAAAAGCGTTGGGGAGAAGCTTCTGGATATCGGCAAGAACTGGAGCAACGCAATCAGCAGATAAAAGAGGAATATCAAAACGGTATTTCTATGGAGTGTCTATCTGAAAAATATTGTTTGTCTGTATACGCTGTTCGGAAAATCATATATCAAAAGTAACCGTAAGGGGCTGCCAAGTTGCAGCCTCTTATTTTATACAAATTGTTTCGGTATTGTACGGTGTATAGAATATTTCTATGAATGGCGGTAAGATAAGAGCGAAGTATATAAATATTTTTCGAAAGGCGGCTATTATATTATGTGTACCAGATTTGTTTATCGTGGAAATGACATGATAACAGGCTTTAATTTTGATATTGACCTTTCTGTATGGAAGCATAAAGTAATTGAAGAAAGAGAACGCTTCTATATTGGGATTTTGCGATCAGATGGGGCATATCATTCTTATCATGGAGTGAATCAAAATGGAAATGTCGGAACGCTGTTATATGTGCATGGCAATCCTGCCGGAGCATATCAAAAAGGCAGAGAATTTATGACGATTGCAGATTTAACAGAACAGTTTATTAAAGCACAAATTTCTTTTGATAATGTTCTTCAAATTGCCAAGTCAAAGAAAATTGTTTATGCGCCAGATGCGACTATGCAGGCAATGCTGTCCGATAATCAAGGGCGTACATTAGTAATTGAACCGGGAATTGGGTATCGGGAAGAACAAAGTAAGTATTCCTTGATAACAAACTATTCCTTGCTGAAGCCGGAAAGCACGAAAGATTTTATTGTGTCCGGTGACGATAGATATGAACGGGCGTTGCCATTATTGGATAATTACAAAAACAAGTTTTCGCTTTCCAACGCATTTGAATTGCTTTATGCTGTCCGTCAGGAAGGCGCATGGGCGACCAGAGTTTCTTTTGTTTATTCAGCAAATAAACAGTCAGTATATTATGTAGAAAATAACAACTTTGAACATATCAGAAAATTTAAATTTTTGCCTGTATAACAAGAAAGGAATTGCCATCCCACAGAAAATTGATCCCCATTCAAGAGACAGGGAAACAATTTATTTAAAAAGCGTTATTAGGCACCCCAATATCATAGTTGGCGATTATACAATATATAATGATTTTGTCAGAGAACCAAGAGAATTTGAAAAGAATAATGTTTTGTATCAATACCCAATCAATCGAGATAAACTGATAATTGGTAAGTTTTGTTCGATTGCTTGCGGGGCAAAGTTTATATTTAACAGTGCAAATTACAGTTTATCTTCTCTATCCACCTATCCATTTTCTATATTTTTTGAGGAATGGAATTTAGATGTTAAAGATATTAAAAATGCGTGGGATAACAAAGGTGATATAGTTATCGGAGATGATGTTTGGATTGGTTATGAAGCATTACTCATGTGTAAAAGTATTTTATGGACGGCTTTGAAATTCAGAGCCGCCTATTTTATTATGTTGATAAACATGCTTATGGCGGTATCAAGGAGGTATCGCCATGTTTCTATCGGCTAACAGACAGTTATAAAAAAAATCCTGCTTTATACAGCGGAGTATTCCACCTGCGAATATGAATTATCTACTCATTTAGCATGTCTTAATAATTCATATTACATAAACGCTTATGCGGTCTTATTTTGCATGAGCGTTTGTTGTAATAGCCCCCTACCGGGAAGAAAGGGGGTGAAAAAATGAGTTATTCCGAAAATTACAAGGAGCGTATTGAGTAAATGTTTGCTGCTTTTTGTAAAGTTGTTCTTCGTAATGCGGCATTTACCGCATATCGGGATTTTGGACGAAAGCAGAAACGGGAAGTTTATTTTGAAAAATACGATAAGCCGACTGTCTTTGTCGTGCAAGGACAAGAGGTTATTGCAGCAAGCGAGAGATTAGCAGACGCATTGTGCAGACTGCCGGAGCAAAGGCGCGTTGCCCTGCTGATGTACTTTTTTCTTGGCTATACAGATGAAAAAATCGGGAATATATACGGGCGTAACAGAAGTACAATATGTAACACCTTTTCTAAACATTTTGATCAACAAAAAATAAAGAATTTAAACCAATGAGATTTTTTGCTGTTTTTTCCGTCTAATATATGTAGGATGAAAGCAAAGGACGCTTTGAAAGAATCCTAATTTAACCGTGCGCACAGGAGGTACTGCTATAATGCAGAAAAATAAAACAGAAGATTTAGTAAAAAAAGCAAAAAGAAAAGACCCAGATGCTTTTTCGCAGTTGATGCTGCTTTATAAGAAAGATATGTATCGAGTTGCCTTGGCTATTCTTATGGACGATGAGGATACCGCAGATGCAATTCAGGATACAATGCTTACTTGTTGGGAAAAAATACATAACCTAAGACAAATAGAATATTTTAAAACATGGATGACAAGGATACTAATCAATAAGTGTTATGATATTCGTAGAAAAAGGGAATTAACCATAAGCCTTGGAGAGTATGAAGAACCAGCAGAGGAAGATAATTATAATCTTGAATTGAAGGAAGCATTGTCCACGTTAAATGATAAGTATCGTATCATTTTAACTCTCTTTTATAGTGAAGGATATCATATTGACGAGATAGCAAGAATTTTGAAACTTCCCAAAAGTACGGTTCAGACAAGACTTCAGCGCGGAAGAGAGAATCTTGCAAAAAACTATTATAGGGAGAATGAAAGGAGAAAATGATATGAAAAAAAATGAAGAAAACATTTTTTTGGAAGATATAGAAATGCCAAGAATAGTGGAGGAAAAAATAACCGAGACATTATTAAAAATTAAAATGGAGGAAATTAATGTTATGAGAGAAAAAGAAAGCACAGATACAAAGAGGAAGAATAAATTGAAAAAACTTTTAAAGCCACTGATTGCAGTAGCGGCTTGTGCAATATTAGTTGTGACATTTTTAACTAACGGAAATGTTGGCAGTAAGACCCCAAATGTGTCCATGACGACAGATACTGATAAATCTGATTTACAGTGGGAGGACAAATCGAAGATATCATTTCCTGATTTTTCTATTACGGCTTATGCAAAAGAACTTGACATTGCTGAACCGAGTGAAGGAAACGTTATTTTTGTTGATGCTGGTATAGGTGAAAACGGATATACAGGGATAATGTTTAGCATAAAGGGGAATGAAATTTCAAATGTTGACATTTCGATAGATAAAGGAGAATTATATTCAGCGATAATTGATGAAACTACAGAGGAAACTCTACATGATTGGATGGCGCAGGGAATGCCGGATATGGATGGCGATCCAAATACATACACCATAGTTGAAACAGATGGTCTGGAACAAAGAGAAGAAGAACAAGATATTCAAAATATAAGAATTTATCATTGTACAAAACGTGGAACAAATTTTATGGAACAATATGACAGTGAAACATATTATGGATTTTATATTCCAGATCATATCATATCAACAATGGATGATGAAACAGATTTAGCAGTTGATTCTCATAATATGCTGAATATATTCGATGGCGCAGTGCTTACTGTTACGGTTACCTATTCGGATGGAAGCAGTTTTAGAAAGGAATATGAATTATCGACAGCAAAGCTTGCCCAAGATGAAAATGGTACAATAACACAAGAAGAATGGACTGGGGGAGATGAAGGAGCTTTTGTCTATGGAATCGTTGCCAGAGAGAAAAAATGACACAAGCAGAAATTTGGAAAAAGCATTGCAGGCATTGGAACAGGCAAAACAGCGTGTAGCCAACGAGAAGAAAAAGCAGAACGAAAAGAAACGGAAAGCCGAGAAATCACTCCCCCACAAGGCAGTATCCCCAATGCCGAAAATGAAGGCGAGGGCGATACGGAATGACGAGAGTAACGGAACTGAAAACCGAGGTGACATATTCACCCCGTTTATGGGGAGCGCACAGATATACCACCAGAGGTGGTATATCTGTGCGCTCTCGAGAGTATGAAAGTTTTTCTGTAAACATTTAAGGTGATTTTCTCCTGCTTCTCCTGACTCTGCTGTTTGAAAACATAGGAAAACACTTACCGCATTTTCCGGCGGTCATTGCTGCCCATATAATACTGCTTTTTGTCTTCGTACATTTTCTGCTCTGCTGTTTTTATAATAGAGGCAGGGGAGTCTGTCTGGCCGCCGGACGCGGTTCCTATGGAAACATGGTATCCGTTTTCTTCTGTTTTCTGTTTGGCTTTGGCAGCCAGTTCGGCGGCTTCTTCCAGGCCCATGTCCGTGAGGACCAGAAATTCATCTCCTCCAATCCGGTAGACCATTCCATCTTCAAAAGCGTCTGTCAGGGCGTGGGCTACAAACTGAAGCATCTTATCCCCTGCAGTGTGGCCCTGGCTGTTGTTCAGCTCATGTAGGCCATTTGCATCGGCATACACGCAGGTGAGCCGGTTCGGGCGGGATTTTTCGTATTGCTCTAGTATGTGCTCATAGGAGTTCCGATTCCTAAGATTGGTGAGGGAATCTGTGGTTCCCATTCTTTCTATGGTCTCATAAGCCCGGATATTGTACAGTGCCATAGAAAAGCTGAAGGCAACGCTGGTAAGAAGATCTGTGGTATGGCAGGGCTGTTCCATATCCATAGCAGCCAAAATTCCCACTAATCGGTGTTTCTGCCCTTCTATGGGAATTGCCATCAGATTGGTGATTCCGAAACAGTTCATGGCTTCTCTTATTTTCTCGTCAGCCTGCAAGGAAGGATGTTCTGCGGATATTGTGTAACCGGAGTGTCGGAGAAGCATATCTTCGGACAGAACCTGGGCAATCTGCCGGAGCCGCTTTTTGCTGTCTGCATCAGCAGCGCTGTTCTGCCAGGTAAAGGTACGGCAGACTTCCTCATCAGCAATGGCAGACAGCAGTATGGTCCTGGCTGTGGTTGCCTGTGCAACCTGTTCTAAGGAAATCAGAATATTTTCCGGCTGCCGGTAAGCGTCAAACAAAGTCTGCTGAATGCTGTACATGTAATAAATATGCCGGATTTCCGTTTCTTTGGATTTCATTTCCTGCTTTGAACGAAGAAGAATCCAAAGGAAATATGTAATCAGTACAATGCCTTCAAAGATTCCCAGCCGGAATAAAATGGTTTTGATATATTCAGCGCCTTCCAGGACTGTACTTTCCGGTACAGACAGAAGAAGAAACCAATGGTTGACGTCAATGGGTTCGTAGGCTGTATACAGGTACTCACGATGGCTTGTGGAGAAATAGGCTGTCAGGCCGCTTTTGCCGTCTGCAAAATCCTGGATGATCTGATCTTCGCTGAAGCCGCTTTTGATCTGACGGCCTTTTTTGGCATCGTTGGCACCTGGATGGCCGTGAAGGGTATCCAGAATCAGATTCATATTTTCCGGATCAACAATATAAAGGCTGGCCTTTCCGTCAAACATGTTTATCTCGAAATAATGAGAGATTGTTTCTAAGTCGATCACACCAAACAAGATTCCTTTTTCTTCATGGCTGCTTCTGATGGGAATGCTGTAATATAATATCCCATGGTCAGGGTTTTGGGCGTCTGGTTCTAAATTGGAAAAAAAGGGACCTTTTTCGGCAAGCTTGTCAAAAGAGGCTGTGTCGGGGGAGGCTGTAAAGCTTCCGTCCGGCAGCATGACCTGATCATCCGGAAACAGGATTCCCAAATGGGAAATTATATTTTTGCTTTCATAGCATTCTAAGGTTTTCTGCACTTGGACGGAGGTAAGATCGTCCTCTTGCTCGATGAGACTGGCCAGTACGTCCATATCATTCTGAAAAGTCGCGATATGCCGGTTCATGTTATTTTTTGTGTTTTGAGCTTCCTGTCTCAGAATATGAAGACAAAAATCCACAGAATAGGTTCGGAGAAGCCCCGTTACAACAAAAAAACCAATGGAGAGAAAAAGGATAAAACATACTGTCGTAAGTATATTTTTCAGTCGCTGCCGGGATACTTTTTTTAGCAGGGATTGTTCTTTTGCCTGGTCATTTTCTGAAATGGAGATCATGGGGAGGCCCTTTCTTATTTATGGTATTGTGAAAGCTTTCCGATGATTATATTTTGAGTTATATTTTATCATGAAGAGAATGGGCTTGTCAATCAATGGTTCTGGCTGCAGTTTATGTAGGTTAGAGAACATTGTCCCGAAATAAAAACATATTTGACATTAATTTGATGTAAGGATATAATAAACAGGAAAGTAGCAAAAGAAGAGAAAGGTGTATTTCTATGGAAGAAAGAGAAATCTCAAAGGCAGTCATTACCCGCCTTCCTCGGTATTATCGTTATCTTGGGGAGTTGCTGGAGGGTGGGGTAGAGCGTATTTCCTCCAATGAGCTGAGCCTGCGGATGAGGGTGACTGCTTCTCAGATCCGGCAAGATTTAAATAATTTCGGGGGATTTGGCCAGCAGGGGTATGGCTACAATGTAAAATATCTTTATACAGAAATTGGAAAGATTCTGGGAATCGACCGTCAGCATAACCTGGTTATTATAGGGGCAGGGAATTTGGGGCAGGCCATTGCCAATTATGCAAATTTTGAAAAGAGGGGATTTATAATAAAGGGAATGTTTGATATTAATCCTCGCCTGATCGGGTTGGTGGTTCGGGGAATTGAGATTCGCGGTGTAGATGATTTAGAGCAGTTTATTGAGGAAAATGACGTGCAGATGGCTGCTCTCACCATTCCTAAGACAAAGGCCCCGGAGATTGCGGATCGTCTGGTGGATGCGGGAATTAAGGCTATTTGGAATTTTGCTCATGTAGATCTGAATGTACCGGAAGATGTAGTTGTGGAAAATGTTCACTTGTCGGAGAGCCTGATGCGGCTGTCCTACCGGGTATGCAGTATGCAGGATCAGGAGGAGAAAAAAAAGGCCAAGGAAGATGAAAAGTATGAAAAGGGAAGGGAGCGCAGGTATTAGAGCGTGTATGGGAATGCTTTCTGCCGAATAGATGTCATGCAGGGATGATTTTTGGGAACGGTAGTGGTCCGATATCGCAGAAAAAGCAATTTGATTCACCGGCAGACGGTAAGGCTTGGGCCTGATTGTCTGCCGGTATTTTGTGTGGGCAGATATGACAGTTGTTTTGTCTGACTGAGGAAAGGGGAGAAATAACGATGAAGTATACTGTGACAGGAAATCAAATGAAGCAGATCGATAAGGATACGATTGAAAGGATCGGAATCCCTTCGGTGGTGCTCATGGAGCGGGCGGCTCTGGCAGTGGCAGATCAGGCGGAGGTTTTTGCAGAGTCAAGGCAGCAGAGGAAGGAAGATCAGACCAGTACCTGGCAGGACAGAGGGGGCGGAAAGCCTGGGAGGACAAAGATCCGGGTCGGGGCGGTCTGCGGCGCCGGAAATAACGGAGCAGACGGGATCGCAGCAGGAAGGATTCTCTGGGGCAGGGGATATGAGGTGACATTATTTCTTGCAGGAGATCCGGAGCATGGAACAGAGGAATACCGATTGCAGCGGCAGATTGCAGATCGGCTTGGGATGATCTTAAAGCCGGCTTCTGAGTTTGATGTCAGGGAATGTGACGTGGTATTAGATGCTCTTTTCGGAATCGGCCTTACAAGAAATGTGGAAGGGGAGTATGGAAAGCTGGTGGAAGAAATGTCTGCAGGACAGGGAGCCCATGTAGTGGCAGTAGATATTCCTTCCGGGATCCATGCGGGAACTGGGGCCGTGATGGGAGCAGCAGTGAAGGCTTCCGTAACGGTTACATTTGGTTATTTGAAAACAGGGCTTTTGCTGTATCCGGGAAAGGAGTATTCCGGGAGGGTAGTGGTAAAGGATATCGGTTTTTCTGACCGTAGTCTGAAGCGGGCAGGCTGGGACGGGATGACACTGGAGCCGAAGGACCTGGCAAAACTGCCGGGACGTCCGGCAGACAGCAATAAGGGGACTTTTGGAAGACTGCTGTTGATTGCCGGGGCAAAGGGAATGAGCGGGGCTGCATATTTAAGTGCATTGGCAGCATACCGCACCGGGGCGGGGCTTGTGAAGATTCTGACGGTGCCGGAGAATCGGGCGATTTTACAGGCACAGCTTCCGGAGGCCATTGTGGAGGTGCTGGAGCCTGCGGATTATTGTGGGAACCAGGAGAAATGGACAGACAGGGAGAGCAGGGCAGCGCAGGAAAATCAGGCAAGAATAAAGAAGCATTGTCAATGGGCTACGGCTATTGTGGCGGGACCCGGGCTGGGACAGGGGGATGATGTAGAAGCATTGGTGGAGACTGTGCTCAGCCTTGCCCAGGTTCCGGTGGTTCTGGATGCAGACGGGCTCAACGCCGTGTCACGCAAAGCCCGGCTAAAGGAGTATTTTGCCGACAAAGTGATTGTGACTCCTCATATGGGGGAAATGGCACGTTTGACAGGAAAGACTATTTCAAAGCTAAAAGCAGATCGGGTCCGGGCTGCGCAGGAGTATGCTGCTGATACGGGTGCGGTATGTGTGCTGAAGGATGCATCTACTGTGATTGCTGACCGGGAGGGCAGGGTATATATCAATCAGAGCGGATGCAGCGCTATGGCAAAGGCAGGCTCTGGCGATGTGCTGGCAGGGGTTATCGGCGGACTGCTGGCAAGGAACATGGCAAAAACGGATGCGGCGGCATATGGGGTCTATCTTCATGGCCTGGCGGGAGAAAGGGCGGCAGAGAAACTGGGGGAGCACACTTTGCTGGCCAGGGAGATAACGGAGGAATTAGCCTGGTGAGAAAGGCTTTCGGGCAAAGGAATGAGAAATCAAAGGAAAACAGGAAACCAAGGGAAAGGAAGGGCAAAGCCCGGACGGGAGGAGAAAGGGAATGAAAAAATACACAAGAGTTTTTGCGGAGATTGATCTGGATGCCGTTTGTTTTAATATGGAATCCATGAGAAGGAATCTGATTCCGGGGACAAAGATGATCGGGGTGGTGAAGGCGGATGGCTACGGGCATGGGGCTGTGCCGGTGGCCCGGGCCATTGGACCATATGTTGTGGCATATGCAGCTGCAGCGGCAGAGGAAGCGCTTATGCTGCGCCGCCATGGAATCAGAAAGCCGATTTTGATTTTGGGGCCGGTTCATAAAAGCTGGTATGAGGAGCTGATCAAAAATGAAATCCGTCCTGTTATTTTCACGATGGAACAGGCTGCGGCGCTGTCAGAGCAGGCGGTAAGGATGGGAGCCACGGCAGATTTTCACATGGCAGTGGATACGGGAATGAGCCGGATTGGCATGGACGCTGGGGAAAAGGGGGCAAGGCTGGCGGCAGAGATCTGCAGCCTGCCCGGAATCCGGGCGGAAGGGCTGTTTACGCATTTTGCCAGGGCAGACGAGAAGGATAAGACTTCAGCCAAAGAACAGCTTGACTGTTATCTGCGCTTTGTGGATTTGTTGGAAAAGCAGGGGATCCGGATTCCGGTGAAGCATTGTGCCAACAGTGCGGCGATTCTTGATATGCCGGAGACCGGGCTTGACCAGGTGCGGGCCGGAATTTCCATTTATGGAATGTACCCGTCTGACCAGGTGGAGAGGACAAGGACAGAGCTTCGTCCGGCTATGGCCCTGAAAAGCTTTGTGACCTATGTAAAAGAGGTGGAGCCGGGGCGGCAGGTCAGCTATGGGGGGACCTTTACGGCAAAGCGTCCTATGAGGATTGCCACCATTCCGGTAGGATATGGGGACGGGTATCCTAGAAATCTGTCCGGAAGAGGGTATGTGCTGATTCAGGGACAGCGTGTGCCGATTTTAGGACGGGTCTGCATGGATCAGATGATGGTGGATGTGACCGGGCTTGACCAGGTGCAGGCGGATACAGAAGTAATCTTGATTGGCGCCGACGGCACGGAGAGGATTTGGGTGGAGGACCTGGCAGAATGGGGAGGGGGATTTCACTATGAGATTGTGTGTAATATAGGAAAGCGGGTTCCGCGGGTGTATCGGCAGCATGGAAAGATTGTGGGGACCAAGGATTATTTTGATGATAAATATGGAGACTTTGGGGACAACTGGTAAAAGCGGGGAAGTGGGGGAAAAGCTTCAAGATTCTAGTGCTCGCTCCGGCCAGGAACCGGACGGAGCGCTGGAGGAATTGGTGGGAAAAGGGAATGGCAGGACTGCTGCCTCCGTCATAAGTTAACAGTAGCGGGTATATACCGGAAAAAACGGGGAATACTGGAATTAGCAGAGCGTTTCATGTTGTAGGGCAGGGAATGGAGAGGATTTTACCTTGCCGGAGCATGGAAATATATTTGACGGAGAGTGAGCAGGCGTGATTATTAAACGAGGGGATATTTATTATGCGGATTTAAGGCCAGTGGTGGGCTCCGAGCAGGGCGGTGTGCGTCCGGTGCTGATTATTCAGAATGATGTAGGGAATAAGCACAGTCCTACGGTGATCTGTGCTGCGATTACATCCAAGATGAATAAGGCGAAGCTGCCTACCCATGTGGAGCTGGATACCAGAAAATGCGATATGATTAAGGATTCGGTGATTTTGCTGGAACAGCTTCGAACCATTGATAAGCAGAGGCTGAAGGAGAAAATCTGTCATATTGACGAGGAGCTTTTACAGCGGGTCAATTATGCGCTGAGGGTCAGTCTGGAGCTGGTTACATAGAATGCTGTGTAGATACGGCTTTCCGGCTGCGATTCATGGGGGATTTCCACAGTGCCGCCTGGAGAACGGATCTCCAGGCGGATTTTCAGTATTGATTGACGAAATACGGGAAATCAGGTACAATGGTTGGGATACAATGGGGCATAGGATAAAGGAGCATTTATAAAAATATGGAAGATGGCTATTGGCATTTATGGATTTTTGGGGGAGTATGGATCTGTGTGGGGATTGCAGGATGGCTTGCATTCCGGTATTGGAAGTCAAAAAAGGATAATGTGACGGAAGATGATATCAAGACCATGGTGGATGAGGGGCATGAACAGGGGGTTTTAGAGACTAGGGAAGCCAGGATGATCCGAAATATTTTTGAGCTGGATGAGAAGCAGGCAGGGAACGTAATGACTCATCGGAAGCATATTACAGCGCTGCCGGGTTCCATGACCCTTAAGGAGGCGGCCCAATTTGTGCTGTGGGAGGGGAAGAATACTCGTTACCCGGTATATGGTGAAGATTTGGATGATATTATCGGGATGATACATATGCGGGATGTGTTGGTCCATGCGGAGAATGAGAAAGAAGCGGGAATGGAACTGGATAAGGTTCCGGGGGTGCTGCGGGAGGCGCATTTTATCCCGGAGACCAGAAAGCTGGATTCTCTGTTTCGTGAGATGCAGTCTCAGAAGATCCATATGGAGATTGTGATTGATGAATATGGGCAGACGGCGGGGCTGGTGACTATTGAAGATATTCTGGAGGAGATCGTAGGAAATATTCTGGATGAGTATGATGTGGAGGAGAAGTTCATTGTCTGTCAGGAGAACGGGGAGCTGGTGATGAGCGGCATGACGCCTCTTTCGCAGGTACAGGAGGCTCTGGACATTACCTTTCCCCAGGAAGACCTGGATAATTACGATACCATCAACGGGCTTTTGATCTCACGTCTGGATCGGATTCCCCGGGAAGAGGAAATGCCTAAGGTGGTTTATCAGGGCGTCCTGTTTTCTGTAATCAAGGTGGAGAATAAAATGATCCACACGGTGCGGGCAGAGCGCACACAGGAGGAAAGCGGCAGGGAAGGAGAACCAGACCGGGAGGGAATGCCGGAATCAAGAGAAAAGGACGCCTAATGGGCGTTTCTTTTTCTCTTTCCCCTTTTTCTTTTTCCTGGTTTTTACTATGACCCTTCATTGGAGGAGCGTCTCCTGCTGGACGCATGGAGGCTTACTATTTGGAAGAAAAGAGGGAATGTATGGTTACAGTGATTACAGATACAAAGGACATGCTGCGGGATCGGATTTTTTTGCGGAAAGCGGTTATGATCGCATTGCCGGTGGCTCTGCAGGGAATGCTGAACACGATTGTCAATCTGGTGGATACCATGATGATCGGAAGGCTGGGGGAGACAGCCATTGCGGCTGTAGGACTTGCCAACAAGGTGTTTTTTGTGTTTTCACTGCTGGTGTTCGGGGTGGTCAGCGGTTCCGGGGTGTTAGCGGCCCAGTATTGGGGAAATCAGGATGTAAAGAGCATTCGAAAGGTGACAGGACTGGGCGTCCTGATTGCTCTTACAGGCGCACTTCTGTTTGCAGCTCCCAGTGTCCTTTGCCCTGCAGTGGTGATGAGGATTTTTACGGACAGTGAAAAAGCCATACAGACAGGGGCTGCCTATTTGGCAGTGGCAGCGCTGTCCTATCCGTTTACGGCCGTGACCAATACATATGTGGCAATGCTGAGGGCGGTAGGAAGGGTAAAGGCGCCGGTGGCAATCAGCCTGATGACGATTTTGATCAATATTGTGTTGAACTATATTTTGATTTTTGGGCATTTCGGTGCGCCAAGGCTGGGGGTGACAGGAGCCGCCATTGCCACCCTGACTGCACGGATCGCAGAGTCCGGGGCAATTCTGGCTGTGGTTTATACTACCCGATCGCCGATTGCCGGAAGGCTTGGAGAGATGTTTGGCTACAGCCGGGCCTTTATCCGTCAGTTTGCGGGTACGGCTGCCCCGGTGATTGCCAATGAGTTTATCTGGGGACTCGGCACGACCATGTATTCCCTGGCCTATGGGCGCATGGGGGACAACGCTGTGGCTGCCATTACCATTGCCACTACCATCCAGGATATTGTGGTGGTGCTGTTCCAGGGGTTAAGCGCTGCTACGGCGGTGATTTTAGGCAATGAGATGGGAGCCGGAAAGCTGAAGCAGGCAGAAAAGTATGCCAAGAATTTTTTTATCCTGCAGTTTCTTGTGACCCTGGCAGCCATGGGGCTTTGCTATGGAATCCGATGGAATATTATCAGCATGTACAGCATTTCCTATGAGGTGGCTCAGGCTGTGAACCGGTGTCTGATCGTATTTATCCTGTTTATGCCTTTTAAGATGTTTAATTATGTGAATGTAGTGGGAGTGCTGCGAAGCGGCGGGGATACCAGAATGTGTTTGATTCTGGATACCAGCGGCGTATGGCTGATCGGTGTGCCTATGGCATTTCTTGGAGGGCTGTATCTGCGGCAGACTATATGGATTGTCTATGCCATGGTAATGACAGAGGAGGTTTATAAGGCAGGCTTGGGGTATATTCGATACCGGCAGAAAAAGTGGCTTCGGAACCTGGCAATGGAGTTAAACGGATGAAGACAGAACATTTTTTGGAAATACCAGATTCGTTCTGGAGCCTGTTCCGGTCAAAGAACAGGCAGATTTATATTGAGGCGCTTTTGCAGATCAATGAGGAGTATCAGTACAGCAACTATTACCTGAGCCGGGAGATCTGTGTGCGTTCGCTGGGGGATTGCTTTGCCAAAAGGAAGGTGACGCTGGAGCAGGAGGAGACGGAGGATGATTTTGACCTTTTAGAGCCCCTGGCTTTTCGTATCGTGAACTGGCTTTTAAGGACCGGATGGCTTCGGAGGGTGGAGGATTACAGCACCATGACCGTAAATATTGTCATTCCGGATTATGCTGCAGTGTTTGTGGATGCTTTTGGGCGTCTGGCAGGCGAGGGGGAGGATGAGACTCAGGTCTATGTCCAGAATGTATATGGGATTCTGTTTGCATTTAAAAATGATCCCCGGTCCAATATTTCTCTTTTAAAGGCGGCTCTGGTGAACACCCGGAGATTGAATAAAACCTTGCAGGACATGCTCCATAATATGGACAGGTTTTTTGCCGGGCTTTTGGAGCAAAAGGCGTATGGGGATCTTTTGCAGGAGCATTTAGACGGATATGTGGAGGAGATTGTCCGGAAAAAGTACCATATCCTCAAGACCTCGGACAATTTTTATCTGTATAAGACGGATATCAAGCGGTGGCTAAAGGAGATGGGGGAGGATCTGCCATGGCTGGAGCAGGTGTGCCAGCGGAATCAGAAGCTTCGGGGGGTGGAGGTGCAGGTGGAGGAGCTGACGGAACAGATTGACTTGATCAGCCGAGGGTTTGATGATATTGAACACCGGATCATGAATATGGATAAAGAACATACCCGATATATCCGTGCTACCGTGACCCGGCTTCATTATCTTTTAAACCGAGAGGACAACATGAAGGGGCTGGTGATCCGGCTTTTGAACCACCTTTCGGAGACAGAAGGCAAGGAGGCGCTGGAGCGGGAGACAGAGCGGATCAGCCATGTGATGAATCTGTCTCAGATGGCAGTTCTCTCACAAGGGTCCTTGTATAAAAAGAGAAAGTCAAAACAGGATTTTATGGAGAGCCTGGCTGAGGAGGAAGACAGGGGGGAGCTTTCTGGAGAGGAGGTTTTGCGTCTCAATAAGATTCAGAACCGGTACAGCCGCAGGGAGGTGGAGACCTTTATCCTGAGCAGGATGAAGGACGGAAGGATGGAAGTGACCCAGGACACGGTCTGCTCCGAGGAGGATTTTGAAAAGCTGGTGCTGGCTTATGACAGATCTTCCAGAAAGGACAGCCCCTTTCGGGTCAGGGAGGATGAGGAGGGGGAGGTGGTGGATAACGGGCGTTTCCGGTATCCGAAGTTGGTGTTTGAGAGGAAAAATCTATGATTGATTATTATGAGGAGCTGGGGGCCGAGGAGCAGAGGAAGGTAACGGACGCTATCCAAAAGCTTTACCGGCAGACCTTTCTGTTAGAAAGGCGGTATGATCGAAAGACGGGGCGGTATCAGGTAAACGGGGACTATTATCCCTGCAGCAAGCATCTGGATTTTGTCCGGGCATATTTTGCCATTATGGATATTCAGGTGGTGGAGAACAGCCAGATGGGGGTTATCTACATACAGGGGGAGCAGGTGGTGGGAGAGAAGCTTTCCAAGTTAGCCACTTTTTATATTTTGGCCTTGAAACTGATTTATGATGAACAGATGTCCGCAGCTTCTACCTCTGTCAATGCCATGACCTCTCTGGGGGAGATCCATGAGAAGCTGGGAACCTACCGGCTTCTTTACAAGCAGCCGTCTGTCACAGAGATCCGGAGGACCCTTGCTCTGCTTAAGCGGTATCAGCTTATTGAGCCTCTGGATGTATTGGAGGAGATGGACGGGCAGAGCCGTCTGGTGATCTATCCCACAGTCAATGTGGTGCTGATGGGGGAGGATGTGCGGGCTTTGATCAGTACTTATGGGGAGGAGGCGGAGGAAGATGACAGATCCGAGCTTTGAGGCTCTTTCCCGAATCTGTCTGAACAACTGGCATTATATCCGACATAGGACTTTATGCTTCCATGAAGGGGTCAATTTTTTTACGGGCCATTCCGGAAGCGGTAAGTCTACGGTGATTGACGCCATGCAGATCGTGTTGTATGCCAACACGGATGGACGCGGCTTTTTTAATAAAGCGGCTGCAGACGATTCGGACAGGAGCCTGGTGGAATATCTGCGGGGGATGGTCAATATCGGGGAGGACAATCGATTTTCTTATCTTAGAAATCAGAATTTTTCCAGCACGATCGTGCTGGAGCTGCGGCGCACGGATACAGGAGAGTGTCAGTGTGTGGGGGTGGCATTTGACGTGGAGACTGCAAATAACCAGGTGTCCAGGATGTTTTTTTGGCATAAGGGAGAGCTGCCAAAGCATGAGTACCGAGTGTCAGATAAGGCGCGGGAAGGGGATAAGGGCAGCGGCCGGGCCATGTCTGTGGAGGAGGTAAAGCGGTGGCTTCTGGAGAATTTTTCCAGGGAGGACTGCTATTTTGGCTCCCACAATGAGCGGTTTCGCAGGCAGCTGTATGACATTTACTTAGGCGGCCTGGATTCGGAGAAATTTCCGCTGCTTTTTAAGCGGGCCATTCCTTTTCGGATGAATCTCAAGCTGGAGGATTTTGTCAGGGAATATATCTGTGTGGAACAGGATATTCATATTGAGGATATGCAGGTCAGCGTTATGGAGTATGGCCGCCTGCGGCAGAAGATTGAGGATACCTGCCAGGAAATCGGACAGCTGAAGGAAATCTGTGAAAAGCACCGGCAGGTGGAGAGCCTGCAGGAACGGCTTGGGGCTTTTGGATATTATATGGATAAGCTGGATATTTTAAAGGGCCGTCTGGAGATCCAGGAGAGCCAGGAGAAAATCTACCTGTCGGCGGAAAACGCCGGTAAAATAAGGGCAGATATAGAAAAGCACCAGGAAATGCTCCAGGAGATGACAGGGGAGGCAGACGAACTTTTAAAGAAGATTTCCATGACCGGGTATGAGCAGATGGAGGAGCAGCTTGCTTCTTTAAATGATTTAACGGAGCGTCTTTCAGGCAGCAAGGCCCGGTGGGAGCAGACAGCCGGGCGGCTGAGGGCTTGGGAAGATCAGGATACGGTTTCCAATCGGACTTTGTGGGACATTCAGGCGTTTGTCCGGGGGAATATAACAGAGGAAGAACTGATTCGTCTGAAAAGGGATCTGGAGGAGCTTAGGAAAGAGGCAGTCAGGCAGCAGCAGAGTGCCCAGGGAGAGCTTCGGGAGCTGAAGAAAAGGCTGGAACAGGCCAAGGAGGAGCTTAGGCAGCTTAAGACAGGAGGAAAGGCATATCCTGCAGAGCTGGAACAGGCAAGGACCCTGCTGCAGACCCGGCTGTACCGGGAGACGGGAAAAAGTGTTTCCGTGGAAATCCTGGCGGATCTTCTGGATATCCGCAATGAAGAATGGCGCAATGCCGCAGAGGGTTATTTGGGCTATCAGAAATTGTCCCTGATGGTGGAGCCTAAGTATGCCAGGGAATGTCTGAAGATCTATCAGGAGCTGGACCAGAAGAAGTTTTACCGGATTTCTGTGGTGGATACGGAACGGGTGGCCTCAGAGCCTTATCCTGTGGCAGAAGGCGCCCTGGCTGAGGAGGTAGAGGCCAAGAAGGATTATGCCCAGGCTTATGTCAACTTTCTTTTAGGGAAGGTTATGAAATGTGAAAATGTGGAAGACCTGAGAAGGAACCGGATTGGGATTACCAGGGATTGCGTGTCGTATCACGGCTATCGTCTGCAGCATATTAATCCGGTTCTTTACACCACCTCAGCATATATCGGAAAAGCCAGCCTTCGTCAGAGGGTTCGTCTTCTGGAACAGTCGGTGAAGGATTTGGAGAAGGCCATGGGATCCTGGCAGACAACGGTTGGGGAGGCAAAGAAGCTTTTGGAGATGGAGTATTTAGGCCAGGAGCTTTCCGTGTACCTGGAGTGGAAGAAGGATATGGACTCCTACGGGAAGGAGGCAGCCAAACGGGATAAGCTTCGGGCAAAGCTGGAGGAGCTTTTGTCCCAGGATGTGGAGCGGTGGAAGCAGGAGCGCCGGCAGATTTTGGATCAGTGCAGCGAGAAGCGGGAGCTGCTGCGGCAGCTTGAGAGAAGGGGAGATGATTTAGACAGGGAGGAAAAGCGGGAAAGAGCCCGCCTGGTTGATTTCAATGAGGATCTGGCGGGAAAGGAGAAGGCTTTTCAGGTTTATGACCAGTATGAGAAGGAATTGGCAGAATTTCTTGAGGAAAAAAGTCAAAAAAGCCGTGGAGGGTATGACCTGCTGGCTTCTGAATTGGCAGGGAAGAGAAATCAGCTTCAGGAAAAGCAGCAGCAGGAGCGGGACCGGCTGGTGGAGATGCGGACCGAGTATCTGAAACATTATCCCAATCGGAATTTTTCTCCTACGGCCCAGGACAACACCCAATATCAGGAATTGTTTGACCACTTAAATGACGACCGTCTGGAGGAATTTCGGGTTCGGGCAGCAGAGCAGGCACGGACGGCAGTGGAGCATTTTAAAGATGATTTCATGTACAAGATCCGAAGTGCTATCAAGGAGGCTATCCAGCAGAAGGATGAGCTGAACCGGATTATCAGCAGGCTGGATTTTGGAAAGGACCGGTATCAGTTTTATATAGGGAGAAATAAAGGGGCGGATGGACAGTACTATGATATGTTTATGGATGAGGCTTTGGAGATCAATCCGTCAGAGCTGGACATTGGGCTGGATCATCAGCTTAACCTGTTTACGGTGGAGCACGAGAACCATTACGGCGCCATGATCAATGAGCTGATTCGTATTTTTATTCCTCCGGAGAATGCCACTGCCGCGGAGCTGGAGGAGGCAAGGCGCAATATGGACAAATACGCGGATTACCGCACCTACTTGTCTTTTGATATGCAGCAGATTATCCAGAACGAGGATGAGCAGATCAAAATCCGTTTAAGTAAGATGATCAAGAAAAATTCAGGGGGCGAGGGGCAGAATCCGCTCTATGTGGCGCTTTTGGCAAGCTTTGCCCAGGCGTATAAGATTCATGTAAAGCCAGGGCTTTTGAAAAGGCCTACGATCCGGCTGGTGGTATTGGACGAGGCATTTTCCAAGATGGATGGGGAGAAGGTGGCAAGCTGCATCAAGCTGATCCGGGGACTGGGATTCCAGGCTTTGATCAGTGCTACCAATGACAAGATTCAGAATTATCTGGAGACGGTGGACAAGGTTTTTGTGTTTGCCAATCCTAATAAAAGGGCGATTTCCATTCAGGAGTTTGAGAAAAAGGAGTTTGGGAAATTGAGGGAAGGGATGGAAGGATAAGGCTGTAACTGTTATATTCTGATGATAGGATCAGGATCAAACGAAAGGACTAAGGTTATGGGATATCGGAATGAATGGCTTCTTTTAGAGACGGAAGATGAGATGGATGAGATTGAACATAGGCCGCCCACAGAAGAATTTTTATTTTATCAGGCCGTCACAAACGGCAATATGGATGCAGTCCGGAAAAATTGTGAGCAGGAAAGATTTCTGGACAGTGAAGGGGTGGGTGTGCTGTCCAAGAATCCTCTTACCAACCTGAAATATCATTTTGTTATCACAACGGCTATGATCACACGTCTCTGCAAACAGAAGGGAATGGAGCTGGAACTGGCATTTCGGATGAGTGACTTTTATATTCAAAAGCTGGATGATATTCATACGATCGAAGGGGTGCGGAGTCTGCACGACGCAATGGTTTTGGATTATACGGAAAAGATGAGAAGGATCCATCGCAGTGACACCAATTCCCGGCATATTAACGTCTGCAAGGAATATATTTATTCACATATCAAGGAGAGGATCACGGTTGAGGACCTGGCAGATGTTCTTGGTGTTTCGGCAAGCTATCTTTCCCGCCTGTTTAAGAAGGAAACAGGCGATTCTGTCAGTACCTATATACGCAGGCAGAAGATAGAGATGTCAAAAAATCTGCTGCAATATAGCGATTATTCTATGATTGAAATCGCCAACCGCCTGTCATTTTCCTCTCAGAGCCATTTTATCCAGCAGTTTCGGGAGACGGTTGGCATGACGCCAAAGAAATACCGGGATTTAAATCATGTGCTCCAATGGGATATTGAATCAGAATAAGGAGCTGTAATAAATGCCCGGTCCATGAAAAAATAAAAAACAGGGAAAAGGAAGGGGCGCAGGCCAATGGATGGCTGCGTCCCTTGTCTTTGTCTTTAAAGAATCAGCAGAATTTCATTGCTTTCTTTTAAAATGCTTTCAGGAATATAGGAATTTGGCAATTGGCTGTTGTTTACAATAAGCTTTTCACAGCCAGATTGATGTCTGTGGGGGTTCTCAATTACAATATGAAGGTGCCTGCCCCGGAAATCCTTATGGATTTCCAGATGATCCCAGGATTCCGGTATTGCAGGGGAAAGGTTTATTCCGCTGATGTCAGGCCGGATTCCCAGGATCCCTTCCACACAGCCGACCATCATGGTTGAGGCCGTGCCGGTCAGCCAGTGGACATGGGAACGGCCAGGCTGGCGGCTGGCTTTGCCTTCCGTAAACTGACCATAGCAATAGGGCTCCAGACAGCGGATCTCTGCCCGGTCGTTTTGTGCTGACGGTGCATTTTCCATAAAGCAGGCAAAGGCACGGTTTCCCTGTCCGCGCATGGCTTCTGCGAGAATGAGCCAGCCCTGAGACTGGGAAAATATGCCGGCGTTTTCTTTTGCCCCCTGGTTGTAAATGACTGCCAGAGCGCCGTCAAAGGCATGGGCATGGTAGGGCGGATCCATCAGAAGTACGCCGTATTCCGTGTTGAGCCGTTTCCAGACATTGAGCAGGATAAGATCCGCCTGTTCTGCGGTTGCCGCTTGGCTGATAACAGCCCAGCTCTGGGGATTTAACCACAGGTTGGCTTCCGGGTCTTCGGCTGCTCCGATACGTTCTCCGGACTCGGTATATCCACGGATGAAGCGGTCATGGTCCCAACAGGAATTTTGGATCACGGATCGGATTTGTTCCTGCTTCTTTTCCAGATATTCCTCATAGGCCAGATCATTTTTATATCGGGAAAATTTCTTTAACAGGGTTATGGCATAGTAAAACTGCATGGCTACAAAGGAGGATTCTCCGTTCGCTCCCAGACGCAGGCAGTCATTCCAGTCCGCATAAAGCCCTGCCGGCATGCCATGAGGCCCCAGATGCTCCAGGGAGAATTGAATCGCCCGCTTTAAATGGTCGTAAACGCTGCCTTCTTCCTGGTCGGCAAAGGGAATGATCTCATCCAGAAAGGCCGTGTTGCCGGTTTCTGCAATATATTTCCATACAGTAGGGAACAGCCACAGCGCATCGTCGGCACGATAGGCCGGATGTCCGGTTTCCTGACAATAAGAGGCATCGTCAGGGGTGGTTTCGTGTCCCGGATCGTGGCTGAATTTCACAAGCGGCAAACCGGCGCCGCTGCAGGTCTGTGCAGAGAGCATGAAGCGGATCTTTTCCGCAGCCATTTCCGGGGCAAGATGCAGGATACCCTGGATATCCTGCACGGTATCCCGATAACCATAGCCGTTGCGCAGCCCGCAGTAGATGAAGGACGCTGCCCGGGACCAGGTGAAGGTCATAAAGCAGTTGTATGCATTCCAGGTGTTGACCATGGTGTTAAATTCCGGGCTGGGTGTGACGACCTGGAAATGACAAAGCTTTTCCAGCCAGTCGGCTTTTAACTCGGATAGTTCTTTTGTTACGGTTTCCAGCGGATGCTGGTAAGTGCTGAGGATCTGTGCGGCTTTCTCAGACGATTGGGCTCCCAGCAGGAATACAATGGTTTTGGTCCCTCCTGGTTCTAAGGTGACAGTGCAGGAAAGTGCGCCGCAGGAATTTCCGTTGTAGCTGAGTGTATTTCCAAGATCACCGGACGCTATCCCCTGGGGATTGCCGTATCCATGATATTTTCCGAGAAAATGCTCCTTGCTCCCACAATAGGAGGAAACCGTTTGTCCGGCCAGCCCGAAAAATCGATGGGTTACATTTTTTTCATCTACCTGCCGGTCAGGGGAAAGGGTATCCAGGTTGCCATGGATCTGCTGCATGATCCGGTTATCCTCAAACAGGGTCCGTGTGATAAAAAGGGAATACTGAAGATTGACCTGATCCTGTTCGTAATTGTCATGGTTTGTAAATTCTGCATAGCCGGTCAGGGTAAGGCTTCTTGCAGTCTCTGACTCATTGGTGACGGAGAGGGCCCAGACCTCATAGCATTTTCCTAATGGGACATAATATAGCGCCTGGGAATGGATTCCGTGATAGTCTGCATCCATTCTGGTATAACCCAATCCGTGTCTGCATTGGCTTTTGTAATGTTCTAAATCTTTTCCCACTGGCTGCCAGGAGGCGGACCAGTAATCCCCGGAGGTATTGTCCCGGAGATAAAGATACCGTCCCGGCTGGTCAAAGTGGTTAAAAATATAGCGCAGAATCCGGCCGTTTGCTCCCGATTTGGCAAAGCTGTAGCCTCCGGCATTATTGGAAATAATGGCGCCGTATTCCGGGGAACCCAGGTAGTTGACCCAGGGCATAGGGGTATCGGGCCGTTCGATTACATATTCACGGTTCTCATCATCAAAATATCCATAATTCATGTTATTTTATTGATCCTTTCTACAGAAATTTTCTATTATGTTTGAGAAAAAACAACCGTTCTATGGGGAAATTACACCAGTGTTATGACAAGGGAGTGTGCTTTTTGGGGCAAACCGGTAAGAGCTTTTCGGGAAACAAGGACAAAAGCATCTTCATTGACAGTAAGCGCAGTTCCATCAAGGACAGCCGAACCAATGATATAGCTGCCAAAGCTTTTACCATAAGGGTTTTTGTAAAGGATTGTCAGGAGCTTTCCGGCAAAGGGCACTGTGACAGAAGCAGATTTTTCAGAGTCAAACTGTTCAGTCAGCAGCTTGGGATATAGAACCAGATCACCGGCATTCCCGTGGATGCCAAAGACTTCCGTGATCATAGTCATCATATACCAGCTTGCCGCACCGGTCAGGTACTGGTACATTCCGCGCCCGTCAGAACGAAAGTATTCCGGAATACCAGGATAGATATGACTGGTATCAAAGTCCAGGGCAGTATCGGCCAGGGTTTTTAATGCCTTCCAGCCTTCTTTTACAAAGCCTCGGCGGTATAAGGCATTGGCATACATGACAGTCATATGGGAAAAAACAGCACCGTTTTCTTTTTCTCCATAGGCGAATCCGAACATGCGCCCCATATCGAATTTTAATTCATGAAAATCCGTATTCAGGCGGTACCCGCCAATATCCTTTTGATAAAGGTAATGATCTGCGCTCCTTACAACCTTTCGAATCTGTGAGTCTTCGGCAACTCCGCTCATAATGGCGAATACCTGTCCGGTCAGCATCATCCGCACATGATCTGCGCGAAAGCCTTCCACAGCACGTCCATGGTTATCATAATAACTGTTGAACCATCCTTCCTCCTCGTTTCCCTCTATCCATTCGTGGCTTCTTAAGTATTCCATCAGCCAGTTGGCTTTTTGGATCAGATTTACAGCCAATGACGCCAAGGAAAAAGAACGGCGCCTGCCGCTGATTTGGCGGCGGCATCTGGAGGTAAAGGCTTTTAAAATTTCCTGTTTTTTACTGATATCATCAAAGGCTGACGGATCGTTGTCCAGCAGGATGGTTAATTCTTCCATCAGGTCAGCACAAGGCAGGGAAGAATTTTTTTCCAGAAAGCGGATCGTTTCTGCCAGAGTCATCAGATTGCCGGCATAGGCACAGGTAAAGGCCACGCTTTCCCCTCTCTCTGAGGCCATGTCCAAGGCATCGTTCCAATCGGCATCATGCAGTCTGCAGATATTATGGTCTCCCACATCAAAGAAAGCGGTAAGGTGCTGAAGCAGAAGATGTTCCAGAACCGTGCCCATATAGACTTCATTTTCTTCTGTGCGCTGTTGGTTTCCGTCTTTTTCACTCCAATCAGTATCCACTGCCGATGCACGCATGATCTGTGCATCTTTAAAATAGGAAACCGGCTGGTTTAAAATCCCAACATCTCCCGTCTGGTCAATATAAAGCCTGGTTGTGATCAGGGGCCAGAGCGCATGATCCATCCAGACCCGGCTGATTCCGTTGCGGTCTGCAAAAAAGCTGCCGTCACTGCTTCCGATAATGGTAGCGTTTGTTCCGTCAACCCGGACGCCTCCAAAATTCATGGTAATCATTTGTCCAACTCTTTCCGGCTCCATTAACAATAAGGACAGGCAGTCCTGCCACAGATCCCGCCATCCCCGTCCGCCGCGGCCATAGTCATGGTGAGGAAGGAAGGAACAGCCGAACAGCCTGCGCAGAAACGGCTGAAAGCAGACCCATTTCATCCAGGAATCAAAATTTTTGTCCCCGGTATGGAAGCAGACAGATACCTGGTTCTGCCAGTAGGCTTTGGTGTCAGAGAATGCTTGGATTACTTTGTCTTTTGTGTCATATTGCCTGGAAATGGAAGCAATTTGCTTTTCTTCATTTTCCACACCGAGAAGAAGAATATATTCTGCTTTTTCGCCTGGAGCCAGGGAGATCGTCTCAAATCGGAAAGCTCCCATGGCTTCCTTTCCCGCGGCGCTGCTACCCGGCGGATATCCTGGATGGCATTCATAGACAGCCCGCGGATGGGTAAAGGAACCGCCCTCTCCGATAAAATCCTCTACCGTGGGGTAAAAGCTTACCGGAGGATTGCCCTGTCCGTCGCTTCCGGTTACATAGTAGATACAATGGTTTGGCCGGTGGCCCTTCTCGTCAAAGGACATGGTGGGAGAGACCAGGACTCCGTTGTGTGATGCTTTGATTCGGTGAAGCATGGAGGTTACATTGCGGTGGTCCCGCAGGTTATCTGCACTGCGTCCATAGATGGGAATGGCTCCCCAGGCAGTCAGCTTTCTTGTGAAATCTGCCTGATTGGTCACGGTCACATACAGAATTTCCACATTGCTGTCCCAAGGTATAAAGGAGGTGACTGTGGAAGTCAGAAGGCAGGCCTGGGAGGTGCGGGTCAATGTGTGCCACATCAGCCCGGCTGTCACTTCGCTTTCATCCTGCATAGCCGAGAATCGGGCTGCTTCCTGGCTTGCAGAAGCTCCGGCTGCAGAATAAATTACCGAGTTATCCAAAACACACCAGAAATTTCTGACAGACCGGTTGTTGTGCAGGTTTTCTGCGCTTACCGGTTCTAAAAGAAATGTTTCCTGGTCAATTTTGGCATCTCCGCCAAGATTTGGCGCAACCGCGCTTTTTAATCCTTTTGCCGAGGCAAGAGGAAAGTACAGGTAGCTGATATTTTCCGGCTGCTTCAGAAGAAAGCTTCCGTCTTCATGGATAAATTTCAGGTTACTCAATCTTGATACTCCTTTCCATATTGACTTATAGGCATCATATAAAAAATCAAAGGGAAAAGAAATCATAAATCTGAGAAAAATATCAGAATTATGACATGAAAAGAATATTAGAAAGGAAAAAATGTCAAAAGGTATCATAAATCTGATATTTTGTTAAAATCCGTAATATATTCGAAAAATGATTTGGGCTATAATGCAGCTATGCTGAAAAACGAGAGGCGTACACATCAAAAGGAGGATTTTTCAATGAAAAAAAGAATGGTCAGTATCTTATTGATGGCAGCAATGACAACCGGCTGTCTGACAGGCTGCGGCGGTTCATCTGGCGGCTCTGGCGCCAACCAGGCAGGAACCGCAGAGGAAGGCAGAGTCATTAACATTTATTGCTGGAATAATGAGTTCCGGGAGCGGGTGGAGGCAGTTTATCCTGAGGTGGCGGAAACCTCAAAGGATGGAACCGTGACTACCTTAAAAGATGGAACGGAAATTCACTGGATCGTAAATCCGAACCAGGATGGGGTTTACCAGCAGAAACTGGATGAGGCGCTGCTGAAGCAGGCCGATGCAGCTGCTGATGAGAAGGTGGATATCTTTTTGTCAGAGACGGATTATGTGAATAAATATACAGATGCAGAAGCCGATGTTGCCATGCCCCTCAGCGATCTGGGGATTGATCCGGAAACGGATCTGGCCGATCAGTATGAATTTACCAAAGTAACAGCGTCTGATGTGAATGGGGTTCAGAGAGGTTCTACCTGGCAGTGTTGTCCAGGTCTGCTGGTATATCGCCGGGATATTGCCAGAGAAGTGTTCGGAACTGACGATCCGGAGGAGATCGGAGAAAAAGTAAAGGACTGGGATACCATGGAGCTAACCGCACAGGAGCTTTCTGCAAAAGGGTATTTTACCTTTGCTTCCTACGCAGATACGTTTCGCCTGTACGGCAACAGCATTGGAGAGCCTTGGGTAAAGGCAGGGGAGGACAAGATCTGTGTTGATCAAAAAATTATGGATTGGGTAGAGGATTCAAAAAGATGGCTGGATGCAGGGTATCTGGACAAAACCATTAAAGGACAGTGGAATGCAGACTGGAATCAGGCCATGGGATCCTCGTCAAAGGTATTTGCATTTTTGTTCCCTGCATGGGGGATCGATTTTACATTAAAGCCTAACTGGGATGGAGACACCGGCATGTGGGCAGTAACCAATCCTCCCCAGGAATACAATTGGGGCGGCTCCTATATCCATGCCTGCACTGGTACGGACAATCCGCAGCATGTCAAGGATATTATTCTTTCTCTGACAGCAAACAAGGAAAATCTGCTGAAGATTTCCAAGGATTTTTCGGATTTTACCAATACACAGAGCAGCATGCGGGAAGCGGCAAGGGATGATAAAAACTTTTCCTCAGAATTTCTTGGCGGACAGAATGCTTTCGGATATTTTTCTCCTGTGGCGGAAAATATCGTTATGGCGCCTCTTTCGGCCTATGATCAGGGATGTGTGGAATTAATTCAAAATTCTTTCAGCGATTATTTGCAGGGACAGGTAGACTTTGATAAGGCGAAAACCAATTTTGAAACAGCGATTTTGGAACGCTACCCGGAAATTACGCAGGTCCAGTGGCCGGAGTAAGCCCGGCAAGCCTTCCATCATTTGACAGAGAGGTATGATCTTTTGCAGAATACCGCAGGATTTTTCCTGCGGTACATAAAAATAGAAAGGAATGGAAACTGTATGAAGCCAAAACGGAAAAAAATCGACTATTCAAAGTGGGGATATATTTTCATTCTTCCATTTTTTCTGTGCTTTTTTATTTTTTCTTTTATTCCGCTGATGGACACGATTCGCTACAGCTTTTTTGAATATTACCGTTCGGGAATTAAAGAAATCGGACCAAACTTTATCGGAATGGAAAATTATGTCAGTCTTCTGAAATCAGATATGTTTAAATATGCGGGAAATACGCTGATTTTGTGGATTATCGGGTTCATTCCTCAGATCGTCATTGCTCTGATGCTTGCAGAATGGTTTGTGGATGCCCGTCTCAAGATTCACGGAACACAGTTTTTTAAAGTGGTGATCTATCTTCCCAATCTGATTATGGCGTCTGCTTTTGCCATGCTGTTTTTTACCATGTTCTCCACCAACGGACCGATCAATTCCATTTTAATGTCCTTGGGATGGACTGCACAGCCCATTGATTTTTTGGGATCCGTATGGGGAACCCGGTCTTTGGTAGGTTTTATGAACTTTTTAATGTGGTTTGGAAATACCACCATTATGCTTATGGCAGCGATTATGGGAATCAGTCCGGATATTTTTGAAGCTTCCGAGTTAGACGGCTGCAACAGCTTTCAGAGGTTTTTTTCCATTACCCTTCCTCTGATACGCCCGATTCTTGCATATACATTGATTACCTCCATTATCGGCGGACTTCAGATGTTCGACGTGCCGCAGATTTTGACTAATGGGCAGGGAACGCCGGATCGAACCTCCATGACTTTGATTATGTTTTTGAACAGCCATTTAAAGAGCAAGAATTACGGAATGGCCGGCGCTCTTTCCGTTTATCTGTTTATTGTCAGCGGCATTCTCTGCTTCTTTGTGTACCGTATGACCAATAATGGAGATTTGGATGGTTCAAAAGCAGCAGCGAAAAAAGCAAAAAGGGAAAAGAGGGGATAAGCTTATGAAATCAAAAGGACCAAATTATTTTCGGAGTATTTTTGCTCATGTGACGCTGGTTATCCTGTCATTTATGTGTCTGTTTTTTTTCTACATCCTGTTTGTCAACGCCACCCGTTCCCACGGGGACCTGCAGAAGGGATTTTCTGCGCTGCCCGGAGCTTATCTGTTTAAAAATTTAAGTAATGTGGCCAATGACGGCAGCTTTCCGATGCTCCGGGGAATTGGTAACAGCTTATTGGTTTCTGGTTTAAGCGCGGCAATCTGTACTTATTTTTCAGCCTTGACAGCATATGGTCTGTATGCTTATAATTTTAAATTGAAGAAGGCGGCGTTTACCTTTATTATGGCGATTTTAGTCATGCCGACACAGGTTACGGCTATGGGATTTTTGCGGCTGATTACCAATATGGGAATGTATGATTCTCTGCTGCCGCTTATTATACCGTCCATTGCTTCGCCGTCTGTATTTTATTTTATGTACAGTTATCTTGAGTCGTCTCTTCCGATGTCGCTGGTGGAGGCAGCCAGAATTGACGGTTCCGGGGAATTTAGGACTTTTAACAGCATCGTACTTCCGATCACCAAGCCGGCTATTGCGGTACAGGCTATTTTTACGTTTGTAGGATCATGGAACAACTATTTTGTACCGGCGCTGGTGATCCAGTCAAAGGAGAAGATGACAGTCCCGATTTTGATCGCTACACTGCGGGGAGCGGATTATATGAATTTTGACATGGGAAAAATATACACCATGATTATGGTTGCGATCGTTCCGATTATCCTGGTATATCTTTTCCTTTCCAAATATATTATAGCCGGAGTGACCCTTGGAGGCGTCAAGGAGTAAGCAGAGACAGAGCGATATTCAGAAGGGGTAAGGAATTACAGGACACTTTCTAAGGGACAGTTCCCAGGAGGGGAGCACAAGGGGCATGCCATACTTACAGAGTACGATGGATTGTGAAGCATGCACAGAATGGAGGAAAAAATGCAAAACCAGATACATAGCGGCACACAAGAAACATCCGTTTCAAAAAGGGAGCAGATACAGGGCGTACTGGCCAGGCGGCTGGCAGCAGAAGGCATGGTTTTGCTGAAAAATGACGGCCTGCTTCCCCTTGACCCTTCCACATCCCTTGCCCTTTTTGGAGGCGGTGCGGAAAAAACGGTGAAAGGCGGCACTGGCTCCGGAGATGTGAATAACCGGGAAAGTATTTCTATTTACCAGGGATTACAGGAGGCCGGAATAAGGATCGTCAGCCAAGACTGGCTTGCAGATTATCAAAAACATTATGAGGCAGCCAGAAATGCGTGGAAGGAGAAAATTCTGGAGGATGTGAAGCATACAAAAAATCCTTTTGATGCTTATGCATCCAATCCTTTTTCGGTTCCGGAGGGACGCGCCATTGTGCAGGAGGACCTAAAAGGAGCCCAAACGGCAGTTTATGTGATCAGCCGTATTGCCGGTGAGGGGAAGGACCGCCGAAGGGAGGAAGGGGACTATTATTTAAGCAAAAAGGAGCGAGAGGATATTCGGTTCTTGAATCAGGCCCATATTCCGATCGTACTGATATTAAATGTGGGAGCTCCCATTGAACTGACGGATATTTTACAGGAGGCAGAATATATCAAGGCAGTTCTGCATATCTGCCTGCCCGGACAGGAAGGAGGCCGGGCAGTGGCAGATGTGCTGTCTGGCCGTGAGGCTCCCGGCGGACGGCTGACGGCTACCTGGGCAAAACGCTATGAGGATTATCCGTCTGCCCAAAGCTTCGGCAGCCTGAATGGAAACCTTGAAACAGAAGAATACAGGGAAGGAATTTATGTAGGATACCGGTATTTTGACAGTATGGGAATCGAGCCTCTGTATCCTTTTGGCTATGGGCTTTCTTATACGGAGTTTTCCATCACCTTTGAGGGTCTTACGGTAAAAGAAAACGGGGTTGAAATATCGGTTTGGGTAGAAAACATCGGAGATAAGCATGAGGGGAGGCAGGTGGTTCAGGTTTATTCGGCTCCTTTGGAGACCGGAAAGGAATGCCGGAAATTGGCTGGTTTTGCAAAAACAAAGGTTCTGCATCCAAGGGAGACGCAGAGGCTTGCCATTTTTCTGGAGCAAAAGCAGCTGGCCAGCTATTCGGAACAGGATTCGGCCTGGATTATGGAGGCGGGAAAGTATGGCATATGGATCGGGAATCACAGTGCTTCCCTGCAGCTGGCAGCATTGCTGGCTGTTCCGGAAAAATGCGTGATCGAACGAACCAGAAAAATATGGCCTTCCAATCTTCCCTTTGAGGATTGGAAGCCCGGGGAGAACGCCAAGGGAAGGAATGAGGAATGGCTGAGGACAGCAGAGGAAGAGGAGATCATGACATTTCTGTTTACGCCTCAAGAGGAAATACAGAGGCCTGTCCGGAAGCCGTCTGCGGAGGGAACGTCTGTGGAGGAGCTGATTCCTCTCTTATATGGAAATATTACGCCTAACAGCAGCATGCTTGGTTCCTCCGGAATCCGGGTGCCTGGCTCTGCCGGGGAGACTACGGAGGCTTGGGAAGAAAAATACGGGGTGCGGTCTTTGATCATGGCAGATGGCCCGGCGGGGATCCGTCTGAGACAGAGCTATGAGGTTGACCGAAGGACAGACGCTGTATTCGGAGCAGGGGTGCTGGGGTCTTTGGAAAATGGTTTTCTGGAGGAATCAGAAAAGCATGAGAACGCGGATACCTATTATCAGTATTGTACGGCGTTTCCGGTGGGAACCGTACTTGCGCAGACCTGGGATCCGGAATGGATGAGGCAGTTCGGCAGTGCCGTGGCAGACGAGATGGCGGAATTTCATGTTGATTTATGGCTGGCGCCGGGAATGAATATCCAGAGGAATCCTTTATGTGGACGTAATTTTGAGTATTTTTCGGAGGATCCCTATCTGTCCGGGGTTTTGGCATCTGCGGTGACGGACGGAGTCCAGAGCCATAAGGGCTGCGGCGTGACGATCAAACATTTTGCCTGTAATAATCAGGAGGATAACCGGATGGGGGTGGATGTCCGGGTTTCGGAACGTGCGCTCCGGGAAATTTATTTGCGGGGATTCGAGATTGCGGTGAAGAAAGGTGCGCCGGCAGCCATCATGTCTTCTTATAATCAGGTGAATGGTGTCCATGCGGCCAACAGCAGGGAGCTCTGCACCATGGTTGCCCGTGAGGAATGGGGCTTTGAAGGTGTGATTATGTCCGATTGGAATACCACGGCTCCGGAAGGCGGAAGCATTCCATGGATGTGCGTGGATGCCGGAAATGATATTATTATGCCGGGGAATCCGGAGGATGCAGAAAATATTCGTCAGGCATATGAACAGGGAAGGCTGTCTGAAGAACGGATACGAGACTGTGCAGGGCGGGTGCTGGCATTGATCCGGAGGCTGACGGATTGATCTGTATATTCGAAATCGTGAAACCAATGGTTTAGGCTGAAGGAAGCTTATGCCATTGGTTTTTTTGCATCCATGTGAATTGTAAATGGGGATTGCTGTAGGGGTTGATATTCTGGATAAGTAGTGTTAAAATGGAGTGGGAAGTAAAAAGGACGAAAAGATAAGGAGTAAAAGCAGTATGTCAGGACATTCTAAGTTTGCCAATATTAAGCACAAGAAAGAGAAGAATGACGCGGCTAGGGGTAAGATTTTTACCGTGATCGGCAGGGAGCTGGCAGTGGCGGTGAAGGAAGGAGGTCCGGATCCGGCCAACAACAGTAAGCTTCGTGATGTGATTGCCAAGGCGAAGGCCAACAATATGCCAAACGATACCATTGACCGCGGAATTAAGAAAGCGGCGGGAGATGCCAATTCTGTCAATTATGAGCTGCTGACCTATGAAGGTTATGGTCCGAATGGGGTGGCGGTCATTGTGGATGCTTTGACGGACAATAAGAACCGTACAGCCGCCAATGTGCGGAGCGCCTTTACCAAGGGTAACGGGAATGTAGGCGCTCAGGGAAGCGTGTCCTTTATGTTTGATAAAAAGGGACAGATCATCATCGGCAAGGAGGATTGTGAGATGGATCCGGATGAACTGATGATGATGGCTCTGGATGCAGGCGCCGAGGACTTTGCCGAGGAGGAGGACAGCTTTGAGGTGATCACAGCGCCGGAGGATTTCAGCCAGGTGCGGGAAGCGCTTGAAAAGGCGGGAATTGAGATGCTGGAAGCGGATGTGACCATGATTCCCCAGACCTGGGTGGAGCTGACGGCAGAGGAGGATATTAAGAGGATGAACCGACTGCTGGATCTGCTGGATGCAGATGATGACGTGCAGGCGGTATACCACAATTGGGATGAGGGATGACGGAAGAACCTGAGAACAGTCTGATGCTGCGTGTGGTTTTTGATTCATCAGAATGCCGGAGTGTGTAAGAAGCACATTTTCTGCATTTTGCGGACATTTTGCAGGGCATATAGAAAAAAGGTCCGCTGTTTGGAACGGAAACAGGGAGGATTGAAGCGCAGCTTCGATTTTGCCTGTTTTTTGTTATAAGGTCGGATAGATTCATCAAAGAGGAGGTTTTTTTACAAGGTATGAGAAAGTTCAGTGAACAGCAGATCGGAGCTCTTGCCCCTAATGCCAATGCTTTAAGCAACGGCAGAAAGATTTCCAGCGGGGGCGGGTTCGTGTCGCGTATGAGGTCAGAGGACGACACCTTTTATATGGGGGAATGTAAAGGAAGCGGAAAGTCCAACTATGTAGTTTCGGCAGATTTTGTGGAAGATGATAAGCCGGTGTTTCGGTGCAGCTGTCCCAGCCGGCAGTTTCCCTGCAAGCACAGTCTGGCGCTGATGTTTGAGATGGCGGCACAGAAGGATTTTCCGGTGGGGGATATCCCGAAGGATATTCTGGAGAAGCGGGAGAAAAAGCAGGCCAGAGAGGCAAAGAAGACAGACCCGTCAGAGGCGAAGAAGCCGGTTTCGGAAAAAAGCAGCAGGGCAGGAAAGGCTGCCCGGACAAAGAAGATCAAAAAGCAGCTGGAGGGCCTGGGGCTGATGAAGCAGATGACGGATCAGCTTATGAATACCGGACTTTCCTCTATGGGGAGTGTTTCTTTAAAAAACTATCGGGATCTGGCTAAACAGCTGGGCGATTATTATCTGCCGGGGCCTCAGAATTATTTTAACCGGCTGGTGCTGGAGATGGAGGTATACCAGAAGGATCAGGATAAAAGCCATTACCATCAGGCAGTGGAGGTACTGAAGCGTCTGAGGGCTTTGGAGAAGAAAGCGGCGGTTTATCTGAACGGAAAGCTGGACACAGACTCTCCGGAGGCAGACGACGATATTCTGTACGAGAAGCTGGGAGGAATCTGGAAGCTGGATCAGCTGGAGGGCCTGGGGCTTAAAAAGGAACATGCCAGGCTTGTGCAGCTTTCCTTTCAGGTGATTTATGACGAGGCCAGGAAGGAATATATTGATATCGGATATTGGGCAGATGTGGATACAGGGGAGATTTCCAGCACATACAATTACCGACCGGTAAAAGCGCTGAAATATGTAAAGCAGGAGGACTCGTGCTTTGATGTGGTAAATACGCCCATGCTTTGCTATTATCCCGGAGGGATGAACAAACGGATTCGCTGGGAGAACGCTGATTTTGAGCCAATGGACGGCCGGGTGCTTGCAGATGTGACGGCACATGCCCACAGAGAGATCCAGACAGCAGTTAAGCTGGCGAAAAATGAAATGAAGAATCTTTTGTCAGAGGATTACTGCGGAATGCTTCTCAGGTATGAGAGAATCGGGACCATCCGGACTAAGCAGGGGGATCTGTGGGTGCTGGAGGATGAAACCGGAGGACGGATGGAGCTGGCAGGCAGAGAGGGGTGGGAGGATACGATGACTGCCCTGTCCTTGATTTCGGATCCTGAGGTATATCGTGGCCAGGCATTGTTCGGATTGCTGTATTACGATTCAAAGGAGCGAAGGATCCGAATGTATCCATGCAGTATTGTGACGGAAAAGGGGATCGTGAGGCTTCTGTATTAGCATGAGAGATGCTCAAGAGCATACTATTTGCCAAAGGATTGGAAGCTGCCTTAAAGGAATGGAAAGCGATTGGAACATAACAAGGGTAATGGGAATAGGCAGGGCAGAAAGTATTGGAAATAATATAGGAACGGTTTTGCAGCAGGAGAAAAGAGGAAGAAGTGTATGAATTTGGATGCAGTATATGAACTGAGGGACAGGCTGGAAACAGCGGCAGCTGCCGGGGTAAATCTGATTCAGGAGGATTTTCGTCTGAAAAGGGCGGTGCAGCAGGTGGAGCCATTTGCCAAGGCTTCCCCGGTATTTCAGAAAATATATGGGATGGCGGGTACGCTTTTGATGCCGGAATGTGAGGATCGTGCAGGAGTGCTTTTAGATACGCTGGGCCTTTTGGATGCCGTTTTGTGCACCCAGGGGACCACGGGAGCAGACGGGGAGATTCAGGAGCCGGAGATGTTTTTACCAGACGGGGATCTGTATCAGAAGGTTTCCTATGGAAGGCTTGCGGCAGTACTGGAGGCGTTTCGCGGAACCGGCGGCGGCCGGTATGCGGTCATACGGGATGCCCATGAGGAGGATCCGGGAATATTTCAGGATTATCGGATGAAGTACTGGATGGTACGTGCCTTGGGGGACAGCTACGGGGAGCTGGCAGAGATGGTGGCAGAATGGCTGACCCAGGAGGGAGATTCGGTGATCCCTCTGCTGAAAAAGGGATTTATCCCTGACGGAAAAAGGGAGATGGCCCGCAGGATCGAGGTTATAGAGCAGATTGCAGGAAGCCGGGAAAATGAGTTTTACCGGTATGCGGCAAAGGAAGGGGGAAAGGAGATCAAGGAGGCGGCCCTTTTGGCCCTTCGTCATGACCTTTCCAATGCAGAGCTGCTTTTAGACTATCAGAAATCGGAAAAAGGAAAATGCAGGGAAGCAGCCATGAGGGCCTTGTCTTATATGGACGGGGAGGAAGTGGCAGGGTTCTGGAAAGAAAGGATGGAGAAAAGGCCGGAGGAGACGGCCGGATATCTGGAGCCGTCAGATCGGGACTGGGCCGGGGATTTGATTGCGGATGCTCTGGAAAAGTGGATTGCCGTCGGGATTCCGGAGACGGAGGTCAAGGAGGAGCAGGTAAAAGGCAAGGAGACAAAGGAGGAGCGGGCAAAGGAGCGGGCAAAGGCAAAGGAGGAGCGGGAAAACTACAAAAGAAGACTGAGGCTTCTCTGGAATGCGGCTGCCGGAAAACATTCGAAGGCTATCTGCGGCTGCTATGAGAAGGTTTACCAGATCATGCCTAAGGAGGTGCCGGCCGTTTTAAGTCAGTCTGTGATTCGAAGCGGTCATCCTTCTCTGTGTTCTCTGGCAGAGGAAATGTATGAGCGTCATGGGGAGGAATTTTTGGAGCCGGTATTTTTGGTATCGGTTCTGACTGCTTCGGCAGAGGAAACCTATGAGCGGTTTCACGAGTTTTTAAAGCCGGACGGAATATTACGGAAGCTGACAGGGAAAAAGCAGGATGCTACAGGTGTGCTGTATGGGTTTGCCAAGATCGTTTATCGGGAGGACAGGGAAAGATATGGGATTACCTTAGAGGAAATGAACAGCCCTGTGAGAGACCGTCAGGTGTGTCGGTGGATTCCTGACGGGATCGATCTGCGGTGGTATGATCTGCTGTTAAATTATCCGGGACGGTTTGCCACAGGGAGACGAAACAACTACAGTATGTATCGGAACTATTATGACTGGATGGTGGCAAAGCTTTACCGGCCGGATGTAAAGGAGCTGCAGGAGCCTTATGGAAGGTTTTTCTACGAGGGAGCTTTGCGGCTGACGCCTACTACAGACGGAATCCAGATGATGAAGAAGTGTGGATGGAAAAATTATAAAGGACTTCTGGCAGCCTGTGTGACGGATGGAAACTCCATTCCGTCTTATCTGATCCGCAGCCTGCTCAGTGAGCTTCCCATGACCAATCAGGAGCTGGCTGACGAGCTGGATCAGATGATTCAGCAGAGAAAGGGCAAAGTAACCAACGGCATTGCGATCATGGAGCATTGGAGAGACGGACTTTTAAGCGGGGTTCCGGCGGAGAAGCTGTAGAGGATATGCTGCAGGGGCTAAGCCCCTGGGGTAAGGGTTAAGGCTGGCAAGGGCTGCCACAGGTTTTGTAAAGAGGAGGAGAAACAAAATGGAACAGAATATGCAGCGGCTGCCTGCAGAGCAGCTTTTTCAGAAAGAAATCCAGGCATTAATTGCAAATGAGAAATATCCGGTGCCTGCCGGGTGGAGAATGTCTCCCCGGTCTGTGTTTACCTATATCTGCGGGGGAAAATCCGGGGATGTGGAGATCACGCCCAAGTATATCGGCCATGAGCGCCTGGTGGAGATCGCCATCTCTACATTGGTGACAGACCGGGCCCTTCTTTTAATCGGGGAGCCGGGGACGGCAAAGTCCTGGCTGTCGGAGCATCTGACAGCAGCCATTAACGGGGATTCCACCAGGGTGATCCAGGGAACTGCCGGGACTACGGAAGAACAGATTCGGTATTCCTGGAATTATGCCATGCTGATTGCAAATGGTCCTTCCAGGGAGGCCATGATTCCCAGTCCTATCTACCGTGCCATGGAGCAGGGAATGATTGCCAGGGTAGAGGAGATTTCCCGGTGTGCGTCAGAGGTTCAGGATGCATTGATTTCCATTTTGTCAGAGAAGAGAATCTCTGTGCCGGAGTTGGGGGTAGAGATTCCGGCCAGAAAGGGATTTTCCGTGATTGCCACGGCCAATACCAGGGATAAAGGGGTCAACGAAATGTCGGCTGCCCTGAAGCGGCGGTTTAATATTGTGGTGCTGCCTGCGCCGGACAGCCTGGAGGCGGAGATGGATATTGTGGAGACCAGGATTAAGCAGCTTTCAGGAAGTCTGGACCTGAATGCCCGTCTGCCGGAGGAGGAAGTGGTGAGAAAGGTATGTACCATTTTCCGAGAGCTTCGCAGCGGCGCCACATTAGATGGAAAGCAGAAGCTAAAGCCTACCTCCGGGGTGCTCTCTACAGCAGAAGCCATTTCCCTGCTTGCCAACAGTATGGCGTTGGCAGGAAGCTTTGGAGACGGCCATATAACGGATCGGGACCTGGCTGCAGGACTGCAGGGCGCTGTGGTCAAGGAGGACAGCAAGGACGGCAAGACCTGGGAGGAATATCTGGAAAATATTATGAAGAAACGGGGGTCAAAGTGGCTGTCCTTGTATCAGGAATGTAAGGAGCTGAACCGCTGATGGGAGGCAAGGTGAAGGATAAGGGAGAAAAAAAGGGCCCTCATGTGTTTGGAATCCGGCATTTGTCACCGGCAGGAGCATATTATGTGAGAAGGTTTTTGGATGAGATTTCACCGGAGCTGGTTCTGATCGAGGGACCGTCAGATTTTACGGAGCTGATCGGGGATTTGAAAGATCCGGAGGTAAAGCCCCCGGTGGCAGTGATGGCGTATACGGAAGAACTGCCTGTTCGGACGATTTTGTATCCGTTTGCCGTGTATTCTCCGGAATATCAGGCAATTCTCTGGGCCAGGGAGCATGGGTGTGAGTGCAGGTTCTGCGACTTGCCTTCTCAGGTGTTTCTTGGAATTGAGGAGCAGAGGCGGAGCCGGGAACAAAGGAAGCTGATGTGCATGGAGCAGCCAGGAGAGGAGGCAGGGGACCCGAAAGAAAGTCCTACGGCGTATGTCTACCGGCGGCTGGGGGAGTGCTCTGGGGACGGAGATCAGGAAACCTTCTGGGAGCGCACGTTAGAGCATGCTTCTGACGAAAAAGGATACGAGAGAGGCGCAGCTGAATTTGGACGGTTTCTCCGGGAGCTTTCCATGGGAGACGGAGAGGAGGACGCGGAGAACCTGGTTCGGGAGGCGTATATGCGCCGGGTGATTGCCCAGGCAGAAAAGGAAGGATTTTCATCGGATAAGATCGCAGTGGTCACAGGAGCATTTCATGTGGAAGGACTGCTTTCAGGCGAAAGGCCTATGACAGATAAGGAGTTGAAAAAGCTTCCAAAGCTTGATGTGAAAAAAACTTTAATGCCTTATTCCTATTTCCGGCTATCGGAGCGGGCCGGGTATGGAGCAGGCAACCGTGCCCCCGCGTATTATGAGTTTTTGTGGGACGGACTTTGCAGGGAGATACCGGATTATACCGGGCGGCGGTACCTTGCCGCCTTGGCAGCATACCAGAGGGAGCATGGGAATATGGTATCCTCTGCGGAGATTATTGAGGCGGTACGGCTGGCCGGTTCCTTGGCAGAGCTTCACGGCGGACACCTTCCTGCCCTGCGGGATCTGCGGGATGCTGCAGTAACCTGTATGGGCCATGGGAGCTTTTCGGAGATTGCCTTGGCAGTGGCGGATACGGAGATCGGCACAAAGATCGGAAGTCTGCCGGAGGGGGTGAGCCAGACCTCCATCCAGTCGGATTTTTACCGGCAGTTAAAGGAGCTGCGGCTGGAAAAATATAAGTCGGTAAGCGCCCAGGAGCTGTCTCTTGATTTGCGGGAAAAGCTGACGGTCAAGTCAGAGCGGGCGGCATTTCTTGATCTGGAGCGTTCATTTTTCCTTCACAGGCTTCGGGTGCTGGGGATTGGCTTTGGTTCTTTGCAGGCGGTAAGGCAGGAACGGGCTACCTGGGCAGAGCAGTGGATTCTCCGATGGACCCCTGAGGCGGAGATGCAGATTGTGGAGGCTGTATTAAAGGGGGATACGGTGGAGCAGGCCGCTTCCTTTGAATTGCGGGAGAGAACCTTGAATACCGGGATTGCCGGGATTGCAGAAGTGATTGAGGAAGCCTGTAATTGCGGAATGCCTGCCTCTATGGAGTACGCAGTAAATGCCCTGCAGAGTACGGCAGTGGATGCAGTGTCTGTGACAGAAATTGCGGAGACGGCAGGGCGGCTTTCGGTTGTGCTTCGCTATGGGGATATCCGCAGGCTGAACCGGGAGCCATTGATTCCCATTTTATCTCAGCTGTTTCTTCGTGCCTGCCTGATTTTGGCGGGGGAATGCGTGTGCGACGACGGGGCGGCAAAGCTGCTTGCCCAGTCTATGGTGACGCTTCATCAGGTGTCTGTAAACCATGACTTTTTGGATGGAGAGAGATGGCAGAGGGTGCTGACGGAGATCGCCACAAGGGATGATTTAAATACCCGTTTGTCAGGGCTTGCGGCCGCCATTCTTCTGGAGATGGGACGGATGGACTCTCAGGAGCTGGGGCGAGAGGTGGAGCGGCGTCTTTCCAAGGGCATTCCGGCAGAGCTGGGGGCAGGATGGTTCGAGGGCCTGTCCATGAAGAACCATTATGCATTGATTGCGCGGCTTACCTTGTGGGAAAAGCTGAACGATTATCTGGATACACTGGACGATGAGGAATTTAAGCGGGCATTGGTGTTTTTGCGACGTGCTTTCGCGGATTTTACATCAGAGGAAAAAAATCAGATTGCGGAAAATCTGGGAGAAGTCTGGCAGGTAAACCCGTCCCAGGTCAGCGAGGTATTAAACGGGCCGGTGTCAGAGGAGGAGTTTTCCGTTCTGTCGGGATTGGATGATTTTGATTTTGGGGATATTTAAAATAATGGAAAGGAAGCCTGGACAAATGGAGACAAAGGAGCGGATGAAACGCTGGCGTCTGATTTTGGGGGAGGAGAGCCAGAGTCAGTTTGAGACCATGGATGGCGGGGGAGGGGCCTTGCTTACAGAGGAGCAGTGGATGATGGACCAGGCCCTGGCCGCGATTTATAATAAAAGCTCTGCCGGAGGATTCGGCCCGGGCGGGCGGGGGGCGGGAAAGGGGCCGTCTAATCCTCAGATAACCCGGTGGCTGGGAGACGTGCGGACTCTGTTTGACAAGGAGCTGGTGAAAATTGTCCAGGCAGATGCCATGGAGCGGTGCGGCCTAAAGCAGCTGATATTTGAGCCGGAGCTTTTGGAGCAGATGGAGCCGGACATGAACCTTGCCACTACGATCCTGCTTTTAAAGGACCAGGTTCCTAAAAGGAGCAAGGAAAGTGTCCGGGAGTTTATGGCAAAGATCGTGGAGGAAATCAATAAGCTGTTGGAGAGTGATATCCGAAGGGCGGTGACAGCGGCAGTTAACAGACGGCAGCATTCTCCTATTCCGTCAGCGGCAGCCCTGGATTTTCCCACCACCATCCGCCGGGGGATCAAGAACTACAACCCGGAACTGAAAAAGATTATTCCGGAGCACTATTATTTCTTTGACCGGACTACCCTGACAGCGGCCAGCAAGTATACGGTGATCCTGGATGTGGACCAGAGCGGTTCCATGGGGGAGTCTGTGATTTATTCCTCGATTATGAGCTGTATTCTGGCAAGCATGGCAGCCATTCGGACCAGGATCGTGGCGTTTGACACTCAGGTAGTGGACTTGACGGAGAAATGTGAGGATCCGGTGGATCTGCTGTTTGGATTTCAATTAGGGGGCGGTACGGATATTAATAAATCCATTGCCTATTGCCAGCAGTTTATCGAGAATCCCAAAAAGACCCTGTTCTTCCTGATCAGTGACCTGATGGAAGGGGGCAACCGGGCCGGACTTTTGCGCCGGCTGGAGGAGATGAAGGAGTCAGGGGCAACGGTCGTGTGCCTGCTTGCCATTGCAGATGGAGGGAAGCCTTACTATGACGCCCAGATGGCTCAAAGAATCGCCGGCGTCGGGATTCCTTGCTTTGCCTGTAATCCTCAGAAGCTGCCCCAGCTTTTGGAGCGTACCTTAAAAGGACAGGATCTGATGGCGTTTCAGGGGGAGTTTGAGGAAAAGGGAGGATTTAAAAACATTTAAAGGAGAACAAGAGTGGACTATATGATTCGAGCTACGGCTGCCAAAGGGCAGGTCCGGGCATTTGCGGCGACAACCCGGGATACAGTGGAATTTGCAAGAGCTTCTCACAATACCAGCCCGGTGGCAACAGCGGCTTTGGGCAGGCTTTTGACCGGAAGCGCTATGATGGGAGCCATGATGAAGGGGGAAAAGGACCTTTTGACCATTAAGATAGAAGGGGATGGTCCCATTGGCGGGATGACTGTGACAGCAGATTCTAAGGGAAATGTAAAGGGCTATGCATTTCATCCGGAGGTGATGCTTCCGCCTAATGAGAAGGGAAAGCTGGATGTAGGCAAAGCTCTGGGAGTCGGGGTACTGACCGTAATCAAGGATATGGGGATGAAGGAGCCGTATGTAGGGCAGACCATATTGGTGACCGGGGAGATTGCAGAGGATTTGACCTATTATTTTGCCACCTCAGAGCAGACGCCGTCCAGTGTGGCTTTGGGCGTATTGATGAACCGGGAAAATACGGTGCGCCAGGCCGGCGGATTTATTCTGCAGATGATGCCGGGCGTATCGGAGGAGGTGGTTTCCGGACTGGAGAAGAGGCTTTCCCAGATCATTTCGGTGACGGCTCTCCTGGATGAGGGCAGGACTCCGGAAGAAATTTTAAAGTATGTTTTAGAAGATTTGGATTTGGAGATTTTGGATCAGATGCCTGTGAAATTTTCTTGTAATTGCTCAAAGGAGAGGATTGAAAAGGCGCTGGTCAGTGTAGGCAGGCAGGAGCTGCAGCAGATGATCGACGAGGGGAAGACCATTGAGGTCAATTGTCATTTCTGCAGCAGACATTATCCGGTGACAGTGGAGGAGCTGAAAAGGCTTCTTTTACAAGCGCGGTAGAGGCTGATTTGCAGGAGGGGAAAGGAATGATTGATTATTCGGAGCAGGCAGGAAAAATGTATCATATCCAGGTCGGAAAAGGAGAAGTAGGGAGGTATGTGATTCTTCCGGGGGATCCTAAAAGATGTCAGAAAATCGCAGAATACCTGGATGAACCCAGGCTGGTGGCAGACAGCCGGGAATATGTGACCTACACAGGGACCTTAGACGGGGAAAAGGTCAGTGTTACCTCTACTGGCATCGGAGGGCCTTCGGCGGCGATTGCCATGGAAGAACTAGTTCAGTGCGGGGCAGATACGTTTCTCCGGGTGGGTACCAGCGGCGGAATGGATCTGCAGGTAAAAAGCGGCGACTTAGTAGTGGCAAACGGCGCTGTCCGCATGGAGGGAACCAGCAAAGAATATGCGCCCATTGAGTTTCCGGCAGTACCAGACTTTGGAGTGACGGCAGCTCTTGCGGAGGCAGCACAAAGGCTTGGACAGCCTTTCCATATCGGGGTGGTGCAGTGCAAGGATTCTTTCTATGGACAGCATTCGCCGGAGACAAAGCCAGTGGGACGTGAGCTGATGGATAAATGGGATGCCTGGGTGCGGTTAGGCTGCAAGGCGTCGGAGATGGAGTCAGCCGCAGTGTTTGTGGTGGCTGATTATCTGAGGGTGCGGGCAGGAACCGTACTGCTGGTGATGGCGAATCAGGAGCGGGCAAAGGCCGGGCTGGAAAATCCGGTGGTTCATGATACGGATGCGGCCATCCGGACGGCAGTGGAGGCTGTTCGGATTTTGATTCAAAGGGATAAGGCATCATGCTCTTAGGACGGAAGGGCTGCCATAGATTGTCCGAAGGATGAAACGGATGTGAGTCGGGAGAGAAGAGGAGCAGAGAACGATATGGAAATCAACGAGATTTTAGGCCATGTGGATCACACCCAGTTGTCTCAGACAGCTGGCTGGGATTCCATAAAGGACCTTTGTGATGAGGCGGTTCTTTACGGAACGGCTTCGGTCTGCATTCCGCCGTGTTTTGTGAAGCAGGCAAAGGAATACGTGGGAGACAGGATGAAGGTTTGCACGGTAATTGGATTTCCCAATGGATATCATACCACGGCTGTAAAGGTGTTTGAGACAGAACAGGCTGTAAGGGATGGAGCAGACGAGATTGATATGGTCATTAATTTAGGATGGGTGAAGGATGGGCGGTTTGATCTGGCGGAGGATGAAATTTATCAGATCAGAAAAGCCTGTGAAGGGAAAATCCTCAAGGTGATCATTGAAACCTGTCTTCTTACCCAGGACGAGAAGATCCGGATGTGCCAGGTGGTGGGGGATGCCGGGGCAGATTATATTAAGACCTCTACCGGCTTTTCTAAGGCCGGGGCAACGTTTGAAGATATTGAATTGTTTTCGGAGCATGTAAGTGAAAGGGTAAAGATTAAGGCGGCAGGGGGCATCTCCTCCCTGGAGGACGCAAAGCGTTTTCTCATGCTGGGAGCGGACAGGCTGGGAACCAGCAGAATGGTAAAGCTGGTCAAGGAAGATGCATCCAAAGCAGGAGAAGGATATTAATCAGAAATGGGATTTTTTACCGGCGTAAAAAACAAGAAGGAAAAACCAGGAGGCCAGGATGGTTACAGAGAAGGAATTGATCCGCAAGGCCATAGAGGCTATGGAATATGCGTACACCCCCTATTCCGATTTTCAGGTAGGGGCAGCGCTTCTGACAGAGGACGGGAAGATTTATCAGGGCTGTAATATTGAAAATGCTGCTTATACTCCTACTGTCTGTGCAGAGAGAACAGCGTTTTTTAAGGCAGTCAGTCAGGGAGAACGGCATTTTTCGGCAATCTGCATTGTAGGTGGAAAACACGGGATTTTAAGTGGATATACGGCTCCCTGTGGGGTCTGCAGACAGGTGATGCGGGAATTCTGCCAACCGGATGTGTTTCGGATCATTCTGGCAAGGGATGAAGAACACTGGAAGGAGTACGTTTTGTCAGAGCTTCTCCCAGAAGGATTCGGACCGGAGAATCTGCAGTCAGAGAATCCGAAATGAGAGAGAAAAGCACTGGAAGCTGCAGGAAAACGAGAGAGTTTATGATTCAGAAGACATAGAAGAAAACAAATGGAGCAAGGGCAGAAAGGAGCAGCGGAAGGATGGCAGGAAAATCGTGGAATCGTGTTTTTGTGATCGTGATTGATTCCCTGGGAATCGGAGGAGCAAGGGATGCAAAGGAGTATGGAGATCAGGGAACCGATACTTTAGGACATATATCAGAAAGTGTGGAGCATTTAAGGCTTCCCAACCTTCAGAAGCTGGGGATGGCCAATCTTCATCCTTTAAGACAGATGGCTCCCGCAGAGCGTCCTCTTGGTTATTTTATGAGGCTGAATGAGAGAAGCCGCGGCAAGGACACCATGACAGGCCATTGGGAGATGATGGGGCTGAAGACAGAAAAGCCCTTTATTACCTTTACAGACACCGGCTTTCCTTCTGAGCTGATCGAGGAGCTGGAAAGGCGTACCGGACATAAGGTGATCGGGAATAAGAGTGCCAGCGGCACTCAGATATTGGAGGAATTGGCAGAGGAAGAAATTGCCACGGGTCATATGATCGTCTACACCTCTGCAGATTCTGTGCTGCAGATCTGCGGGAATGAGGAAACCTTTGACTTAAAGGAGCTGTACCGCTGCTGTGAGATTGCCAGGGAGCTGACCATGCGGGATGAGTGGAAGGTGGGGCGGGTCATTGCCAGACCTTATGTGGGGAAAAAGCGGGGGCAGTTTAAGAGAACCAGCAACCGGCATGATTATGCTGTCCCGCCCTTTGGAAGGACGGCCTTAGATTCCATGAAGGAGAAAGGGCTGGATGTAATCTCGATTGGAAAGATCCAGGATATTTTTGCCGGGTGCGGAATCACCAGGTCATTAAAATCCAAAAGCTCGGTTCATGGAATGGAGCAGACTATACAGGCAGCGGGAGAGGCTTTTCATGGCCTTTGTTTTGTGAATCTGGTGGATTTTGACGCATTGTGGGGGCATCGAAGGGATCCGGCAGGGTATGCCGGGGAACTGGAACGGTTTGATGAGAAGCTAGGAGAACTGCTTTGTGTGCTGAGGGAAGATGACCTTCTGATGATTACGGCAGATCATGGCAATGATCCTACTTACACGGGAACAGATCATACCAGGGAGCAGGTGCCGCTTTTCATATATGGAAAGAATTTGGAAGGCTTTGGAGAGCTGCCGGAGGCAGATACCTTTGCTGTGGTAGGAGCCACGGCGGCGGATGTGTTGGGGGTTCCCATGCCGGAGGGCACGATCGGACATTCTCTGCTGTCCTATATTCGGTGAATCAAGGAGGATCAAAAAAAGAAGCTGCTGTCGGGGGAGAGCCCCTATAGCAGCTTTCTTTATTATGCTCAAATTCCTTACACTGTGGTTACATGAATGGCTTGGGGGCCTTTGGCGCCTTCTGTTACTTCAAATGATACACTGGCTCCTTCTTCTAAGGTCTTGTAGCCTTCCATATCCAGACCAGAGTAATGAACGAATACGTCATTGCCTTGCTCGTCAGAGATAAAGCCATAGCCTTTCTGATTGTTAAACCACTTGACTGTACCTTTGCTCATGATGTTACCTCCAAAAGATTAGAAATATAAAAATGTAAGTCGTCTGCGTTTTGCCGCTTTTCTTAGAATATCATAGAAAGGATATTCTGTCAAACAATTTTCTGGAATTTTTGGACGCATTTCTTTTATTTGAAATGAAAAAGGGGATGGTGCGGCAAAGGATAATGTGGTAAAATTTCATCAATACGCAAAAGGGAAAAGGGTGATAACATGAAATTAAGGAATATAGGGAAGCATTTTATGACGATCACAGAGCACAAATGCCTGGTTATGAGGAATTGTTTTCGGGTAGGATTATATCGGCAGGGTCTTTTGCATGATCTGTCTAAATACACGCCAGCCGAGTTTTTTACCGGGGTGCGCTATTATCAGGGGGACAGGAGTCCTAATGCGGTGGAGCGTGAGCTATTTGGATATTCGGCAGCCTGGCTTCATCACAAAGGAAGGAATAAGCATCATTTTGAATATTGGATGGATTTTTCCAAGGCCAGCCAGGGAATGGTCGGGTGCAGGATGCCCCTGAATTATGTAATTGAGATGGTTATGGACCGGATCGCTGCCTGCAGAGTTTACCGAGGGAAGGATTATACGGACGGGGCTGCCTGGGAGTATTATATGAGGGAGCGCCCCTTTCTGGAAGGAGCCATGAATCCTGAGACAAAGAGGCTGTTGGAGAGGATTTTGATCATACTGCGGGATAAGGGGGAGAAAGCGGCTTTTGCCTATATGAGGAAGCTTTTGCGGCGGGGGAGCTATTGAACGATAAAGGGCTTGTCTGACCAATTACCATTACCGGGGAAATCCACTCTTGAGCAGCATTGACGGTTTATGTCCTGCTTTGCGGTATATTTGGGCCAAATTCAGTCAACGTAGCCTGCTACGCCTCCTCCATTCGGCCCAAATCCCCGCAAGGGATGCCTCCAGTGTTCCACAAACGGTGACGCACCGCTGTCAGAAAGCAATTTTCAGACACGCTCTGGGCAAAGCTATACTTTAGTCTTTGAAAATATCAGCCGGATAGTGGTACACTTCAGCATAGGATTCCAGCTCCGCATCCGATGTGGGAAGGGAGGGGATCAGGCCGGTGCAGTCCGTGGCAGAACAGGCTTTGATGTTCAGAGCGTCTGGCTCGTCGCAGCCATAAGGGTCGTTTTTGGGTGTGTTGGGATTTCTTGGTGGTTTCATTTGTTATCATTCCTTTCAGGATTTTGCTTTGCTTTTCGTCTGGTTGCTTTTGGATGATGGGCGAAGCCTTCAAAGATCGTTTCAAGGATAGTATGGAAGAAGGATAAAAAAATATACACAAAACCGCCCTGCAGCAGGCATGGCGGTTTTTGGCAGTTTTATGAAAAAAACTGAAATATTTATTTTTCCTGATGCTTTAATGCCGCACTGACAAATCCGAGAAATAGAGGATGAGGCCGGTTAGGGCGGGATTTTAGCTCAGGGTGCGCCTGGGTAGCCACAAACCAAGGGTGGCCGGGAAGCTCGATCATCTCTATGATCCGTCCGTCAGGTGACTTGCCGCAGAGTTTCATCCCATGCTCTGTCAGGGTTTTTCGGAAATCATTGTTGACCTCATAGCGATGGCGGTGGCGCTCATGAATGGTTTCTCTGCCATAGAGCTCATAGGCTTTGGAGGCTTTATCCAGCACACATGGGTAGGATCCAAGACGCAGGGTGCCGCCGATGTCCTCAATGCCGTCCTGCTCTGGCATCAGGTGGATCACAGGGTGGGTAGTAGACGGGTTAAGCTCAATACTGTGGGCATCCTCAAAGCCGACTACGTGCCGGGCAAATTCTACAATGGCAAGCTGCATGCCAAGACACAGACCCAAGAACGGAATACCATGTTCGCGGGCATAGCGGATCGCAGTGATTTTGCCGTCGATTCCCCGGTCGCCGAAACCGCCCGGAACCAGGATTCCGGACACATCAGAAAAAAGCCGGCCGGCATTTTCCGGAGTTACGGTCTCAGAGTCGATCCATTGAATTTTCACATCGGTGCGGTTTGCCACACCGCCGTGCTTTAAGGCTTCCACAACGGAAATATAGGCATCATGGAGCTGGGTATATTTGCCTACCAGAGCCACCTTAACCTGGTGCAGGGGATGCTTCCAGGCATTGATCATGGTGCGCCAGTCGTCCAGATCCGGTTCAGGACAGTCAAGCTTTAAGCATTTGCATGCTACCTGGGCCAAATGCTCATCTTCCATAATAAGAGGGGCTTCATAGAGCACCTCCACATCCAGATTCTGAAGCACATGTTCCTTGGGAACATTACAGAACAGAGCTATCTTGCTGCGGATGGCAGAATCCAGAGGATGTTCACTGCGGCATACGATCATGTCGGGCCAGATGCCCATGCTCTGTAAGTCTTTCACACTGGCCTGGGTTGGTTTGGTCTTTAATTCCCCAGAAGCCTTCAGATAGGGGATCAGGGTTACATGGATCAGGATAGCATTGTCATGGCCGACCTCATGCTGAAACTGGCGGATCGCTTCCAAAAAGGGCTGGCTCTCAATATCTCCCACAGTGCCGCCTACCTCGATAATGGCAATCTCCGTATTTTCGGTGGTGAAATTGCGGTGAAAACGACTTTTGATCTCATTGGTAATGTGGGGAATCACCTGAACCGTGCCGCCGCCGAAATCGCCCCGTCGTTCCTTTTGAAGTACGCTCCAGTATACCTTTCCGGTGGTTACATTGGAGTTTCTGGTAAGGCTTTCGTCAATAAAGCGTTCATAGTGTCCCAGATCCAGATCCGTCTCTGCACCGTCATCTGTCACAAATACTTCGCCGTGCTGTACCGGATTCATGGTGCCGGGGTCAATATTAATATAGGGGTCGAATTTCTGCATTGTAACCTGATACCCGCGGGCTTTTAAAAGACGGCCCAGGGATGCGGCCGTGATGCCTTTTCCAAGACCGGATACCACGCCGCCGGTGACAAAGACGTATTTAACTGGCATAGGGAAACCTCCTTCAGCAAAAAATAAATCCGATTTGAAAATTAACTTGTCTATTATACAACCGGAAATCCTGGAAATCCAGAACTTTTTTAAAATTCATAGATTTTTTATGAGAGCTTTTCTTGATTTCTGCATGAGGAATGAGTATAATGAAGAATGACTGTGCCAAGAGATAGGGAACGGTTCACAAATAACCTGTGATACGACTTGTTTTTTTTGAGAGCACAGCTCAAAATCAGTTACATAGCTTACTATGCGCCTGATTTTTGAGCAGTATTCTCAAAGAAAAATTCTGCCCACGATCCACTGGTTCTTTATGAACAGTTCCTAAGGAATAGGAGAAGATACAAGGAATGGAGAACAACAACCATCAGCCGCCTGGAAACGGCGGCAACAACAATAAAAATCAAGGTCCCCAGAGCCAGATCATGGTTATGCTGGTAGCGGCCATTATCACCATGGTAGCTGTGTACATGATGCGCAATGTTATGGTGTCCGAGGGACGGGAGGAGATCAGCTACAATCAGTTTGTAGAGGAGGTAGAATCCGGCATTGTGGAATCCGTGCTGGTGAAAAGCTCCGTGCTGGATATCCAGTACAAAGAAACGGTCAATGACAAGAATCCGGCTAAGCAGTATTACGTGATCCGGCTGGGCTCAGACTGGGATTTTTCCAGCCGTCTTTTAGAACACGGCGTGGAGATCAAACAGGAACTGCAGGACAGCAGCGTACTTTTGGAGAGTATTTTAAGCTTTGTGATTCCCTTTGTGATCATTGTGGTTTTTATGAATTTTATGATGAAGCGCATGGGCGGAGGAATCATGGGCGTGGGCAAAAGCACTGCCAAGATGTATATGCAGAAGGATACCGGGATTACCTTTGCCGACGTGGCAGGGGAGGATGAGGCCAAGGAGTCTTTGGTAGAACTGGTAGATTTTTTGCAGAATCCGGGGAAATATACTCATATCGGGGCGCGGCTTCCCAAGGGAGCTTTATTAGTAGGCCCTCCCGGAACCGGAAAGACGCTGCTGGCAAGGGCTGTGGCAGGAGAAGCCAAGGTGCCGTTTTATTTTCTGTCCGGTTCAGACTTTATGGAAATGTATGTGGGCGTGGGTGCGTCCCGTGTAAGGGATCTGTTTAAGCAGGCCCAGCAGACATCACCCTGCATTATTTTTATTGACGAGGTGGATTCCATTGGGCGCAGCCGCAGCAACTACGGCGGCGGAGGAGAATCCGAGCAGCAGCAGACCTTAAACCAGCTTTTATCCGAGATGGACGGGGTGGATTCCTCCAAGGGGCTTTTGATTCTGGCGGCTACCAACCGCCCGGAGATTCTGGATCCAGCCCTTTTGCGTCCGGGCCGGTTTGACAGAAGAATCATTGTGGATAAGCCGGATTTAAAGGGCAGAGTGGAGATTTTAAAGGTTCATGCCAAGAATGTGTCCCTGGACGATACCGTAGATTTGGATGCCATTGCCCTGGCTACTTCCGGGGCAGTGGGATCGGATCTTGCTAATATGATAAATGAGGCTGCTATTCTGGCTGTAAAGCACAGACGGAATGCGGTGAGCCAGAAGGATTTGTTTGAGGCTGTAGAAGTAGTCCTAGTGGGCAAAGAGAAAAAGGACCGGGTACTGAGCAAGGAAGAAAGGCGGATCGTGTCCTATCATGAGGTGGGCCATGCCCTGCTCAGCGCTCTTCAGAAGGATGCAGAGCCGGTTCAGAAGATTACCATTGTTCCCAGAACCATGGGCGCCTTGGGATATGTGATGCATGTTCCCGAGGAGGAGAAGTATTTAAACAGCCAGAAGGAGCTTCGGGCTATGCTGGTAGGCTATCTGGGAGGCCGGGCGGCAGAAGAAATTGTATTTAACTCCGTGACCACCGGCGCGGCCAATGATATTGAGCAGGCCACTCGTCTGGCGAGGGCCATGGTGACTCAGTATGGAATGTCGGAGAAATTCGGGCTTATGGGACTTGCTGCCCAGCAGGATCAGTATCTGACCGGGCGTACTGTCATGAACTGCGGGGATGCCACGGCAGCTGAGGTGGACAATGAGATCATGCGGATTCTCAAGGAAGCTTACGACGAGGCAAAAAGGCTTCTCAATGAGAACCGGGAGGTGATGGACCAGATTGCAGAATTTTTGATCGAGAAGGAGACCATTACCGGAAAAGAGTTTATGCAGATCTTCCGGCGGTGTAAAGGGATTCCGGAGCCGGAGGAGAAGAAAGAAGATGAAGATTCCGGCCAGGAAAAGTCAGATGACAAAGGATCTGAAGAAAAGGACATGGGAGCAGAGAAGTCTGAGAAATCCGGGGAGCACATGGAATCCGAAAAACACTTGGAATCCAAGGAAGAAGATGGAAATGAAAGCCATGAGCAGGAACCTAAGGAGCAGGACAGCATAGAAGACAGCCAGGAAGGTCAGGAAAGTGCAGAAGATACTTCCGGCTGGACACAAGTAAGATGAAAACATTGGATTTGACAAAAGGAGCTATTACAAAGACGCTGCTGCAGTTTGCATTGCCCATGATTTTGGGCAATCTGCTGCAGCAGATGTACAATGTGACCGACACCTTGATCGTAGGGCGGTTTATCGGGAGAGAAGCGTTGGCAGCAGTAGGCTCAGCCTATGCACTGATGACGTTTCTCAATTCTATTTTATTGGGATTTTGCATGGGCAGCGGAGTCATGTTCTCCGTGTGCTATGGGAAACGGGATTTTGACCGGATGAAACAAGGGATGTTTTTATCCTTTGTGATGATTGGAGCACTGACGCTTCTGATTAACGGAGCCGTATTTGGAGGTTTAGACATTATCTTAGAGTTTCTGCGGGTGCCAAAGGAGGTCTATGGACAGATGCGGGAATATCTCTGGATTATCTTTTGGGGAATTACGGCAATTTTTATATATAATTATTTTGCTTCCCTTTTACGGGCAATCGGTAATTCGGTGGCGCCTCTGATTTTTCTGGGAATGTCGGCAGTATCTAATATTGTGCTGGATCTGGTGTTTGTGCTGGTATTTCACTGGGAGATTGCCGGAGCAGCCTGGGCCACGGTGCTGGCACAGATCCTTTCCGGTGTGGGAATCAGTTGTTATACTTTGGTGAAATTTCCGGAATTTCGTCCTGGAAGGGCGTGGATACGGTGGGATTTTCAGGTGCTGAAGGAGATCTTTCATCTTTCGTTTCTTACCAGTGTGCAGCAGTCTGTCATGAATTTCGGCATTCTTATGGTTCAGGGGCTGGTTAACAGCTTTGGGCCAGTGGTCATGGCCGCCTTTGCGGCTGCGGTAAAGATTGATTCCTTTGCCTATATGCCGGTACAGGATTTTGGGAATGCTTTTTCTACCTTTGTAGCGCAGAATGCAGGCGCAGGTGAGACGGAAAGGATTCGAAAGGGAGTCCGGTCTGCCGGGATCTGTACTTTCGCGTTTTGTATGGTAATTACTGCAGGGGTCTGTGTGTTTGCCGGGGAGCTTCTGCAGATCTTTGTTCGTCAGACGGAGACAGAGGTGCTGGCAGTGGGGATAGAATATTTGAGGATAGAAGGGGCGTTTTACTGTCTGATCGGGTTTTTATTTCTTTTTTACGGATATTTTCGGGCTGTGGGAAGACCGGGGGTGTCTGTGGTGCTGACGGTAATTTCTCTGGGTACTCGTGTGGCCCTTGCATACACGCTTTCTGCCGTGCCGTGGATCGGAGTAAGAGGAATCTGGGCAGCCGTGCCGATTGGGTGGTTTTTGGCAGATGCGGCGGGGCTTTTGGCAGTAAGAGCAGGGAGACTTTTTGCAAAAAATAATTGACATTCTTTTTTTCATATGTTAAAACCATAAACAGTAAAGGATTGTTACTGGTCATGCAGGCTATACCACATTGCTATCATTGGAAGTTTTGTTTCATTGGTACAAGGAGGATAGCCTTTTTTGTATGATGAAATAGAAAATGCCGGTAAAGAACTGTTCAGGAATGTGGGATCGGACAATGGGGATGAAGGTCGAAAAGGTAATCAATAATAATTTGGTAAAATCTTTTAACAGCAAGGGGCAGGAGATCCTGGTGATGGGCTGTGGACTGGGATTTAAGAAAAAGCCAGGGGATTCGATTGATGAAGCTATGGTGGAAAAGGTCTTTACTGCTCAGGATGCGGTACAATCGAACCGGCTTGTCCAGATGTTGGAGAAAGTACCGTTAGAGAGGATTCAACTGACCAATGAGATTATCAGCTTTGCCAAGACATCGCTGGGAAAAAAGCTGAATGAGAATCTTTATCTGACTCTTACCGACCATATCAGCTTTGCCCTTGACCGTGCCAATGAGGGGATGATGCTTCGCAACGGACTCCTTTGGGAGATTAAGCGATTTTATAACCATGAGTATCTGGTCGGCAAGGAAGCCTTATCCATGATACACAAGCGGCTGGGGGTAGAGCTTCCGGAGGATGAGGCATGCTTCTGCACCCGAATTTTGTCAATATGGTGGCCGCTTCGAAGAAATCCGGGGAGGCGATCCGCCTGTTCATGATTCCGATATATAATGCAGGCTATATTATCAGTAATTACCTGGCAGATTTCCTGCGCTCCATGGAAGCATATGGATGGCTGGTATCCATGGTATTGGGTGGGTGGTTCCCGCTGTTAGTCATGACAGGAACCCACTATGCGATTGTTCCTGTGGGAATCAATAACCGGATGACCATGGAATATGACAGTCTGAATGACCTTTATTTTGCCATTATTGGGTCTGCGATTGCGTTTGCGGTTTTCCTATGTGCTGTATAAGGATCCGAAGGAAGAAGACAACGCGACAGAAGCAGTGCCAGAGGCATCTGCAGAGAAGAAAACAGTTTCAGCCAACGCAGAAACAGTCTGTGCTCCTGTAAACGGAAAGGCAGTATCTTTAAAAGAGGTAAGTGATCCGACCTTTGGTGAGGAGATTTTGGGAAAGGGAATCGCGATTCTTCCGGCAGACGGGCATGTGGTATCCCCAATCAACGGGACAGTGGTTACAATTTTCGAAACCCTTCATGCTATTGGATTAAAATCTGACGACGGAGTGGAGGTACTGATTCATATTGGTCTGGATACAGTAAAGCTAAAGGGGAAGCATTTTACTGCAAGGGCTAAATCAGGGGATAAAGTGACAGTTGGTACACCCCTGGTAGATTTTGATGTTGAGAAAGTAAAGGAAGAAGGGGCAGCCGACAATGAGAAGGCCGAGGCAGAGATCAGTTGGCCGGAGAACCCGATTCAGATCATTGTGGGAGCCAATGCAGGAGGCGGTATTGACACGGCGGCCCGGCTGATTGCCAAGTATATGGAAAAAGAGCTGGGACAGTCTATGGTTGTCAGCAATGTGGCCGGCGGTGCAGGGAGTATTGCGTCCAATCAGGTAAAGGATTCAAAGTCGGACGGGTATACCATGCTGATGAGGAAAGTACAGATGTGTGGATTGTTATACTACGATCTCGGCGATTATGGAGCAATTCCGGATGGGAATCAAGAAGGGGAGAAGCAGTATTTTGGCAGAGAAGGTGGATGCTCCGGAGTTTTCCTTTTACCATATTTGTCGGGCATCGGAGGAGGGAGATGTGCTGTCCTGCGAGGTGCTGACATCTGCAGCCAGTATGCTGGGACTGGCTTTGTCAAACTATATTGATTTGTTTTGCCCGGATATGGTGATTCTGTCTGGACTGTTGGTGAAGGAGTCGTCTTTGTATTTCCGCGTGGCGGTTGATACGGCGAAGCAGAAATCAAGCTATGGGGTAGGGCGGGAGAGTATAAAATTTGAGCGGAGAGGGAGCTTTCCTCATTCCATTACCAGCGGGGCCGGGGCAATTTTGCTGGAAAGATTGATGGAGAAGGAATAGAAGAGGTTTCCATATTATATAATATTTTTTTACACTAGCAAAAGCCTATGGGTTTGTGATATACTAGAGCGTACAGGTGACAGGAGGGAAGAAGCAGGAGCATGGAAAGTGGAGAGGAAACAGGTTATGACAGGGAGGATCCGGCAGATTATGCTGGTTTTATGGCAGGCAGGATTTCCTCTGCTGATCTACCTTGCTGTGGGAGAGATGGTCTTTGGAATATGGAGTCTTTTTCCGGGACAGGTGAGACAGGAGCAGTATCTTCCTTTGACTGCAGCGGCAGGGGCGATTGCGTCGGTTCCTCTGGGAATAGAATATAAAAGATGGAAAACCCGGACAGGGGATAAGGGCAGGATAAGCAGGAAAGCGGTAATATGTGCCGTGATTTCCGGCGTGGGGGCATGTTTGTTTTTTAATGGAATGATGATGCTTCTTCCTCTGCAGAAGGAGGGATACCGCAGGGTAAGCCAGGCGTTGTATCAGCCTTCCCTTTTGGTGCAGCTAGTCTGTATGGGGGGTGTGATCCCCATTGGGGAGGAGCTGGTGTTTAGGGGGCTGGGATATGGGCGGATGCGCCAGGAGCTGTCATTTCCCGCAGCATTGGCTGTGTCGGCAGTATGGTTTGGCTTGTATCACGGGAATCTTGTTCAGGGGATTTATGCTGGGCTTTTGGGGATTTTTTTGGCTGTTCTATATGAAAAAAGCAAAAGCCTGGCAGTCTGCACCCTGTTTCACGGTACGGCCAATGTGACGGCCGTGGTCATGACAAGGCTTTTGTCCAAAGGACAGCTTGATCAGACAGCGGGACAGGCGGCGGCCATGATGGCAGCAGGCGGTTTTCTGCTTGCGGCTCTTTATATGGTTTTATGCATGAAGATAAGAAGGGAAGGAATCTGGAAATGAAGTTGTTATCCATAGCAATACCATGCTATAATTCGGAAAATTATATGAGAAAATGTATCGATTCTCTGCTACCCGGCGGGGATGAGGTGGAGATTCTGATCGTGGATGATGGCTCCGCTAAGGACAGGACAGCAGAGATCGCAGATGAATATGAGGAGAAATATCCGGGGATCTGCCGTGCGATCCACCAAGAAAACGGCGGCCATGGAGAGGCGGTCAACGCAGGGCTTGCGGCGGCTACGGGCATTTACTTTAAGGTGGTGGACAGTGACGATTGGGTCAATGAGGAGGCGTATCAGGAGGTTTTGGGAGTGCTTCGCCGGTTTGTCTTCGGGGATGAAACGCTGGACATGCTGGTGACAAATTTTGTCTATGAGAAGCAGGGAGCCCGGCACAAACGGGTAATGCAGTACCGGACCGCCCTTCCGCGGCGGGAGCTTATGACCTGGGATGATGTGAAGGTGTTTATCTTAGGACAATACATTCTGATGCATTCGGTAGTTTACCGGACACAGATGCTGCGGGACTGCGGTCTCAGGCTTCCTAAGCATACCTTTTATGTGGATAACATTTTTGTATACCAGCCTCTTCCTTATGTGAAGACCCTGTATTATCTGGATGTGAATTTTTATCGCTATTTTATCGGCAGGGAGGATCAGTCAGTCAATGAGCAGGTGATGATCGGAAGGATCGACCAGCAGATTCTGGTGACAAAGATGATGCTGGAGTGCTGTGATCTGTCTAAGGTCAGCAGCAGAAAGCTGCGTCATTATATGGTGCGGTATTTGGAGATTATGATGACGATTTCCTCGATTTTGGCTATTAAGTCAGGGCAGAAGGAGAATATGGAGAAGAAAAAAGAGCTGTGGCAGTATTTGAGAAAAAAGAATTTTCCGCTGTTTTTGCGGCTGCGATGGGGATTTTTGGGACAGGGAATGAATCTTCCGGGAAGGAGCGGAAGAACGGTATCTATCGCAGGGTATAAGATCAGCCAGAAGTTTTTCGGATTTAATTAAAAGTCCTCCGCAGAGGACTTTTTTAAGTCAGGAAAATCATATTCTTATCGTCATGCCTTGCGGCACGAAGTGCCCTGCTTTTTTACCGCTGGCAGGAGCAGCGGTCGGTCTGCGCCGGTCCGGAAAGAAGCTTGCCCTGCTGGGTAAAGCGGGAGCCGTGACAGGGACATTCCCAGGTGTTTTCATAAGGATTCCACACAAGGCGGCAGCCCATGTGGGGACAGCGCCGGTCAGGGGAGAACAGTCCTGCTGCCAGTCCCTGGGAGGAAATGGAAAGGTGCATCAGGGCTTCTCTCCAGGAGGCTTTTAAGCGGACGCGCTGAGGGGTGAAAATGTGATCCCAGGGGGCGCTTTTGCGGCAGATCATCCGGCTTATGATCTGTGCCGCTGCCATGGAGGATGTCATGCCCCACTTCCCAAAACCGGTGATCACGTACCAGTCCGGTTCCAGCATGGAATAGCGTCCGATAAGAGGAATCCCGTCTAAGGAAATACAGTCCTGTGCCGACCATCGGGCTGCTGCTTTTGCAGAAGGATAGTATTTATGGACAAAATTCTGGAGTGACTGGTAGGGATTGTCCGGAATGGTTCCCGTCCGGCATCCCGGTCCGCCTAGGATCAGCTTTTCTCCGGCCGTGCGCAGAGAGTGGCCGTCCGGATCAATTCCCAGATACATTGCTTTCAGCTTTGGCGCACCTGCTAAGGCCAGCATATAATTACGGCTTTGGTACAGCCGCGCAAAATATAGTCCGGGCCACAAAAGAAAGGGGCTGTGGCAGGCAAAAATGATGTGCTTTGCCAACACCTCTCCCTGTGGAGTGAGAATTTTGTGTCCTTTCACTGAAGTTACCGGCGTTTCCTCATATATGGTCAGCTCCTTTGAGATAGCCTCCAGAAATTTCAGCGGATGAAACTGTGCCTGATGGGGGAAGTACAAGGCACTGCGCACCGGAAGGGGAAGCTCGGTTTCTGGAGAAAGCCGTGCCGGGATGCCCAGACGGCAGGCAGCCGCGTATTCTCTTTGCAAAGGCTCGTCTGAGGAGCAGGTGTACAGACAGGCAGAAGCTTCCTGAAACCCGCATTCAATGGAACGGGAACGGATAAGACGGGCATATTCTGTGACAGCCTGCCTGTTGGCGGCTGCATAGAGCCGCGCATGGTTTTCGCCAAAGGTTTTCATCAGTTTTTGGTAGATCAAGCCGTGCTGGGCCGTGATTTTTGCGGTGGTTCCCCCGGTCTGCCCGCTGCCGATCTGCCGTGCTTCCAGGACAATGGTCCGTATGCCGGATTGGGTCAGGTAAAAAGCTGTCAAAATGCCGGCCAGTCCGCCGCCGATCACAGCAGCCTCTGTATGGATGCTGCCAGGTAACTGGGGATGTCTCGTTAGAGACTTTGTTTCATGCCAAATTGATTTCATCATTTATCACCTCAAAGATGGATGGTATGAGGATGTTCAGGTAACAGGATTTTTATACATGCTGCCGGCGATTTCTTATTGCGGCGGATTCTTTCTTACAATTACCGGCTGGATTCACAGATTTTTCACAAAATATATCTTGACCTGGAGTGAACTCCATTTGTTAAAATCAAGAAAAATTTTGGAGGGATCAAATATGAGAAAACGTGGATATTTTGGAATCTGTCTGGCTGCCGCCGCTGTTTTTGCAGGAGGGTATGGTCTTTTAAACACACAGGCAGACAGCGGCAGTTCGCCGGTGATTCTGGCAGGGGATACATCTGCTGACAGAGGAGGACCAGGAGAGACGAAGGCCGCTGAGGCGGAGGAAAATAACAGCCTAGACTTACAGGAGGAACCATCCTCCCAGGAAAAGCCTGCCGTCTATATGACAAAGGATATCAGCCCGGAAGGACTCAGCAAGGTATATGAAGCTTTAGGAAGAAAGCCTCAGGGCAAGGTAGCGGTGAAGCTGAGCACCGGAGAAGCAGGCAACTCTCATTATCTTTCCCCGGATTTAATTAAGGATTTGGTTCAGTCAGTGGACGGCACCATTGTGGAGTGCAATACTGCATATGGCGGTTCCCGGGCAAGCACAGCCATGCACAGGCAGGTGGCCGCGGACCATGGGTTTACAGCCATTGCAGATGTGGATATTATGGACGAAAATGGTTCCATGAGCATTCCGGTCACAAAAGGGGTTCATTTAAAGGAAGATTTGGTGGGAGCGAACCTGGAAAAATATGATTCCATGCTGGTTCTGTCCCATTTTAAGGGACATGCCATGGGCGGATTTGGAGGGGCGGTTAAGAACATTTCCATTGGCGTGGGATCCTCAGAGGGGAAGAATCTGATTCATACAGCAGGCGCCAGCCGCACCTCTTTTATGGGAGGCGATCAGGATGATTTTTTGGAATCCATGGCCGAGGCAGCAGGAGCTGTCATTGACTATATGGGACAGGAAAATATGATCTACATTAGTGTGATGAACCATCTTTCTGTGGATTGTGACTGTGACGGCAATCCGGCGGCTCCGGATATGCATGACATCGGTATTCTGGCATCCTTAGATCCCATAGCCCTTGACCAGGCTTGTGTGGATCTGGTGTATGCGGCTTTGGATGGCAGATCTCTGATTGAGAGAATGGAGTCCCGGAACGGAATCCATACCTTGGATTATGCAGAGGAAATCGGAGTAGGAAGTCAGAGCTATGAATTAATATCCGTGGATTGACAAAAAGGCTCCGGTGATAAGGATGAAGAAGGGCTAAGATAAAGGCAAATATGGCGGGAAGCCTTCCAAGGCGCCCCGCCGCTTGAGAGGGATCAATATGACGATTTCAGAGGTAAGTAAGGAGTACAAGATATCTGCAGATACCCTTCGCTATTATGAGAAGGCAGGTCTTCTTCCCAGGATTTCCAGAAAGGCAAACGGAGTCAGGGACTATAAGCCGGAGGACTGCCAGATGATCGAGTTCATTAAATGGATGCGGAGCGCAGGAATGCCGGTGGATTCCCTGGTAAAATATTTTGAGCTGATGAAGCAGGGAGATAAGACAAACCATATTCGTCGCCAAATGCTGGCAGAGCAAAGACAGGTGCTTTTAAAGAAACGGCAGGATATTGAGGAAACACTGAAACGACTGGAGTATAAGATTGCGTTCTATGACGATAAGCTTTCCAAAAGGGATGGGGAAGCACAAGAAAATCACCAGGGGACAAAAAGAGAGGACAGGGCCAGCCGATGAGTGAGGGAATTCGCCGGGAATTGATTTATTTATGGTATTATTTTGATATTCAGTTCCGCCAAATTGCTCCTTATTGGGCATTGGGGATGGCGCTTGGCTCTGGAATCTCTGTGTTTGCCAAGGATTCCATCCATGGCTTTTTAGGAGGCATGAGGGACAGAGGGCTTGGACTTTTAGGGGTGATTCCGGCAAGCCTTCTGGGGATTGCTTCTCCGCTTTGTATGTATGGAACCATTCCGCTGGCAGCATCCTTTTCACGTCACGGGATGAGGGAAGATTGGCTGGCATCGTTTATGATGAGCTCGATTCTTTTGAACCCACAGCTGATTCTCTACAGCACAGCTTTGGGTCCTGCAGCCCTTCTGATACGTCTTTTGTCCTGTTTTGTGTGTGGGGTATTGGCAGGCGTTTTGGTGCATATCCGGCGTTCCAATAAGAAATTTTTTGATTTTACCGGTTTTGGAGACCCGATCAGCCGTGATGTGGACCCTGGCCTTTTCCTGCGGTTTATGAAGAATCTGGGCCGGAATGTAAAAGCTACAGGATGTTATTTTCTGGCAGGAATCGTGCTGTCAGCGCTGTTTCAGCGATATGTGCCTTCTGATGTAGTGGCAGGGCTATTTGGAAAAAATAAGGGCTTTGGGGTGCTTCTGGCGGCTGCCATAGGGGTTCCTCTGTATGTCTGCGGCGGGGGAACGATTCCTCTTTTGATTCAATGGCTGGCGGATGGGATGAGTATGGGGTCTGCTGCTGCTTTTATGGTGACTGGCCCGGCCACGAAGATTACCAATTTAGGAGCCCTTAAGATTGTCTTGGGGGTAAGGCATTTTGTGCTGTATCTGGTATATGTGATGGTATTTTCTATGGGGACGGGATGGATCGTGAATGGGATCGTTATGAGGATCGGACAGCCATAACAAGAGAAGAAAAAGGAAATAATTAAAAGAAAAACCTGCGGGAAAGATCGGCTCCGCAGGTTTTGGAAGTTCGTTACTGTAAAGCGTCTGCAGCTTCCTGTACTGCAATCATGGCTTCGCTTAACTCTGTGGTAGTATCTGTCATGTCCTGCTCAATGGTTGCGGTGGCTTCATGCTCCTCGCCGTTAAGGCCGGCTGTGAGTACATCGCAGTATACATCCATAAACGCAGCGTAGTCTGCGGCAGCCTTGGCAAGTCTCTCATGAGACTCCTCCAGTCCTTCCGGTACACTCTCAAGAACGGAAAAATCTACAAATGGCTGCTTGGTACCCCGTATTTTCTCCACGGTTTCCAGCATGGCATCCACATCCTCTGTCTGGCCTTGCTGCATAAACTCCAGCATAATGGTCACAAATTCTTCTGCGCCCTTGTTCAGGCTGTCTACTTCCTCTAAGTACTCGGCCACAGCATCGCCCGCTGGCGCTTCAGTGGCTTCCTCCTCAGCTTTTGTGGTTTCTTCTGCCTCTGTTTCCTCAGCAGCGGTGGCCTCTGTGGTGGTCTCAGCCAGAGTCGTGGTGGCTTCTGTGGCATCGGCAGCCTTATCCTTGCCGCCGCAGCCAGCCAGCATAGACAGAGCCATAGCAGCAGCAATTGCCGGAATTACCCGCGTTTTTAATTTTAACATGGTTATAAATCCTCCCTTTAATCAATTTATCTTAATAACCGAGGTTTATTATAGAACGATTCTGCCGGATTATCAAGTACAAATTTTTATTTTTAGCATATTTTTAATAGGATTTGTAACATTGCTTGAATAACCTTGCCTGATGTGTTAAACTGACAATATTCCCTAAGGGGTTTCGTGTATTATGGGGTTCGGCTTTGGTTATGCTTTATTTTAGTAGTGTTTCTATATTTGGAAGTTCTGACATGCTTTGATTTACTTTTCATTACAATATTTAAGGAGGTAATGTTATGAATCTGAACAGCCAGAAACTGACATTGGATTATCCTGTTTCAGTGATTCCTATGGGGGAGATCGGAGGATACCAGGTAAGGCCGGGCCTGTTTGACAGCAATGGCGCTACTGCCTCAGAGGTAGGAGTGAATTTTACGGTACACACTCAGAACGGACATTCCTGTGAGCTTTTGCTGTTTCACAAAGGGGAGGAGGAGCCATATGCCATTCTTCCTTTTCCGGATGAGTATAAGGTTGGGGATGTGTATTCCATGATCGTATTTGGGCTGAAGATAGAAGAATTTGAATATGCTTACCGAATTGACGGAGAATATCAGCCAGAAAAGGGATTGGTGTTCAATAAGGATGCCATTTTGCTGGATCCTTATGCCCGTGCAGTAACAGGGCAGGAGATCTGGGGGGAAAAGATGGTAAAGCATTATCATGCCCGGGTGGTTAAGGATATCTTTGACTGGGGGGACATGCCTCAGTCCTCCAGAATGCTGAGTGATTTGGTTATTTATGAGCTTCATGTAAGAGGGTTTACCTTTCACCCGTCTTCAGGAGTGAAGTTTCCGGGAACCTTTGCAGGGATCCGGGAGAAGATCCCTTATTTGAAGGAATTGGGGATCAATGCGGTGGAGCTGATGCCTATATTTGAGTTTGATGAGACTATGAATTCCAGAAATGTAGGCGGAAAAACGCTGTTGGACTATTGGGGGTATAATACGGTGAGCTTTTTCGCACCCAACAGCAACTATGCATCCACGGCTGAGTTTAACCGGGAAGGAACAGAGCTGAAGGAGCTGATTCGGGACCTTCATGCCAATGGCATTGAGGTGATTTTAGACGTGGTATTCAACCACACGGCAGAGGGGAACGAGAAAGGCCCCACGTTCTGTTTTAAGGGAATTGATAATAAAGTATATTATATGCTGACGCCGGAGGGCAACTATTATAATTTCAGCGGCTGCGGCAACACGCTTAACTGCAACCATCCGATTGTGAGACAGATGATCCTGGAGTGTCTGCGTTATTGGACCATCAATTACCGGGTGGACGGGTTTCGATTTGATTTAGCCAGTATTCTGGGGAGGAATGAAGACGGATCGCCCATGAATAAGCCGCCTCTTTTAGAGAGCCTGGCTCATGATCCTATTTTGGGTAATGTAAAGCTGATTGCAGAGGCATGGGATGCAGGGGGGATGTATCAGGTGGGACGCTTTCCGGCACAGAAGCGCTGGGCTGAGTGGAACGGGCGTTACCGGGATGCACTGCGGGGATATCTGAAGGGAGATTGCTGGGAGGCATGGAACGCAGCCTGGAGTATTTCTGGGTCAGGAGATCTGTACGGGGGATTTTCCGCAGATTACGACGGCAGCTATGCAGGATACAATTCCTGTGTGAATTTTATTACCTGCCATGACGGATTTACCTTGTATGACCTGTATTCCTATAATGAAAAGCACAATGAACAAAATGGCTGGAACAATACAGACGGCGCTAACGACAATCGAAGCTGGAACTGTGGGGCTGAGGGGGATACAGACGATCCTCAGGTGCTGGAGCTTCGTTTTCGGATGATACGGAATGCCTGTGCAGTACTGATGTGCAGCAGGGGTGCGCCCATGTTTCTGGCAGGTGACGAGTTCGGCAATACCCAATATGGAAATAATAACAGCTACTGTCAGGATAATGAGATTTCTTGGCTGGATTGGGGGTTGTTGGAGAAGAATCGGGAGCTGTTTGAATTTTTTAAATTTATGATTCATTACCGGCACAAGCATCCTGTGATTCGGGGAAAGCTTCCGGATGCGATCTGCGGCATGGATCCTATTCACACGCATTATCTGAATGCAGAGATCATGGACATTCCCAGGGATGCCAGAACCATTGGGGTCAGCTTTGCCGGGTATGACAAGGAGCGGGGGGAGGACGACCTGGTCTATGTGGCTTTGAATACTTATTGGGAGGATGTGGAGATCACACTGCCAAGGCTTCACAGAAGGGGAGCCTGGTATTTAAGCGTCAACACTTATGGAGACTGGCAGGGAAAATATTGCTATGAAGAAAAGGATGAGGTTCGGATCAGCGGGTCCTTTATTATGAGGCCCCGGTCCGTGGCAGTATTTACGGCGCGGGCATATTTGTCGCCGGAGAATTTTTAAGAAGATTTTGTGGTAACAGGAGGTTGAAAAAGGAAATGAATTGTCAGGAAAAGACCGGGCTGGTGCTGGAAGGAGGCGGCATGCGCGGGATTTATACGGCTGGTGTGCTGGATGTGTTTTTGGAGAAGGGGATTGCCTTTGACGGTGTGATCGGTGTGTCGGCAGGGGTAGTCCATGGATGCTCCTACCTGTCGGGGCAAAGAGGCAGGAGCATTCGCTATTATAAGAGGTACTGCCGTGACTGGCGTTTTATGAGCCTTTGGAATTTCCTGCTGACCGGGAATATGGTAGGGGAAAAATTCTGCTACCATGATCTGCCGGACCGGTTGGAGCCTTATGATTATGAAGCATTTAAGCGGTCAAAGACCGAGTTTTATGCTACCTGCAGCAATGTGGAGACCGGAAGGCCGGAGTATCTGCGTCTGACGGATATGAGAACCCATGTGGATATTATGCGGGCATCTGCATCCTTGCCCTGTATTTCCAGAATCGTTCGGATAAACGGGATGAAGCTGCTTGACGGTGCCTGTACGGACAGTGTTCCGGTGCGGGCATTCCGCAGGATGGGATTTCGGAAAAATGTGGTGGTGCTGACCAGGCAGGAGGGGTATGTGAAGAAGGCAGAAGCCAGCGCTATGGTAAAGCTGCGGTATTTTCGGTATCCTCGTTTTGTGCGGGCAGTGAGCAGACGCCATTTGGATTATAATAAGACTGTCCGCTATATCCGCCGGCTTGAGCAGGCCGGGGAGGCGTTTGTATTAAGACCCAGCAAGGAGCTGACCATTGGGCGCATGGAGCATGACCCTAAAAAGCTGCAGTGGACATATGATTTGGGAAGGCTTGATACATTAAGGCGGCTGGAGGAACTCAAGCAGTGGAGGGAGAATATCAAGATGACGAGAGCAGAAGATATTTCTGGGGCAATCCTGTGAGGAAAGGCAAATCAGCATATGGAGCGGGCAGGAGATGGCATAACCGTAAGGGATGCCATCTTTTTCCTGTTTTTTGCGGCTTTTTCTTAATAAATATCAGGGATGAGCCGAAATAACCTACAAGAGGATCTTGTGTGGTTGGCAGTAATGGTTGGCAAAAAAGAACGGCAGGGGGTAGCGTTATGGGATTGGAGACAATAGGCAGTTTAAATCAATATCTCAAGTCTGTCAGGCAGGAGCATCAGTGGGCTTTGAAGCAGGGAGGCAATCCATCGCCTATACTGGGGACGGGAGTCAGCCGGACCAGCGTGTTGTTTGTCAAGTCGATCTCGTCGAAACGATCCGGCTTAAGCAAGTCCCAGATCCAGAGAAAGCTTCAGAAAATTAAGAATAAGCTGAAGGCAGGAGCCAGGCTTACAGGGGAAGAACTGGAGTTTCTGCGCCGGTATGCACCGGAGCTATACCGGAAGGTCGTGGCCTTACAGAAGGAGAGGGATCAATATGAGCAGAGGCTGAAGGAGGCGAAGACCCGGGATGAGGCGGAGCAGATCAAGCTGGAAAAGATGGCTCAGTCTGTGGCTTCCTCCGACAAGGAGGATCCGGAATTTGAGCTGATCCGCATCGCTCAGTTTCTGGCTGCAGAGGAGGATACCCGGGATGCAGTATCCGTCAAGCCCTGGAAGATTGAGCTGGACCGAAAAAAGAGAGAAAAATTAGAGAAGGCTGCAAAGGAGCAGGTACACAGGGAGCGGAAGATGAAGAAGCTTCGCAGATGGGACGGGGGAAAGGTGAAAGAGGAGGTTTCTGATCAGAAGAAGGAGAACGAGGTGAAGGCTATGCAGGATAGGATACCGGAAGGCGAGGAAAAGGAGAATGAGAGGAAGATCTTTAAAAAGGCTACCGGTGAGTCTTTGGTGGATGGCGAGGCTGTTACCAGAGGCGAGCTTTCTGTGGACGAGGCAGAGGCTGCCAGAAAAAGGATAGAGCAGGCAGAGGATGTAAGACAGCAGATCAGTGGAATATATGGAGAGGAACAGGCTTTGATTCAGGCTATGGAGGCGCGGATGGTTGTACTTGGAGAGGATGTAGGGGCAGAGGGGACTCCTGGATTTTCAAAGGGGAAGGCTGTATACAGTGCAGTGGCGGCTCAGATGGCAGGGGATGGGCAGAAGAAGGAGAAAGAGTATACCAGGAGAGCATAAGAGAAAGGAAAGTCCTGCGGCGGTGCCGCGGGACTTTTTTAGGTATAATGTAGATGGTTTTTAAGTCAGATCGTTTTTAAGCTGGATAGTGTCTAAGGGATTGAGCATGAGTTTAGGCAGAAGGAATGGAGAAAAGGATAGAAGATATTGAATATTACTATGATATATATAATATATATAGTATTTGCCTATTACAAAAAAAGTATATATAATAAGATCAACAAAAGGAGAAATGCCATTGAATATCAAATCGAGGAGGAAAGTGAAAATGGTAAAATTGTATGAGGGCGGTGCGTTTTTGGTCAATGGTTCAGAGCTGGTGCCGGAGGCAGAGGCTGGGAAGGTGGCAGCTCTGACAGGAAGATCGGCTGATAAAGAGGAAGCAAGAAAGGGAACCATTGCCTATTCCATTTTAGAGAAGCACAATACATCAGGAAATATGGATAAGCTGAGGGTGCGCTTTGATGCCATGACCAGCCATGATATAACCTTTGTAGGGATTATCCAGACAGCCAAAGCGTCCGGGATGGAGAAATTTCCGATCCCTTATGTGCTGACCAATTGTCACAATTCTCTGTGTGCGGTAGGGGGAACCATCAATGAGGATGACCATGTGTTCGGCTTATCGGCCTGCAAAAAGTACGGCGGTATTTTTGTACCGCCTCATATTGCGGTAATTCATCAGTATATGCGGGAAATGATGGCAGGCTGCGGGAAGATGATATTAGGCTCAGACAGCCATACACGTTATGGTGCATTAGGGACCATGGCAATCGGCGAGGGCGGCGGCGAGCTGGTAAAACAGCTTTTATGCGATACTTATGATGTGAATTATCCAGGTGTGGTGGCGATTTATCTGGACGGAAAGCCGGCGCCGGGGGTTGGACCCCAGGATATTGCTTTGGCTGTTATCGGGGCGGTTTACAAGAGCGGGTATGTGAAGAATAAGGTGATGGAGTTTGTGGGTCCTGGAATTGAGAGTATGACCACGGATTTCCGCAATGGAATTGATGTGATGACCACAGAGACCACCTGCCTTTCCTCCATCTGGAAGACCGATGAGGATACAAAGGCATTTCTTTCCATGCATGGGAGGGGAGAAGAATATCGGGAACTGAATCCGGCGCAGATTGCTTATTATGATGGCGTGGTCTATGTGGATATGAGTACCGTGAAGCCTATGATCGCACTTCCGTTCCATCCCAGCAACACCTATGAGATCCAGGAGCTGAATGAGAACCTGGGCGATATTTTAAGGAGTGTTGAGGAGGAGGCGGAAAAGGTCACTGGAAATCCGGATCTGCATTTTTCTATGACAGATAAGATTGTAGACGGAAAGCTGATGGTGACGCAGGGAATCATTGCCGGATGTGCAGGCGGCAATTATACCAATGTGATGGAGGCTGCCCATATTCTGCAGGGAAAGAGCTGCGGCGCAGACACGTTTTCTTTGTCTGTATATCCGTCTTCCCAGCCAGTGTATATCGATCTGGTGAGAAAAGGGGCCATTGCGGATTTGATGGCAGCAGGGGCTGTATTAAAGACTGCATTCTGCGGACCATGCTTTGGGGCAGGGGACACACCGGCCAACAATGGATTTTCCATTCGTCATACCACCCGGAATTTCCCCAACCGCGAGGGATCAAAGCCGGGAGCAGGACAGATGTCGGCAGTAGCGTTGATGGATGCCCGCTCCATTGCGGCTACGGCAGCCAACGGAGGGATCCTGACACCGGCTACGGATGTGGCGGACGGTTATCAGGTGCCGGAATATGAGTTTGACGGCAGTGTCTATAAGGCAAGAATTTATCAGGGATATAGCAAGGAAGACCCCAAGGCTGAGCTGGTGTATGGGCCCAATATTAAGGACTGGCCAAAGATGAGTCCGCTGACAGACAATATTCTGCTTAAGGTATGCTCCAAGATCCTGGATTCGGTGACGACGACAGATGAGCTGATTCCGTCCGGAGAGACCTCCTCCTATCGTTCCAATCCTTTGGGACTGGCAGAATTTACCTTGTCCCGGAGAGATCCTCAGTATGTGGGAAGAAGCAAAGTTGTTGATAAGGTGGAAAAGGCAAGGGCGGAGGGAATCTGCCCCACAGACGCAGAGCCGGAGCTGGCGGAGGTGTTTGAGAAGATTCGGACCATTCCGGGAAACGAGGACGTGAAGGCATCAGAGACCGAGATCGGAAGCATGATCTATGCCAGACGGCCGGGAGACGGGTCTGCCAGAGAGCAGGCGGCAAGCTGCCAGAGGGTGATCGGCGGATTGGCCAATATCTGTATGGAATATGCTACGAAGCGGTATCGATCCAATGTAATGAACTGGGGAATGATTCCCTTCCAGATGGAGGCAGAGCCGGATGCCTTTGAGGTGGGAGATTATATCTATGTGCCGGGAATTAAGGCAGCGTTAGACGGTGATATGAAGGATATGCGAGCTTATGTGATTAGGGAAAAGGTGACAGAGCTTCGGCTGTATGTGGCAGATATGACGGAGGATGAGAGAAAAATCGTAAAAGCCGGATGTCTGATTAACTATAACCGGAACCGATAAGGAAGGCTTTTAAGAGAATCAAAACAAAAGCGGAATAAAAAGCTTTCCATAAAAAACTGAAAATTTAGAATAGTTTTATAAACAAAACGCATTTCTTATGGTATACTGATTATATTAGAGGAATCTTGCCTTTTATACAGTCTGCCAAAAAGGAGTGCGTTTTTTATGAAGATGCGGACCCGATTGCTGATTGCATTTTTGACTTTCAGTATTCTTCCTATTATCTTTACCGGAATGCTGTTTTCTCTCAATAAGCTTTTTTTACTTTATCGGTTTGATGATTTTGGACCTGAGGTCAGAAGCATGGTACTGCAGATGCTGATCTCCGGTGTGTTTATGCTGGTGTTCATTTCGGCAGCATTGACTATGTGGGTATATCGTTCGGTGGTGCGGCCGGTCAGCAAGCTGCAGGAGGCGGTCAGAAAGATCAGAGACGGCAATTTGGACTTTACCATGGATGTGGAGGAGGATGATGAGATCGGTCAGCTCTGCCAGGATTTTGAGGAGATGCGGATCCGGCTGAAGGAAAATGCAGAGGAAAAGATTCAGGATGATCTGGAGAATAAAGAGCTGATCAGCAATATTTCCCACGACCTAAAGACCCCCATTACGGCGATTAAGGGCTACGTGGAGGGAATTATGGACGGGGTGGCATCCTCGCCAGAGAAGCTGGACAAGTACATCCGCACCATATACAGCAAGGCGAATGATATGGACCGTCTGATTGATGAGCTGACCTTTTATTCTAAGATTGATACCAACAAGATTCCTTATGCCTTTTCCAAGATTAACGTGGACGGATATTTCCGGGACTGTGCCGAGGAGGTGGGACTGGATATGGAGTCCCGCAATATTGAGTTCGGGTATTTTAACTATGTCAGTGATGATGTGCTGGTGATCGCAGATGCAGAGCAGATGAAGCGGGTGATCAACAACATTATCGGCAATTCTGTAAAATACTTAGACAAGGAACGGGGTATGATCAATATCCGGATTAAGGATGTGGGAGATTTTGTTCAGGTAGAAATCGAGGACAATGGGAGGGGAATTGCGGCCAAGGATCTGCCGTATATTTTTGACCGGTTTTATCGTGCGGATTCCTCACGCAATTCATCCCAGGGTGGCAGCGGCATCGGACTGTCTATTGTCAAAAAGATCGTGGAGGATCATGGCGGACGGATCTGGGCCACAAGTAAAGAGGGGATGGGAACCGAGATGCATTTTGTTTTGAGAAAATATCAGGAGGTTTTACAGCATGAGCAGGATACTGATCATTGAGGATGAGACCAGCATTGCAGAGCTGGAACGGGACTATCTGGAGCTGAGTGATTTTGAGGTGGAGCTGGAGGAGGATGGCTCTAAGGGACTGAAGCGTGCGCTGGATGAGGATTTTGACTTGATGATTTTGGACCTGATGCTGCCCGGCATGGATGGTTTTGAGATTTGCAAAAAGTTTCGGGAGGTGAAGAATACGCCGATTATGATTGTATCGGCCAAGAAGGAGGACATTGATAAGATCCGGGGCCTTGGTCTGGGAGCAGACGATTATATGACAAAGCCTTTCAGTCCCAGCGAGATGGTGGCCCGTGTCAAGGCTCATCTGGCTCGGTACGAGAGACTGATCGGCAGCGGCAGCCCGGAGAATGAGGTGATCGAGATCCGGGGTCTGAAGATTGACAGAACAGCCAGGCGGGTATGGATCAATGGGGAGGAGAAGAATTTTACCACTAAGGAGTTTGATCTGTTAACCTTTCTTGCCCAGAATCCCAACCATGTGTATACGAAGGAGGAGTTGTTTTCCAAGATATGGGATATGGAGTCTGTGGGAGATATTGCTACTGTGACCGTGCATATAAAGAAGATTCGGGAGAAGATTGAATTTAATACGGCCAAGCCTCAGTATATTGAGACGATCTGGGGAGTGGGATACCGGTTTAAGGTGTAGAGGGTAAAAGCTTTTTGGCGGTATATTGGAACTAAATCCCGTAAGGGATGCCTGCCATGTCTTGCAGGGCGGAATGTACATCCGGCAGGAGGCATGTTCAGACTTGTTCCGGATATGCTGCAGGAGAAAGGTATGAGAGACAGCAGAAGGGAATGACTTGTAAGAAGCGGACGCAGGAAGCGTGCCGGGAAAGTGAGGACGGAATTATGGAAATGACAAGATTTGAGGAGCTGGGTTTGGATGAAAGAATTCTTCGAGCCGTTACGGCTATGGGCTTTGAGGAGACCACTCCCATACAGGCAAGGGCAATTCCAGTACAGATGAAGGGGACGGATATTATCGGGCAGGCGCAGACCGGAACAGGAAAGACGGCAGCCTTTGGGATTTCTATACTGCAGAAGCTGGACGTCAGGAATAAAAAGCTGCAGGCAGTGGTGCTGTGCCCTACCAGGGAGCTGGCGATTCAAGTGGCAGAGGAGCTTCGCAGTCTGGCAAAGTTTATGCGTGGAGTCAGGATACTGCCGGTCTATGGCGGTCAGGATATTGCACGGCAGATTCGCTGGCTCAAAGAAGGCACCCAGATTATAATCGGAACGCCGGGGCGGGTAATGGATCATATGAGGCGTCAGACCATAAAGCTTGACCAGGTTCATACGGTTGTGATGGATGAGGCGGATGAGATGCTGAATATGGGATTTCTTGAGGACATGGAGACGATCCTAAGTCAATTGCCTAAAGAGCGTCAGACCATCCTTTTTTCTGCCACCATGCCGGACCCGATTATGAAGATCGCCCGGACCTTTCAAAAGGAACCTGAGGTGATCCGGGTAGTAAAAAAAGAACTGACAGTGCCAAAAGTGACCCAGTATTATTATGAGGTAAAGCCCAAGACAAAGGTGGAGGTGATGTGCCGCCTGCTGGACTTATACGGGCCAAAGCTGTCAGTGGCATTTTGCAATACCAAGCGGCAGGTGGACGCACTGGTGGACGAGCTGCAGGGAAGGGGATATTTTGCAGAAGGACTTCATGGAGATTTAAAGCAGGTGCAGCGGGACCGGGTGATGAATTCCTTCCGCAGCGGCCGCACAGAGATTCTGGTGGCTACGGATGTGGCAGCCAGAGGGATCGATGTGGAGGATGTGGAAGCAGTGTTTAACTATGACATTCCTCAGGATGATGAGTATTATGTCCATCGGATCGGAAGAACAGGACGGGCAGGGCGGAAGGGAATCGCCTTCAGCCTGGTAGTGGGGCGGGAGGTGTATAAGCTGCGGGACATTCAGCGTTATTGTAAGACCAGGATTATACCTCAGGCAATTCCTTCTATAGACGATATTACAGAAATCAAGGCAGAGAAGGTTCTGGGACAGGCGAAGGAGATGATCGGTAACAAGGATTTAGGAAGAATGATCCGAATTGTGGAGAAAAAGCTGCTGGAAGAGGATTACACGACCTTGGATCTGGCGGCAGCGCTTGTGCAGATGAGTATGGGAGACCAGAGCCAGGAAGATATTATTGATGATTACCGGGAGGCCCGCGCTTTGGAGACTTTGGGACGTTTCGGCAAGGAAAGCCGGGATGGCCGGTATTGCAGGGGCACAGTTCCGGGAAAATATAACAGCGGGAGAGGGATCCGAAGAGAGGATGGCATTGGGGAGCCAGAAAGGCGGTCCGGAAGACGAAGATGCAGAGAGAATCAGGGAACGGGAATGTCTACCTTGTTTTTTAATGTGGGGAAGGAGCAGAACGTAAAGACCGCAGATATTTTAGGAGCTGTTGCCGGGGAGAGCGGGATACCGGGGAGAATGATCGGGAGCATTGATATGTATGACCGATATACCTTTGTGGAGGTGCCGGAGGATTGTGCCGATGAGATTTTAGAGTGCATGAAGCAGGTGCGGATCCGGGGGAAAAACGTAAAGGTGGAAAAGGCAAACCGGTAAAATCCGCTGTCAAAGAGCTGTAGAGAGGGATATAGGGATCACAGCCAGTGGATTGATTCTAATTTAAAAAATGATGGAGAGTGTGAAAATGGAACGATATTTGATCGTGATTGACATGCAGAAGGATTTTATTGACGGGGCCTTGGGAAGTGACATGGCAAAGGCCATTGTACCCAAGGTGATAGAGAAGATCAAGGAGTATGAGCCAGGGCACATTTATGCCACCAGAGATACGCATTTTGAGAATTATCTGGAGACTTTGGAAGGGAAGAAATTGCCTGTAGTACATTGCATTAAGGAAAGTGAAGGATGGCAGATTCATCCTGGGGTAAGTGCCGCTATGCCGCAGGCGAAGATTTATGACAAGTATACATTTGGGTCAGGAGAACTGGCAGAGGAAATGTACCGGCTGAGCCTGGGCAGAGAGATGGAGATCGAGCTGTCAGGGCTATGTACGGATATTTGTGTAGTCAGCAATGCCCTGCTTCTTCGGGCAAAGCTTCCAGGGACTGTGATTAAGGTCGATCCTTCCTGCTGTGCCGGAGTTACAGAGGAAAGCCACAAGGCTGCTTTAGAGACTATGAGAATGTGCCAGATTGATATTATGCAGGATAAAGAGGATGAGGAATAAAAGAAGATGGCTGTAAAGGCTTATATATTGGATGTTGCCGGTCTTTTGGGGGAACGCGAGGAAGAAAAGGAACGGTTTCGTTATCTGTGCTCTATCCTTTCAGAAGACAGGCAGCAGAAGATTGAAAGGTTCCGGTATGCCCAGGGAAAGGCATTGTCCTTGGGAGCCGGTCTTTTGCTGGATTACGGATTAAGGCAGTATGGAATTCGAGAGAGGGAAGCCCGGCTGGTTTATGGAGAAAATGAAAAGCCGTATCTGCGAGATTATCCGGGGATCTTTTTTAATTTATCCCATTCCGGCTCCATGGCCATGGCTGTATTTGCAGACAAAGAGGTTGGGTGTGATGTGGAACAAATAGGGAATCCGGATTTTCGAGTGGCCAGGCGTTTTTTTGCGGAAGGAGAAAGAAAACTTTTGGAAAAGGCAGAGGATAAGGAGGCCAGGGAATTATTTTACCGGTTCTGGGTGCTGAAGGAGAGTTTTCTTAAAGTGACCGGAGAGGGAATCCGTATGCCTCTTAATGATTTTTGCATTTGCCTCGAGGAGAAGATTCGGGTGGAAGTAAAGGGGCAGTACCAGAAATATGGATTTTGTGAGCTTGCACTGCCAGGGTACCGGGCGGCTTTGTGCCTGAAGGGGGAGGAGGACGTGGAGGTGAAGATGGGGAGACTATTTCTGGAAAATCTGTTTGACTAGAGTTTTCCGATTAGAGGTTTTTGCCCTATAATTGTATGGATCCATGGTTAATCAGCGGAGTGATTAGCCATAATGTAAACTGTAACAAGGCTTTCACGATTTTGGAAAAAATTGCAGAAAAAGTCTTGACAATTTCGACAATAAGGGATATACTATACAGGCAGTCAGGTAAACAGGCTGTGGATAAAATATGGCGGAATAGCTCAGTTGGTTAGAGCACACGGTTCATACCCGTGGTGTCGAGAGTTCAAATCTCCCTTCCGCTACTAAAAAGGACATCTGTCAAGTTGGCAGATGTTTTTTTGTGATTTATAGATTTAATCTGTAACGATTTCAGTTAGGTATGCTAATCCTCAAAAAGCCAGAGAAATCAAGGAATTCCAGAAATTTATAGTATATCTGATTAGGTACGCTGCCACACGATCAAAGTTTCTTGAAAACATTGATTTTATGAGAGGAAGTACTGGACTTTTAAAAATTACAGTTGGAAAAATTTGAATGGTAGAAACATTCATGCGTTTGTCGTTTACTCTACCTTTCGATAAATACTCCCTTTTGTTATGCTCCTTAACGTGCGCGAGAAGATTCGAACTCCCGACGCCGTGGTCCGTAGGGAGAAGACCTAGAACTTGTAAGCGCCCTTTTTACAAGCAATCCGTCCTATTTTGCAAGCAGAATCTTCATAAACTTTTTTGAATCAACATTACAAAGATTGGAGTATATTCTCATTGTCGAATCTTGGAAACTATGGTACAATCCCATTAAGGAAAGTCAGAGAGCAGAGGCGGCTTACCCTCCACCATTGGAGGGGCTAACCCTCCAATCATCAGAAAGGAGGGCGATGCTAATGGTTACATATGCTGATTTATTTCAGTTCTGTATACTTTTAGTTGCTCTTGTTGGTCTGTGTTACACAGTCTTCAAGGGAAAAAAATAGCCGCCAACTACCCCAAATAGTTAACGGCTAACCAATAAGGTTTTCTATAAAATTATTTGGAGGGTAGGTCGCCTCTCTGGCTTTCCCCTTCTACTTTACTATAGCATATTTGACAGACCGTTGCAACCTTTGTTTTTGGTATTTCTGGTATTTTTGGTATGCCCCTCTTGATTTTTACCACACAAACAAGGGGAAACCGGCCCCCCTTGACCGTTAAACCTTTATACTGCTTCTTCTTCCTTTCTGACCTGTTCAGCCATTTCCGCTATCTTTGGGAGTAACAGCTTAACATAATCAGGCGTTAAGTCTGCCAGATACTCACCCCTTACCCCGTCTACTGTATGCCCCAGAGAAAACTCCACATTTTCTAAATCTGCCCCAAGCAATTTCATATAGGTAGTATAGCAGTGTCTTGGCATATGTAAGGTTAACTTTTTCTCAAATCCCCTTCTTTCTAAATACAGTCCCAGATTTCGGTTAAAGGCCCTCTTATCCACAATCTCACCGTTTTTGTCAATGATTGCAAGGGAGCCATTTCCCTTTTTATAAGCATTATTTCGCCAGCCATTTTCTACCTGTATTTCTTCCAGCTCTTTAAAACAGCCAAACACTTCCTGGATAGCAGGCGCATACCGTTCGGATTCTTCATTTTTTGTGTCTCCCAAAGTAAACCTTCTATCAGTTCTATGTTTCTTTTCCACTTCTTCCAGTGCCTGATGGATATGGAGCATTCCCTTTTCAGGAAGCAAATCTGATTTTTCCAGCGCAAATATCTCCTGGCCCCCCATACCAGTCAACAGCAGTATCTTTACCACCAGATAATACCTCCGGTTCTCCTTTAATGCGTGGAGCACCGCCCCCATGTCCCCTATAGGGAGATACTTGGCGTTTTTATTCTTTCTTGCTGTCACAGGCATACTCACACCGTCAAGGAGTTCGTGCATTTCGTTGAGAGTGATCCATCCGCTGTTCTTACAAAACCTTATCGTCCTTGCATAACAGCCCTTTACCGCCTTCACCAGCTTTTCTGAAGCCAGTCCTCCGTCCTGGCCTTTGGCTGTATGGTTCAATAAGTATTGATAGTCAATCCCTTTCAGGTCGCCTATTTTTTTATTTCCAAGCCATTTTTTAATATGTTTTGCATAATAGACCTCTGACTCATAGGTCTTAAACTTGACTTCCTGCTTATGGAAAGCCAGGTATCCGTCTACCGCCTCATTGACGGTGTATTCACATTTGGCAGTCTCTTTTAATAAACTCTTTGGAAAGACTTCCTTTAATAATTCAATATTTTCCTCTTTCTTTCTCAATGCCAGCTTTTCATGAAACAATTCTGTCAAAAACTTTGTTCTTAAAGGAATAAGCACATCTTCGGATTTCCCAGTACAAGTCTTTCTTTTCTTTTTCCCATCTAAACTATCATAATAAAAACTGATTGCGTATCCATTAGGAATGCTCTCCCCATTTTTCCCCTTTCTGGTCACGGGATAAATGCTCCCTGTTGGATAGCGGTCTAATTCTTCCATAAGGCCCATAGTCTCACCTGCTGTCAATCGTTCCTTTGCCATAAATATAATCCTCCTGTTTTGTATAGAAATTTTTATATCCGTGCTCTTTAAATCCTATCTATAGGATGACAGAAATTGCCCTCTGTGTCTGTGGAGGAAGTGACGGAAAATTCCCTCTTTCGATGTACATTATGCTGGTATCAGAGTATCCATCTGGCGCTTCCCTTTTCTCAATCTTATAAACACAATTTTAGCTCCTCATGATGAAATTAACCTGTATCACCTTGACCTGGACTTTTTTTGCCGCCATACCCAAATGAGCGATTTTTTAGTTGGGTAGTCGTTTTTTTCCTGTCCAAACCCAAAAAAATCACTCAAAATCACTACTTTGGCAAAAAAATAAGGCCATACCATAAAAATGATACAACCTTATCATACAATCGAAGCTCCTATTTTTGACACAGACGGCTACCCTTGCCTTGACCGGAATGCTCCATAGTCTTTCATCTTAGGGTTCCTCCCTGTCTGATAATTGGTATTTTTGGTATTTTTCAGACGCTTACCAATCGCCTTCAGATAATCCTCAACAGCCGCCCCTATCTTATTTTCAAGGGAGAGATTGTTGAGAGCGTCATTCCTATGGTACTCCTGTATCCTTGCCATTATACGACCGCCCTTTACCATGTGGACTGTCTTATGAATTGAGGTAACATTAACAACCGTTACCACCGTTAACGCCCTATGTGCCGCATTGACAGCGATTATAACAACCGCTCCCATATCTTTTATGAGCTCATACATAAATTTTCCCCTCCTTTCTCCTTTAATGAGGTGCCATTGTAACGCTATGTAGCAAGAAAGAAAAGAGTGATACCAGCCAAAAATCCTACTCTCTGATTAGGAGATTCGCCATATCTTAAAATCCAATAAAAACCACCTTAAAATCCAATATTCCTAAAACCCAATATCTCTATAACTCATTTAAACCCCTGTGGTTCCGTTTTAACCCCTTACCCTTATATCTCCACACCAAACCCAATACCCCCCTTTAAACCCCATTACAATCGTTCTGGGACTATCTCTGCCCCCAACCAACCATTCCCTAATTCCCAAAATCCTCAAAATAAAAATGGCCCTATGGAATTTTTATCCCATAAAGCCATGTAAACAATTTTAAAATCCTATTGTATAAAAAGAAACAGCAGTACCCCCAAAAACTCCACCCAAACCCCTGAAAGCGCCAGCGATTTCAAAAGCGAATGCCAGCGATCCGCACCTATGCACAGACGGATATTCCATGCACCACCCCCGTTTTCACCAAAATCCTTAGACGCAACTCCTTAAATTTTCTAAGAACTTAACAACAAAACAAAAAAGAGTATCTATCTTTCGATAAATACTCCCTTTTGTAATGCTCCTTAACGTGCGCGAGAAGATTCGAACTCCCGACACCTTGGTCCGTAGCCAAGTGCTCTATCCAGCTGAGCTACGCACACATATACGGAGGAATGCAGCTTTTGCTGAACATTTGCTGCAACGGTTGTTATTTTACCTCATGATGTTTGTTTTGTCAAGCTCTTTATATGGAAAATTTTATCCTTTTTAAATATGAGGGTTGACCCGTGAAAAACTGCATATAATACATACATAAAAGAAAATTGAAAAATTATGTCGGTTTTCTAAACATTTAAAAAACGCTATTGTACTCTCTGAGGGAGTGTGATATAATTCCGGGAAAGTTATTTCATTTAAAGAAGAAAGGCGAAGTCAAGTGAAAACTCTGTTAAAAAAGTATGGGCATATTTGGGCGATGGGATATGGATTTATTTATTTGCCCTGGTTTTTATATTTGGAGCGGACGGTAGTGCGGGATTATGCGGTGATGCATGTGAGATTGGATGATAGGATTCCTTTTAATGAATATTTTGTGATTCCTTATCTGCTGTGGTTCCTTTATGTTGCAGGCACATTAGTCTATTTCTTTTTTGCCAGTAAACATGAATACTATCGATTGTGTACCTTTCTGTTTACTGGAATGACCGTCAGTCTTTTAGTTTGTACCTTTTTTCCCAATGGAACGGATTTAAGGGTGCCTGTGGATTCTCATAAGAACTTCTGCAGCTTTCTCGTCTCCCTAGTCCACACAGCGGATACCTCTACAAACGTGTTTCCCAGTATCCATGTGTATAATTCTTTAGGTGTTCATGCAGCGATTATGAAAAGCACTGTGCTGCAGGAAAAGACAGGCATGCGGAGGTTTTCGTTTCTGTTGATGGCGGCAATCTGTTTGTCTACCATGTTTTTGAAGCAGCATTCTGTTATGGATGTGATGGGGGCGATGATTTTGGCTTATGTGGTGTACCCGTTTGTTTATGGCGAGGATTATGCCAGAAGCAGAAGGCTGGTACAGCGAAAAGTGCTGAGCTGATAGTTTATAGAAATTTTCTTAGGCATTTCATGGATTTTATGATATAATAAGGGTACTTAACAAGGTTTCCCACGATTTTGAGCGTGAGTAATATCTGGCCGTTTCGTGAACAAGAGATCAATGACGGGACTGGCGGACATGATATAACAGGAGCAGTGAACAAAGGTTTTCAAGTTTTGTGGTGGTTTTAGCAGTAATGTGTTTTGGAGGTTTTTCGTGTACTATTTTATCGTGAATCCAAGTGCCAATCGGGGTCATGGAGGAAAAGTATGGAAAAGGCTGGAACACCGGCTGCAGCATTCCGGGGTTGAATATGAGGTGATGATGACACAGGCACCGGGGGATGCCATGATATTTGCCGGTCGTTTGGCAGAAGGGAACATAGGTCCCTTTACTGTGGTGGCCGTAGGAGGAGACGGAACGGTCAACGAAATATTAAACGGATTGTCCTTTAAAGAACAGATTACATTCGGGCATGTTCCTACCGGCGTAGGCAATGATTTTGCAAAAAGTTTAAAGCTGCCGCGCAGTCCGGAGCGATGTCTGAAAAGAATTTTGAGTTCCTGTCGGCAGATTGGCTTGGATTATGGAGTGCTGTCTTATGAAAACGGATCTCCTGCCCATCGCCGGTTTGCTGTCAGCAGCGGGCTGGGTTTTGACGCGGCAGTTTGTCATGATCTTTTGAATATCCGCAGTAAGGGCAGAGAAAATCATGGCAGAAGGAGATCTTATCTGCCAAGAAGTTTTGTTTATGTACTGCTGGGGCTTCGCCAGCTTCTTCGGGCGGCGCCGGTGAGGGGATACCTTCTTTTAGATGGTACAAGAAAGGTGGAGTTTAATCACATTTATTTTATATCTGCCCATATTCATCCCTATGAGGGAGGGGGCTTTCGGTTTGCTCCCAAGGCAGACGGAAGTGATGGGCTTTTAGAGGTATGTGTGGTTCATAATTCCTCTAAAATGGGGCTTATCCCGGTACTGGTAGATGCTTTTTTAGGAAAGGCAGGCCACCATCGGGGAGTGCGGTTTTACGAGTGCAGAGAGGTCCGCATTCATGTAGACCGGCCTATGCCGGTTCATACAGACGGAGAAAATTGTTATTGTCAGACTGATATTCATTTTAGGTGTATTGAGAAGGCCATCCGGATGACAGTCTGAGAGTCAGAAAGGCTGCAAGGAGAATAGAATTATGAGAATTGGACAAGGATATGATGTCCACCGGCTGTCAGAGCAAAGGGAATTGATTTTAGGAGGCGTGAATATCCCTTATGAAAAAGGGCTTTTAGGTCATTCGGATGCAGACGTGCTGGTTCACGCAGTGATGGACGCCCTGTTGGGGGCAGCGGCTCTGGGGGATATCGGGCAGCATTTTCCGGATACGGATTCAATGTATAAGGGGATTTCCAGCATGGAGCTTTTGCGGGAAGTAGGCAGTCTTTTAAAGACCCATGGATTTGTAGTGGGGAATATTGATGCTACGATCATTGCAGAGAAGCCCAAGCTGGCTTCCTATCGTCCCCAGATGGCTGAGAACATTGCAGAAGTTCTTCATCTGAACAAAGGCAGAGTCAGCGTAAAGGCAACTACAGAGGAAGGACTTGGCTTTACTGGCAGAGGTGAGGGGATCGCAGCTCAGGCGGCGGTTCTGCTTCTGGAGGGCAGAGATATGGGAGAATCAGAAAATACTTGAATAGCAACATAAAATCAGAGGAACAAAAAGGGCTGAAAAGGAGAACGCTTGACATGAAGATATTTAACACATTGACCAGAAGAAAAGAGGAGTTTGTGCCTCTTGAGCCGGGTAAGGTGAAGATGTATGTGTGCGGGCCTACGGTCTATAACTTTATTCATATTGGCAATGCACGTCCGATGATCGTGTTTGATACGGTTCGAAGATATTTTGAATATAAGGGCTATCAGGTCAATTATGTGTCTAATTTTACCGATGTGGATGATAAGATTATCAAGAAGGCCATAGAGGAGGGAGTGGATTCAGAGGTTGTCTCCAGACGTTACATTGAGGAGTGCAGGAAGGATATGGCAGGGATGAATGTGAAGCCGGCTACCTCCCATCCTCAGGCCACCTTAGAGATTGACGGCATGCTAGAGATGATTCAGGTCTTAATTCAAAAGGGGCATGCTTATGCAGCTCAGGATGGAACTGTATATTTTCGGACTGCTTCTTTTAAGGATTATGGCAAGTTGTCCCATAAGAATCTGGATGAGCTTCAGTCCGGTTTTCGTGAGATTAAAGTGACAGGAGAGGAAGGCAAGGAGGATCCTTCTGATTTTGTACTCTGGAAGCCCAAGAAAGAGGGAGAGCCTTACTGGGAGTCTCCTTGGTGCCAGGGCCGCCCGGGCTGGCACATTGAGTGCTCGGTGATGGCAAAGAAGTATTTGGGAGATCAGATTGATATTCATGCAGGAGGGGAAGACCTGATATTCCCCCATCATGAGAATGAGATTGCCCAGTCAGAGGCAGCAAACGGAAAGCCCTTTGCCACTTATTGGATGCACAATGCGTTTTTAAATATAGATAACAATGGGCATGTACAGAAAATGTCGAAGTCCTTGGGAAATTTCTTTACGGTTAGGGAGATCAGTGAAAGGTATGATCTTCAGGTACTGCGGTTCTTTATGCTGAGCGCCCATTACCGCAGTCCTTTGAATTTTAGTGCAGAGCTTATAGAGGCTTCTAAAAATGGTCTGGAACGGATTTTGACGGCAGCGGACCGCCTAAGGGATGCCAGAAAGATTGCCTTGGGGCGGGAGCAGGAAGAAGCCGGTGCAAATCAAGGGGCAGAAGAAAACAAGACTGGGAAACATACACAGGAGGAGCAGGCTCACATGGCGGCGGCAAAGGAGCTTTCAACAAAGTATGAGGCAGCCATGGAGGATGACTTTAATACTGCAGATGCGGTTTCAGCAGTATTTGAACTGGTGAAGCTCTGCAATTCTACAGTTTCCGGTGACAGCAGCGTGGCATATATAGATTTTATGAAGGAGCTTTTGGAACGGCTGTGCGACGTGCTGGGTATTGTTGCAGGAAGAAAAGAGGAGCTTTTGGATGATGAGATTGAAGCTATGATTCAGGCCCGGCAGCAGGCAAGAAAGGAAAAGAATTTTGCGTTGGCAGATGAGATTCGGGGCAAGCTTCTGAATATGGGGATTGTGCTGGAAGATACCAGAGAGGGTGTTAAATGGAAGAAGGCATGATCTGTCAGGCATTGTGCCTGAAGGCTGTAGATGCAGGAAGCTATTCTCCTCTGGCCTTGGCATATATTGGGGACGCAGTTTATGAGGTGCTGATCCGCACCAGGGTGATGAATCAGGGCAATATGCAGGTCAGCAAAATGCATAAAAGAAGTGCGGAGCTGGTAAAGGCGCCTACACAGGCAGTGATCATAAAGCTGCTTTTGGAGGAACTTTCTCAGGAGGAAATGGCTGTATACAAGCGGGGAAGGAATGCCAGATCAGCTACCATGGCAAAGCATGCTACGATGACAGAGTATCGGATGGCTACCGGATTTGAGGCCTTGGTAGGGTATCTGTACCTGGAAGGGCGTCATGACCGGCTTTTAGAACTGATTCACGACGGATTGGAGAAGATCGGAGAGTTATCATGAGATACAGAGAACTGACCATTGAAGGAAGAAACGCGGTGATGGAGGCGTTTCGCTCTGGTCGAACCGTTGATAAGCTGTTTGTGCAGGATGGCTGTAAGGACGGGCCGGTGCTGAGCATTATCAGGGAGTCGAAAAAGCAGGGGACGATTATCAGCTTTGTAAGTAAGGAGCGATTGGATCACATGTCCGATACAGGCAGGCATCAAGGGGTGATCGCCCAGGCGGCGGCTTACGAGTATGCTCAGGTGGAGGATATCATGCAGGCGGCAGAAAAAAAGGGGGAAGCGCCGTTTGTGTTTTTGTTGGATGGAATTGAGGATCCTCATAATCTGGGCGCGATTATCCGGACAGCCAATCTGGCAGGAGCTCATGGCGTGATTATTCCCAAGCACCGGGCGGCAGGCCTAACTGCTGTAGTAGCGCGGACTTCGGCGGGGGCGCTGAATTATACGCCGGTGGCCAAGGTGACGAATCTCTCTGCTGTGATTGAGAGCCTGAAAAAGCAGGGAATGTGGTTTGTCTGTGCAGATATGGGCGGTGAGGTGATGTATCGTCTTAATCTGACAGGACCCATAGGCTTGGTTATTGGGAACGAAGGCAGCGGTGTCAGCAGGCTGGTCCGTGAAAAGTGCGATATATTTGCAGCCATACCCATGAAGGGGGAGTTGGATTCTCTAAATGCTTCTGTGGCAGCGGGAGTTCTGGCCTATGAGGTGGTAAGGCAGCGGATTGTCGTACAGGAGAACATCCGCTTGGGACAGACAAAGCCCTGACTGGATACAGGATATACTGGTTCCGGAACAGGGCTCTATAAGGAAAGGGGGCGAGGCTTTTCGTGTGAGAAAGCGTAGAAAATGGGTTGGTGCAGCTTGGGTGATGTGCGCAGCTTTATTGGCTGCTGTGCTGAGATGGACTGCAGTGACAGAAAAGGAAGAAGCAGCCGCTATTTGGGACGGCACGATGCCTTTAACCGCATGGATGCTGGAGGTTCCGGATTGTGTGATTTTCAGAGGAGAAGGCGTTGTCATGGATGCATCTCATGCAGACAGCGGGTATCTGATGATTAAATACACAGGGGATAATCCCAGAATCAAGGTTCAGGTTACAAGAAACACAGTCTATACCTATGATCTGAATTTTCGGGATCGCTATGAGGTATATCCGTTTACAGAAGGAGACGGAAGATATTCTGTAAAGGTGTTTGAAAATATATGCGGAAATCAGTATTCTCAACTGATGAGTCAAACAATCTTTGTATCTTTATCTAATGAATTTCAACCATTTTTGGTTCCCAATCAATATGTAAATTTTAGTTCAGACAGTATGGCGGTTACTCTTGCGAATCAGTTGTCTGTCGGAAAAAATCAGCTTGACACAGTAAGTGCAGTGTACCAGTATGTGACGTCAAATATTACCTATGACTATGCCAAGGCTCAGTCGGTTAGAGGCGGCTATCTGCCGGACATTGATGAGACTTTAGAAAATAGAAAAGGGATCTGTTTTGATTATGCGGCACTTATGGCGGCAATGCTTCGTTCTCAGAATATTCCCACGAAGCTGGTAATCGGCTATGCCGGAGATGCCTATCATGCTTGGGTCAGTATTTTTCTAAAGGAACGAGGGTGGATTGACAATCTGGTCTGGTTTGACGGAGAACATTGGTCTTATATGGATCCAACTTTTATATCTACCGGAAAAAACAGTGAGAATGTAAGGAGGTTTGTGGGAAACAGCAGCAATTATGTGGAAAAGTATTCTTATTGAATAGGAGGAAGTATGATTCGAAAGGGTGAAAAGATTTATTCGGGAAAGAAGCTGGCAGGGTTTTGTATGAAGACAGCGTTGCTTTGGGAAGCCGGGGAACTGCTTTCGGAAGGGTTTCAGATTCTGGCAGAAGATGTGGTGCCGCAAAAAGAGAAAGAAATGCTGAGAAAGATTTCTTTGGATTTGGAAACAGGAGAGCCGTTTTATGCTGTTCTGGAGAAGATGCAGATTTTTCCGGCCTATGTGATTCAAATGGCAAAACTGGGACAGAGGACAGGAAACTTAGGTGAAATTATGAAGGCTTTGGCTGTTTATTATGAAAAGGAAGACAGAATTGGAAAGAATATCAGAAGTGCTGTTATTTATTTCATGATAATGTCTGCTATGTTTTTTGGGGTACTGTTTGTGCTGTTTATGAGGGTTATGCCGATGTTTGAACGGGCTTGTGTTTCGCTGGGAGTAGGAATCTCTCCGGTTTATACGGAAATATTCCGTTTTGGTGGGATTTTCAGCGGCGGGATTCTGATTTTGCTTTTTGCTGCAGCGCTGTTTGCGGCGGTAAAGGCTGGCTTGAGGATGGAAGGTGTTTGTATTAGAACGGACAGGTTAAAGGAAATCGTGAAAAATCACAGTAGGATTTTTCTTGCAGTGGCCAAACAGCGTTTTACATCAGTGATGGCAATTACCCTTCGCTGCGGAATAGACTTGGATAAAGGGATGGAGCTGGCAGAGGAATTGGTGGACCATAGAAAGGTTGCCTTAAAGATCAGAAAATGTACTGTCATGCTGCAGGAGGGAGCAGATTATGCAGATGCCGTGAAAGAGACGGGGCTGTTTGACAGTATTCATATACAGATGATTAAGGTGGGAAGGAAAAGCGGCCGATTGGCAGAGGTGATGTGTGAGCTTTCAAAGGATTATGAACGTCAGGCAGAAGATGCAGTTATTAATTTGACAATATATTTGGAGCCTGTCATGGAAGTAGTTCTTGCATTTTCCGCGGGAGTGATTTTACTGTCCTTGATGTTTCCTCTGGCTGGGGTGCTGGCGGAATTCGGGTGACGGAGGTTGGTATAGCAGAAGGAAGGTGGGAAGTGGTTTAGGAGAGCAGGGGGAAGGCGGAAAGTAGGCTGGGGAGAGTAGAGGGAATGTGAAAGTGGATTAGGAGGGCAGAGAGAAAGTGAAAAACGGGCTGGGAGGAAGAAGGTGAAAAAAGGCGAAGAAAGTCAGGAAAAACAGAGAAAAGCAAAGATGGATGAAGAAGCGTAAGATTAGGAAAATTAGAAAAAGAACAAAGAACGAGGAGCGAAAAATATGAGAAAAAAGAGAGATTGGAGATTTCGGGCAGGCTGTACAGGCTCTGCGGTTGTATTTATTGTGGTCTTAGGAATGTTTTGGATGGGGATGGACAGGTTTTTAACACGTGCCCAGACAGAAAATGCCCAAAATCTTCAGGAAAGCATGATTCGGGCTTGTGTTCAGTGCTATGCCATTGAGGGACAATACCCGCCGGGAGTTGAATATTTGGAAAAATATTATGGGATTTGGATGGATGAGGAGCAGTATCATGTATTTTACAATGGATTTGCCTCCAATCTGATGCCGGATATTATGGTAGTTCCGGCAGCAAAAGAGTAAGGGTAATTATAGGGAATAATTAGAAGTACCTGAAAGTGAGGAGGGGCTTTGTGGAATGGAAAGTAAGGCAGACGGGATATTATGTGAGAATGTCGTATCTGCTGTTGTTTCTAGTGTTTGTGCTGTGTGGGATTTTTACGATTCTTGCCGGAGGAAAGGTTTATGTAAATATGAACAGTCGCAGAGCAGAACAGTACAGCAGCAGTGTGGCGCTTCATTATATTGCCAATCAGGTGCGTCAAGGTGATGGGGAAGATATAATAAAGGTGATAGAGGCAGATGGCACGTCAATATTGGAATTTGAGAGAAACCTTGCCGGGGCATCTTATATAAAATGGATTTATTATTATAATGGCAGCATTCGAGAACTATTTACTCGTCAGGACAGCGGTATGGGTCTGACGGACGGCATTCCCATAGTGGAATGTGAAGGCCTTTCTTTTATGCAGAATGGGCGGCTTTTGATTGTGGACATGGCCGGAAAGGAAGGAGGCCGTTTGTATTTGTATCTGCGGAGCGGGGACAGGAATTAGGTGATGTGGAGGCAAGCTTTTGAGTAGAAAAGGAGATGTGCATGAAAGAAAAACCACAAGAAAGATATGGAGTTTGTTCCCAATTGTTTTTGGCAGAGTTAACAGCAGCCATATTTCTTTTTATCCTTTGTGTCTCTCAATGTATTTTGGCATTTGCCGTATCAGAGAGAATCAGCCGCCGGACAAGGGATTTAAACCAGGCGGTGGTTATGGCGCAGGCAATTGTAGAGGTGTGGAAAGCGCAAGGAGAGGAAGGACTTGCGGAAATGCTTTTGTTTTCTAAGGAGATGCAGGAAAAAGAGATCACAGCTTATTGGACTGCCCTGAATGAAAGGTGGGAGCCTGTGGAAAAAACCTTTTTTGATGAAAAGGAAAGGTCTATGTGTCATATGGCCAGAATCGAGATTCATAGAAAGGAGGGGCTATCGGAAGCGGTCGTAACCATGAGCAATGGTAATGGAGCGTCGGAAGTGACTTACCAGGGGAAAGCGGCAGAGCTGCTTCCGGATTCCGGAGGGCGAGTGGTTTTTGTTCTGAGGGCAGGAAAGTATGAGGATGATTCGGAGCTTGAAGGGGGAGGGGTGAGATAAACGGATTTTGAAATACATAAAAGGATGAATCTGGGAAGTTCTTCTCTGATTTTGGTATTTATAGTGCTGTGCCTGGTTATATTAGGGATGTTAACTTTGAAAAATGCTCAGATAGATGAACTGATGGCAGTACATATGGCGGCTGCAGTGCAGGAATATTACCAGGCGGATAAACAGGGAGAAAAGTTTGTGCAGACGGTATATCAGGCATTGAAGGACACAGAGACCAATAACATTCTGATGGCAGAGTATATGCAGAGGTTGTCGGAGGAAACTTATCAGAATGATATCAATGAGTTTTCTTCTGATATATTTTTAAATTCAGGACAGATTCTTCGGGTTAAACTGTGCGTTGATTGGAAGGATTCAGAGGTTCGGGTATGTTCATGGAGGATTTTTCCCAAAGAGGAGCCGGAGATGAATCAATCCATGGGTGTTTGGAATGGAGAATAACAGATTTTTTTAATGAGAGGGTAATGTATGAAAATAAAAGCATTGGTGCACACAGCAGCAGAAAAAGGGATGGCATTGTCTTACCGGGTTGGTGGAATGCTTCAGTACTATGGGGAGAATAAAATTTTTCCTCCGGAAATAGATGGCTGTGACTCAGCGTGAGATCGTAACAGATACAGAAAGCTATGAGGCAGGGATTCGGGCGGCGCTGCGCCAGGCTCCGGATGTGATTCTTGTGGGAGAAATGCGGGATAAAAAGACGATTCAAATTGCCATGGCCACATACTGTGAGTATGATTTTTGATTTTCTGGATATAGTAAAAAAGATCGATGCTGGATAATCAGTAGGAGGAAGATATGAGAACAGATAAAAGAAAAGTGGTGCTGATAGGAACCGGGATGGTAGGCATGAGTTATGCTTATAGTTTGCTGAATCAAAATGTGTGTGACGAGTTGGTTCTGGTGGATGTTGATCGAAAAAAGGCAGAGGGGGAGGCTATGGATTTAAACCATGGACTTGCTTTTTCTGCCTCTCATATGAGAATTTATGCGGGAGATTATGAGGATTGCCGTGATGCGGATATTGTAGTTATCTGTGCCGGAGTTGCTCAAAAAGAAGGAGAATCCAGATTGAATCTGCTAAAGCGGAATAAGGAAGTGTTTCGTTCTATTGTGGGGCCGGTTACAGAGTCGGGATTTAACGGGTTGTTTTTGGTAGCAACAAATCCTGTGGATGTGATGACCAGAATCACATATGAGCTGTCAGGATTTAACCCGCGGCGGGTGATGGGGACCGGTACAGCCCTGGATACGGCACGGCTGCGGTATCTTCTGGGGGATTATCTGCGGGTAGATCCTCGAAACATTCATGCTTATGTGATGGGGGAACATGGGGATAGTGAATTTGTTCCCTGGAGTCAGGCTATGATTGCCACTCGCCCCATTCGGGAAATTGTGGAGGGTTCGGGAAATTCTTTTGACATGGAAGAATTGGATCGGATTTCCGAAGAAGTGAAAGGAGCAGCGTATCGGATCATTGAGGCAAAACGAGCTACTTATTATGGAATCGGGATGGCAATGACCAGAATAACCAAGGCGATTCTGGGAGATGAGAACAGTGTGCTTACTGTATCAGCACTTCTGGGGGGAGAGTATGGGCAAAGCGGTGTATATGCAGGCGTACCTTGTATCATTAATCAGAATGGAATACAAAGAGTATTGGCATTAAAGCTAACAGAGGAGGAGCTGGGGAAAATGGCGGCTTCCTGTGAAATTTTAAGAGAAAGCTTTTACGGACTGGAAAGCTGATAAAAATTGTATTATGCAAAAATTTCCCCGCAGGAGAACCTGTGGGGAAATAAAGGAATCAGTCTTCTACGGTTAACACACGCATTCCGCCGCTGGACCAAGTGTTGCCAATTACATAAGAAGTATAATTTCTTCCGGCAGAAATATTGACAGAGAAGGACACCTGGGGCTGCTGGATACCGGAACCGGTAGCAACGGCGCCGATTACAATAATGGGCAGTTCCCGAATAAAGGCAAAGTTATTGGAATCTGTAACATAGAACTGATAGGAACCGGCCACTGCTTGTTTATAAGTAGTAACATTTTGGAAGCCGACTCCGCGGAAGACTGTCTCGCCTCCAGACATCATTAGGTCAAAAGTAGAACCGCTATAGGCCATATTAGCAAATCGGTAGCACCCGGAACCGGCGGGGAGATTGGTGCAGCCGGTATCCACCACACGGATCATTTCCAGACCGCCGGAAGCAGAATCTGTCAAGACCATGGTAATCTTCTGATTGGCTACAAAAGGAAAGTTTTGCTGCAGCAGAATGTTGCGCATACCAGTGGCGCGGCGTACTGTAACCGTATGGAAGCCATCACTGATCCAGTCATATCCAGTGATGGTGCCGAAATGTGAGTTGACAGCATAGTTGGTACTGTCAATAGAGATATTGACAGCAAAGCTGTTGGTGGAAGCATTTAAAAAGCGGACCTGCCCAAACTGATGGGAGGATACAGGCGGGCAGCTGGGAGAACACGGGAAAGAGGGCAGCCAGGTAATATTGCCGTTGCCAGGGTAGGAAGTTCCATTGCCTGGATAAACAGGCCCGCCCTCGCCGGGGTTGGGAAGGGGAATGACGGGTTCCGCACCTGACATATTGTCATTGCCCGGGTAAACAGGTCCGCCCTCACCAGGGTTGGGAAGGGGGATGACAGGCTCCGCGCCGGACATATTGTCATTACCCGGATAAACAGGCCCGCCCTCGCCAGGATTGGGGAGAGGAATGACAGGTTCCGCACCAGTTGAATTGTCATTGCCAGGATAGACAGGCCCGCCTTCGCCAGGATTGGGAAGGGGAATGACTGGTTCTACATTGTTGGAATTATCATTGCCCGGATAAACGGGTCCGCCTTCACCAGGATTGGGAAGGGGGATAACTGGTTCTGCCTGCATGGAGATTATGTTGGAAGTTCCGTTATAGTGGGTATCATTTTCAGCCATAAAAATTCCTCGGTAGGTTTTTAATTTACTGTATGTGGGGAGGTTTTTCCAAGTTCCTTGAGAGGTGAGAAATTTGGTTTGAAAAATGCTTTGTGATGTTTTGTGATAAAGAAGGGATTTTAGAATCAAGGGGGAGAAAATCTAAGCGATCGTTTCCAAAAATCAAACCAATCAAAACAACTTGATTGGTTTCTTGGCAAATGTTATTCTTTTAAATAAAAAAGCCTTAAAAATTAAGGCTTCTGTCAAGCTGCTGACGGGAATCGGACCCGTGACCTCCGCACTACCAATGCGACGCTCTACCGACTGAGCCACAGCAGCACTTTAATTCTCTGTCATTCTCCCCGAACGACCTTTCATATCTTACCATGCTAGTCCAGGTTTGTCAACTATATTTTTTTGTTTTTTTGATGGTTTTTTGAAAATATAGTTGACAAACATATGTTCTGATGATAAAATGAAACAAGAAAGAACAAGTGTTCGTGAGATGCGGTTGCTTTGCGGACAAGGAGGTGTCCATATGATCATTACGAAGAATAATCTGAATGAGGTTCTTTTTGAGAATCACGATGCGAGATTGCTGATTCAGGATGTAGTGACGAATACCAGTGCAAATCTTTATTATTATCATGACATAGAGATTTCCGTAAGGATGGCTATTGATATTTATAACAGAGCATACAAGGCAGATGAGGAGGACAGCTTTTACAGTGTGTCATTTCTCAGCTATTCCGGAAAGCACAGCTTGGCTGGGTTATACTAGTACAGCCTTGCCTAAATTCCGGTGAATCAATCACCCGCTGTCAGCGCCATCTGCACACCTGGGAAGCTAGACGTAGGCACCACTACGCCGTCGCTTCGCAGACGCACAGCTGACACCGATATTATGCAATTTATTCACCGAAATTTAAGCAATGCTGTACCAGATGTAGACATTCCGGAATAGCTATGATTCAAAATTATGAGAATCCGCTCTACGGCTTACGTTTTCTTTGCTGTTGTATAAAAGGAATTCCTGTGATATAATATGTAACGCTTAGAGAGATTTTTTCACAGTTCAGGCAAAAATATCAGAAGAATCCCACAATACAGTCAAAACCCGGCACAGGCACCGGTAAGGGATAGAAAGGACTGGAAGGATGGAAAAAGAAAACAGGAAATCATCAGGAGAGAACACAGAAGAAAGGGACACGGTTTCCAGGAATTTTATTGAGCAGGAGATAGAGAAAGATCTGGCTGAAGGCGTATATGATCATGTACAGACCCGATTCCCTCCGGAGCCGAATGGTTATCTGCACATCGGACATGCCAAGTCCATTCTGCTGAATTACGGGCTGGCCGAAAAGTACGGCGGCAAATTTAATATGCGCTTTGACGATACAAATCCAACAAAAGAAAAGACAGAGTTTGTTCAGTCTATTCTGGATGATATTCATTGGTTAGGGGCAGACTATGAGGATCGTCTGTTTTTTGCGTCTAACTATTTTGAACAGATGTATCAGTGCGCAGTATTTTTAATTAAAAAGGGCAAAGCCTTTGTCTGCGACCTGAGTGCGGATCAGATTCGGGAATACCGGGGTGATTTTAAGAAACCAGGTAAGGAAAGCCCTTACCGAAACCGTTCCGTAGAGGAAAATCTGCGCCTGTTTGAGGAAATGCGCCAGGGAAAATATCAGGATGGAGAAAAGGTACTCCGTGCTCGTATTGATATGGCAAGTCCGAACATTAATATGCGGGATCCGGTTCTGTACAGAGTGGCTCATATGAACCATCACAATACAGGAGATGCCTGGTGCATTTATCCCATGTACGATTTTGCCCATCCGATTGAGGACGCGATTGAGCATATTACGCATTCTATCTGTACCCTGGAATTTGAGGATCATCGGCCTTTATATGACTGGGTAGTGCGCGAGTGTGAGTTCGAGAATCCTCCCAGGCAGATTGAGTTTGCTAAGCTATATCTGACCAATGTAGTGACCGGCAAGCGGTATATTAAGAAATTAGTAGAGGACGGGATTGTAGATGGGTGGGATGATCCGCGGCTTGTTTCTATTGCGGCTCTCCGCCGCCGCGGCTACACTCCTGAGTCTATTCGGATGTTCGTGGAACTGGTAGGGGTGGCAAAGGCCAACAGCTCCGTAGATTATGCCATGCTGGAATACTGTATCCGAGAGGATCTGAAGCTGAAGAAGCCTCGCATGATGGCAGTTTTAGATCCAGTGAAGCTGATCATTGACAATTATCCAGAAGGGCAGACAGAATTGCTGGAGGTACCCAATAATCTGGAAAATCCGGATCTGGGTTTCCGTCTGGTGCCTTTTGGGAGAGAATTATATATTGAAAGAGAAGACTTTTTGGAGAACCCTCCCAAAAAATATTTTCGTCTGTTTCCAGGCAATGAGGTCCGCCTGATGAGCGCATATTTCGTTACCTGTACAGGCTGTGAGAAGGATGAGAACGGCAGGGTAACGGTGATTCATGCCACCTATGATCCGGCTACAAAGAGCGGTTCGGGATTTAATGAACGGAAGGTGAAGGGAACCATTCACTGGGTATCAGCAGCAGCGGCCAGGAAAGCAGAGTGCCGTCTGTATGAGAATATTGTAGATGAAGAAAAGGGAAAGCTGAATGAGGACGGATCCTTGAATCTTAATCCCAATTCTCTGATTGTAGTGAAGGATTGTTATGTGGAGCCGGCCTTGGCAGAAGCGAAGGCTTACGACAGCTTTCAGTTTATGCGGAATGGGTTTTTCTGTGCAGATTGCAGGGATAGTGTGCCGGGTGCGCCGGTATTTAATCGGATTGTATCCTTGAAGAGTTCCTTTAAGCTGCCAAAATAGCCCACAACGTTTTTTGTCTTGACGGCTTTGACCAGGCTGTAGTGGTTTCTATTGTCTGAGCACTTGCTGTACAGGAGCAAAAAGGAGCAAAGGGCTTCGCGTGGTCTGCTTCGCGGGCCTTCTGCTCCTATATTTTTGAAAACGCAGTTGCTCATATTTCTGGCTTGTTTTAAAAATCAGGAAATATCAGAACGATCCAATTCATCGTCTTCCATGGTAATAGTAGCTGTGCTTTCAGCAGCTTCCGCTGCGGTCTCTTTGATATCCTCTGCTTTATCTTCAGCTTTGTCAGCCACATCCTCTGCAGTGCCTGTAAAGTTAGCCTTGGCGGCAGCAGCAGTATCTACAGCAGCAGTCATAGCGTCCTTGGCGGTATCTGTTACAATGGCAGCAGCATCCATCACTACATTTTTAGCGGCGCCGGCGGCATCCTTGACTGCATTCAGCACATCTCCGGCAGCTACTAAAAATTCATCTTTATCTGCGTGCAGGGATACATAGTTGCGGTTCATGGTACTGTCCGGAACCGGAGGCTCCTCGTCGTCTTCAAAATCATGGAAATCCTCGTCCAGCTCTTTATTAAAGGAACGATATTTCGTGAAATATGAGATTCCAGCAGCAGCGGCGCCAACGGCGGCTGCCAATATCAGAATCTTGCTTGCTTTTTTTGCCATAATCAGCACTCCTTTCTGTCAACCGATCGATAACCTTCAGACCGCATGAACGGCTCTACCGGTTTTAATCTTCCCCATTATGCAGGAAAATATTTCATTGATAGTTGCTTCTTGAATATTGTAATATGAAAATGGGAAAAAAGAAAGAGGGAAAAGAGGACAAAATGAAAGGTTTATAAAAAAATAATCAAAAAATTAGCACTCGAGGGTTGACAGTGCTAACAACTCGTGGTATAAATTGTAATGTACATGAAAGAAGGAACCTTTTATCAGGTCCCAATATAGGAAAAAAGAAAAAGAAAATCGAATAAGGAGGAATCATCCATGAAATTAGTACCGTTATTTGATCGGGTTGTGCTGAAACAGTTGGTAGCAGAGGAGACCACCAAGTCCGGAATCGTACTGCCTGGACAGGCCAAGGAGAAGCCGCAGCAGGCAGAAGTAATTGCAGTAGGACCCGGCGGAGTTGTGGACGGCAAAGAGATTACTATGCAGGTAAAGGCAGGGGACAAGGTTATTTTCTCCAAGTATTCCGGAACCGATGTGGAAGTGGAAGATGAGAAGTTTGTGGTAGTAAAGCAGAATGACATTCTTGCTGTGATTGAGTAACCATAGCAGTTTTGTTCATATTAATGGCTGTAAGTAATCAAATAAACCAAATATAAAATATCAGAAAATATAGAAAAGATCAGATAATTATTCAGGAGGAACAAAACAATGGCAAAGCAGATCAAATATGGCGTAGACGCCAGAAAAGCATTGGAATCAGGTGTGAACCAGCTGGCAGATACCGTCAGAGTAACCTTAGGACCTAAGGGAAGAAATGTGGTTTTAGACAAGTCCTTCGGCGCTCCGCTGATTACAAATGACGGTGTGACCATTGCAAAGGAGATTGAGCTGGAGGATGCCTTTGAGAACATGGGCGCTCAGCTTGTCAAGGAAGTGGCTACCAAGACCAATGATGTGGCAGGTGACGGAACCACCACTGCTACTGTTTTGGCTCAGGCAATGATCAATGAAGGGATGAAGAACCTGGCTGCAGGAGCTAACCCCATCGTTCTGCGCAAGGGCATGAAGAAAGCCACTCAGGCAGCCGTGGAGGCCATTGCCAAGATGAGTCAGCCTATTGAAGGCAAGGATCAGATTGCCAGAGTTGCTGCTATTTCAGCTTCTGATGATGAGGTGGGCGAGCTGGTTGCAGATGCCATGGAGAAGGTTTCTAACGATGGTGTAATTACCATTGAAGAATCGAAGACCATGAAGACGGAGCTGGATCTGGTGGAAGGCATGCAGTTTGACCGGGGTTATGTGTCTGCTTATATGTGTACGGATATGGATAAGATGGAAGCCAACCTGGATGATCCCTACATTCTGATTACAGACAAGAAGATTGCCAATATTCAGGAGATTCTGCCGATCCTAGAGCAGATCGTTCAGTCCGGCGCAAAGCTGTTGATTATTGCCGAGGATATTGAAGGCGAGGCACTGACTACTTTGATTGTCAACAAGCTGAGAGGCACCTTCTCTGTAGTGGGCGTGAAGGCACCGGGCTATGGCGACAGAAGAAAAGAAATGCTGAAGGATATTGCGATTTTGACCGGCGGTACCGTAATTTCCGAGGAGCTTGGCCTGGATTTGAAGGAAGCAACTATGGCGCAGCTGGGCCGTGCTAAATCCGTTAAGGTTCAGAAGGAAAATACGATTATTGTAGACGGCTGCGGCGACAAGGCAGAGATCAATGCAAGGGTGTCCCAGATCCGCACTCAGATTGAGGAGACTACATCTGATTTTGATAAGGAGAAGCTGCAGGAGAGGCTGGCTAAGTTAGCGGGAGGCGTTGCAGTGATCCGTGTGGGCGCTGCTACCGAGACAGAGATGAAGGAAGCAAAGCTTCGTATGGAGGATGCTTTGGCAGCTACCAGAGCGGCTGTGGAAGAAGGAATCATTGCAGGCGGCGGAAGCGCTTATGTTCATGCAAGCAGAGAGGTTCAGGGTGTGGTCGACAGCCTGGAGGGCGACGAGAAGACCGGTGCTAAGATTATTTTAAAGGCCTTGGAATCTCCCATGTACCATATTGTGGCAAATGCAGGTCTGGAAGGGTCTGTGATCATCAATAAGGTAAAAGAGTCTGAGGTTGGAGTCGGTTTTGACGCATATAAGGAGGAATATGTAGACATGGTTAAGGCTGGGATTTTAGATCCGGCAAAAGTGACCAGAAGCGCTCTGCAGAATGCAACCAGTGTTGCATCTACCCTGTTGACAACCGAATCTGTGGTTGCTAACATTAAGGAAGAAACTCCTGCCATGCCGGCCGGCGGCGCTGGGATGGGAATGATGTAATTTTATCAGAGAAAACTGATATTAGATCAGGAAAGGCTCTGGAGAAAAAGGAAGGAGCATATGTTTATGAATGATTCCTATGCCGAATGCCTGGTGAGGCGTAAGATTCCAATGTATTCCAATGTGGTGAATATTGTGATGGGAGTGGTCACGGTGATTTGTGTGCTCCTTGCGCTGTCTACCAATGTGATCGGGATGATCCTGCTGTTAGTATCCGGAGGCGTTACCTATCTGTTATACCGTAATTCCCGGGTGGAGTATGAATATCTTTATGTAGACAAGATTTTATCAATAGATAAGATTCTTGGACGGGCAAAGCGGAAAAGTGCATGGGAAGGAAAAATGGATGAGATTCAGGTGATCGCGCTGTCAAGTTCCCATGTACTTGATGAGTATAAGCAGGCTGGTTCCAAAGTTTTGGATTTTTCTTCCCAGCTTCCTGGAGCGAAGACCTATACTGCGGTGATTCGTACCGGTGCAGAGACGATAAAGCTGATTTTTGAGCCGGACGACAAGATGCTTCAGTGCTTTCGTCAGACAGCGCCCAGAAAAGTATTCTTAAATTAAAGAAGAGAAACTGTTATAAAGGATAGTGCCTGGTTCTTAGTGAGCCGGGCATTTTTCTATGGATTTTGACATGCAAAAGGGGCTTTTTATACGAAAAAAATGTGTTTGACAAGCGGACAAAAATTTGTTACACTAGGGAACTAATAAGTGGGAACAAAAGTCTGCGGGAAGCCGCAGTAAGTCATGATAGCTGCTGTTACTGTGAAAGTCCCATCGCCGGAGGCGATTTAAAATCAGGTATGCCAAATGCGCCTGCCAGACTTTCATGATTGGTGGTGCGTCCGCTGCCGGGCGTATGCAGGTTTGCTGAGGCTTAGTAAATAGCAGCAAAGTGTTTTGGCGGTAGGGTTACGGAACAAAACGAAAGAAAGAGAGGAAGAAAAAATGGGTACGATTATTGGCGACGGTATCACCTTTGACGATGTATTGTTGGTTCCGGCATATTCACAGGTAATCCCCAATCAGGTAGATCTGACTACACATCTGACGAAAAACATTAAGCTGAATATACCGCTTATGAGTGCCGGTATGGATACGGTAACAGAGCACCGTATGGCGATTGCCATGGCAAGACAGGGCGGAATGGGAGTCATACACAAGAACATGTCGATTCAGGCACAGGCTGAGGAAGTGGATAAGGTGAAGCGCTCGGAAAACGGGGTGATTACGGATCCGTTTTTTCTTTCTCCTGAACATACCCTTAAGGATGCAGACGAGCTGATGGGGAAATTTCGGATTTCCGGTGTTCCGATCACAGAGGGACGTAGATTGGTGGGGATCATTACCAACCGGGATTTAAAGTTTGAGGAGGATTTTACAAAAAAGATCAAGGAGTGTATGACCTCTGATCATCTGGTTACAGCCAGGGAGGGGATCACCCTTCTGGAGGCCAAGAAAATTTTAGGGAAGGCCAGGGTAGAAAAGCTTCCGATTGTAGATGAGGATTTTAATCTTAAGGGGCTGATTACCATTAAAGATATTGAGAAGCAGATTCGCTATCCCTTGTCCGCAAAAGACGAACAGGGACGGCTGCTGTGCGGCGCTGCCGTGGGTATTACGGCAAATGTTTTAGAGAGGGTATCTGCTTTGGTGGATGTGAAGGTAGATGCAGTGGTTTTAGATTCTGCTCACGGACATTCGGAGAATGTGCTGCGCTGCATTCGAATGATCAAGGAGGCTTATCCGGAGCTTTCCGTGATTGCAGGCAACATAGCTACTGCTGAGGCCACAAAAGCATTGATCCAGGCAGGGGTAGATGCGGTGAAGGTAGGAATCGGCCCAGGCTCGATTTGTACGACCCGTGTGGTAGCAGGCATTGGAGTTCCTCAGATCACAGCGATTATGGACTGCTATGAGGTGGCGAAGGAGTATGGTATTCCCATTATTGCTGACGGAGGGATTAAGTATTCCGGTGATATTACCAAGGCCATTGCGGCAGGCGGCAATGTGTGTATGATGGGCAGCCTATTTGCGGGCTGTGATGAGAGTCCGGGAACCTTTGAGCTGTATCAGGGAAGAAAATATAAGGTATACCGCGGCATGGGTTCTATTGCAGCCATGGAAAACGGAAGTAAGGACCGCTATTTTCAATCTGATGCCAAAAAACTGGTTCCGGAAGGGGTTGAGGGCCGGGTGGCTTATAAAGGCATGGTGGAGGATACGGTGTTCCAGATGCTGGGTGGTCTTCGTTCTGGCATGGGCTACTGCGGCGCCGGTGATATTAAGACTCTTCAGGAGACGGGACGTTTTATCCGGATCTCTGCTGCGTCTTTAAAAGAAAGTCATCCCCATGATATTCATATTACTAAGGAAGCGCCCAATTACAGTGTAGATGAATAAGCGTAGACGAACAGATAGAAGGAAACCAGTAACTAATGTTGTATTTTGACGATAATTTTGCGTCCGCCATATTTTACATGGCGGACGTTTTGTGTTATACTACAATTACAGAAGGAATATCTGAAAAAATATGGTAGGAAGTGTAGCCTAATAAAGGAAATTATGGTATACTAAACTGATAATTTATGGATGGTGGAAAATGATATGCTGAATGAGGATAAGATTAAGTTAATGACCGGTATTGCACTATTTGAAAAGAGGGAAGGAAAGCGGATTTTTCCAGTTAACCGTTTTTTTCGAAGTGATTATATCAGCAGGCATATGTTCCGCTCGTTTTTTTCTTATACGATCTGTTATATGTTGTGTGCCGTGACCTGGGTGTTGTATCATATGGACAGGCTTTTGAATACCTTGGACATCCGCGAGGTGATGGATATGGGAAGGCATGCCGTGTCTTGGTATGCAGCAGGCCTGGTCTTGTATCTGGTCATTACCTGGCTGGTATACCGAAGACGCTATGAATATTCAAAACGAGGTATGAAGGTCTATGTGGCCAAGCTGAAACGTCTGGAAAAGCGCTACGAATTTCAGAATCGTGCGAAAGAATTATCAAAGGAGGGCAGCCGTCATGATCGCGCTTCTCGAACTTAAGGAAACATTAAAATCATTTTATGGAAGGTTTGCAGCACCGGTGGATGTGATGGTGAAGTTTTTGGTCAGCCTGTCAGCGCTGATGCTGATGAATGGAAATCTGGGATATCTTGTAAAGATGAAGAATCCTTTGCTGCTGACGGGCTTGGCGCTGGTGTGTGCATTTGTGCCTTATGGAGCCATCAGTTTCTTGATGGGGATTGTGCTTTTGGGACATATTTATTCGGTTTCCATGGAATTTGCCCTGTTGACCGGGATTTTTTTGGTGCTGGTAGCACTTTTATATTATGGGCTTCAGCCTCGTGACAGTTATTGGCTGATTTTGACCCCCATTGCTTTTGCATTAAAGATTCCTTTTGTCATTCCGCTTCTGGCAGGGCTTTCAGGCGGTCTGGCAGGAGTGATACCGGTAAGCTGCGGCGTGGCAGTTTATTATATTATGAATTATGTGAAGCAGAACGCAGGGGTATTGACGAATGATGCAGCGGTGGATATTACGGAGAAATATGTACAGCTTATTCGGGCGATGGTTACGAACCAGACCATGATGGTGATGATAGCGGCCTGTGCGGCAGGGATTCTGGTGGTGTATTTGATTCGTCTTCTCTCTGTGGATTATGCCTGGATTCTGGCTATTGTATTCGGCTCTATCAGCCAGATGGGAGTGGTATTTACCGGGGATTATTTGTTTGATGTACAGGTGTCTCCTCAGGAGATGATTTTAGGGACTATGGCAGCGCTGGCAGCGGCCGGGATTTATCATTTTTTTGTGTTTGCAGTGGATTACAGCAGAACAGAATATACTCAGTTTGAAGATGATGATTACGTATACTACGTCAAGGCGGTGCCGAAGATCGTGGTTTCCCGACCGGATGTGCGTGTTCAGAGGATTAATGATCCCAAGAAGGGCCGCGGCGGAGGACGAAAGGAAAGCGAGGCCAGATTATGACAGGTGTCATTCAGGTGGAAGATCTATGGCGGGGGCTGTTATCCTGGTTCTCTTTTCTGCCGAGAATAACCCTTACGAATGTTTTCGAAATTATCATTATTGCCTTTTTGGTGTATGAAATTCTGTACTGGATCATGAACACCCGCGCATGGACCCTGCTGAAGGGCCTTTTGGTCATTGGTTTTTTTGCACTTATGGCCGGACTCCTTCATTTAAATACGATTTTGTGGATTTTGGAAAAGACCACCACCATTGCTGTGACGGCACTGGTGATTATTTTCCAGCCAGAGCTGCGAAAGGCATTGGAACAGCTGGGCAGTCAGAATTTGATCTCCGGTATCCTGGCCTTTGATGACGGGAAGGAGGAAGCGGCATTTACAGAGCGGACAGCCAATGAGATTGTGAAGGCAACCTTTGAAATGGCCAAGGTTAAGACTGGGGCTTTAATGGTTTTGGAAAGGAATATGCCTTTGAAGGAGATTGAGCGTACCGGAATTGAGATCAACGGCCTGGTAAGCAGTCAGCTTTTAATCAACATTTTTGAACATAATACGCCTTTACATGATGGGGCAGTGGTGATTCGGGGAAATCGTGTAACGGCTGCCACCTGTTATCTGCCGTTGTCAGATAACATGATGATCAGTAAGGACCTGGGTACCCGGCACCGGGCAGCGGTGGGAATCAGCGAAGTCACGGACAGCCTGACGATTGTAGTATCGGAGGAAACCGGGCGTGTGTCTCTGGTGGAAGGCGGAATGCTGCGCCGCATCATTGATGCGGAGGGGCTGCGTCAGGCTCTGGAGCAGATGGAAAAGCAGGAGGAGACAGGCAGCAGCCGGTTTAAGATTTGGAAGGGAATAAAGAAGAATGAAAGAAAGGCTGATTAAAAATCTGGGACTGAAGATTCTTTCTCTCTTTTTGGCGTTTATTATCTGGCTGATTGTGGTAAATGTGTCCAATCCCTTAGTTAATGGCCGCAGAGAGGTGACGCTGGAGATTGAAAATGACCAGGTTCTGACTGCAGCCCGGCGGGCTTATGAGATCATAGGAAAGAGCACAGTGACCGTGGTATTTGATGTTCATGCCCGTGACAGCTATAAGGTGCAGCCATCGGATTTCCGCGCTTATATTGACTTGTCAGAGCTTTATGACGTAACGGGCTCCGTGCCTGTAAAGATCGAGGTTCTGAACAATGACGACATTTATTATAACGTGATCTCCCGTCCCGGAGTGGTTCGGGTAAAGACCGAGGACATCCAGACAAAGCCTTTTGAGGTTATGGCAGAGGTGGAGGGAACTGCAGCAAACGGATATGATTTTGCCAGTGTTGCCCTCACTCCGGAAACTGTGATTGTAGAGGGACCGATGTCCCAGGTAGGGCTTATTAACCATGTGGGGGTAAAGATCAACATTGATGGACTGAGCGGTGATGGTGAGGGGAATGCTGTTCTGCAGTTTTATGACGGCAATGGCAATGTGCTTTCTGTGGACGAGCGGGTTCATACCGATGTGGATGAAACAGGGATTGGTTATAAGGTGAATGTAAATAAGATCAAGGAGATTTCTCTGGACTTTGAAGTGGAAGGAACTGCAGCTTTAGGTTATCGGTTTGTAGGCGTGGAGTGTTCAAGGAGAAGTGTGCAGGTGACAGGTTCCCGGTCAGGCTTAGCTTCTCTCAATGTTCTTGTGATTCCTTCCTCGGTTCTGGACATTAGCGGCGCTGTTCAGGATAAGGTGGTTACAGTGGATATTCGGGAGTTTCTGCCGGAGGGAGTCCAGATTGCGGATTCGGAGGACTCTGGTGTAGAGGTTCGTATGCTGGTAGAAGCTTTGGTTACAAAGACCATAGAACTGGAACAGGCGGACATTTCCATGACAGGAAGGGAGGAAGGCAAGGAGTATGAGATGAAGCCTTCTCAGGTTTCTGTGACGGTTCAGGGTCTGAAGGATGATCTGAAGGATTTGACAAAGGATGATTTGAGCGCATTTATAGACCTGGCAGGATTGCAGGAGGGATTCCATGACGGGAATCTTCAGTTTCGGGACAATGATCGTTTTGTCATTTTGTCTTATGATGAATTTCAGATTGAAGTAACTTCCCCAGGCAATCAAGGGGAAACCGTGACTCAGTTTCCAGAGACGGATGAGAATGAAGAAAGTGCAGAAGGTGTTTCCGGTCAGCCATTTCAGGCAGTCGGTCCAGGAGAGGAGACCCTGCCAGCCATAGAGGCCGGTGTCTCTCCTGGCGGGGAATCTCAGGAAGAAGAAAGAGAGACAGAGTAACGGCCCAAGCGGATTGAAGCGGCGGTAAGCCGGAAATATTAGAGGCAGGATCATTGAGAGGAGGAGTTTGCAGACTGAGGACAGTCGTAACAGGCAAGATAAAACAGGATATTGATAATGAAAAGAGGGGTATAGAGTGGTCAGCAGGAAAATTACAATTAAAAATGCATCCGGTCTTCATCTGCGTCCCACCGGTATGCTTTGCAACGAGGCGATAAAATATCAGTCGTCTGTTAAGTTTATCTCTCGAAACACGCCCACCAATGCGAAAAGTGTGTTAAGTGTGCTGGGAGCCTGTATTAAATGTGGAGATGAGATTGAGTTTGTGTGTGAAGGGGCGGATGAGGAGGAGGCACTTGCCGCCATGGTCCGTCTGGTGGAAAGCGGACTGGGGGAGTAAAGGGGCTTCAAAAGAGGTTGGAGCATGCAAACAACGCATGTTTCACATAAATAATTAATAAGGAGGAGTTTTGGCATGTTTAAGGGAACGAATGCTTCTTCCGGTATTGGTATCGGAACTGCGGTGATCGTGGAGGAGGCAGAACTAGTCATTGAAAAGAAGGCTGTTGCGGATGCAGAGACGGAGGTCCAGCGTTTTAAGGGGGCATTGGACAAGACCATGAAGGATACGGAAGCATTGGCAGCAGATCTGGCAACTCGGGTAGGGGAGAAGGAAGCTGAGATTCTGCAGGGACACATGATGCTTTTGATGGATCCCATGCTGACTGGTGAGATTGAAAATACAATCAAGGGTGAGGGGATCTGCAGTGAGTTTGCTATTGAGATGGTATGCACCATGTATGCAAATGTGTTTGCAGGGATGGAAGATGAGCTGATGCAGCAGCGGGCTACTGATATGCGGGATATTAAAACCCGTATGCAGAGGGTGCTGTTAGGGGTGGAGACAGTGGATATTGCATCTCTGCCGGCCGGCAGCATTTTGGTGGCAAAGGATCTGACCCCATCCATGACAGCAGGTATTAACCCGAAAAATGTGACGGGAATTGTGACAGAGCTGGGAGGGAAAACCTCTCACAGCGCTATTTTGGCACGGGCTTTGGAGATTCCGGCAGTGGTTGCGGTCAGCAATTTTATGTCAGAGGTAAAGAATGGCGACTTTGTGATCCTGGACGGAGACGCAGGGGAAGTGTTTGTAAATCCGGATGATTCTGTAAAGGGAGAATATACGGCAAAAAGAGATGCATTTTTGGCAGAGAAAAAGGAACTGGAAAAGTATATTGGCCAGCCTACCATTACAAAGGATGGGGTGACAGTAGAGCTGGTAGCGAATATTGGTAAGCCCAAGGATGTGGAAAAGGTACTTCAGTATGACGGGGAAGGGGTAGGACTGTTCAGAACAGAATTTTTGTTTATGGACCGCAATTCCATGCCTACAGAGGACGAACAATTTGAAGCATATAAGAAGGTGGCAGAGGCTTTAAACGGCAAGCCGGTGATTATTCGAACCCTGGATATTGGCGGAGATAAGGAGATCCCTTATATGGGGCTGGAGAAGGATGAGAATCCCTTCCTGGGCTACCGGGCAATCCGTCTGTGCCTGGATCGCAAGGAGGATATTTATAAGCCCCAGCTTCGGGCATTGCTTCGGGCCAGCGCTTTTGGCAACATTAAGATCATGATTCCTCTGGTGACTTGTATTGATGAGTATCGGGAGGCAAAGATGCTGATCGACGAGCTGAAGCTGGAGTTAGACCGTCAGGGTGTTGCCTATAACCGGGACATTCAGGTGGGAATCATGGTGGAGACCGCAGCGGCTTCTCTGATTGCGGATATTTTTGCCAAGGAGGTTGATTTCTTTAGTATCGGAACCAATGATCTGACACAGTACACCATGTCCGTAGACCGGGGAAATGACAAGATTTCTTATTTATATTCTACCTTTAACCCGGCAGTGCTGAGAAGCATTAAGAGGATCATTACCTGCGCCCGGGAAGAGGGGATCATGGTAGGAATGTGTGGAGAAGCTGCCAGCGATCCCATGATGATTCCGCTCCTACTGGCATTTGGACTGAATGAGTTCAGCATGAGCGCATCAGCGATCCTGTATTCCAGGAAATTGATTACCAGCTTAAGTGTGGAGGAGCTTCAAGGTGTTGCAGATAAAGCTATGAGCTTTGCCACCACAAAAGAGGTGGAGGATTATATGCGTGAATTTGTTGCAGGGCTGTAAACCGGAGTAACCGGTATAAAGTGTGAAGGGACCGGCTGCCATACGCTCTGACGTGCGGCAGCCGTTTCCTTTGCCTTTGGCACAGAAGAACGAAAGACACAAAAATAGGGTGGATACGACATGGTAATTTATCTGATTAGTTATATTTTGAGCTTTTTTCTGGCAAAGTGGGGACATTATTGTCTGTCAGGAATCGTACTTTTGGCGGCAGCATTGTGGCTGTATGGACGGGATTTCCGGCAGTCTAAGAATCTGATTCATTTGCGGGGGATTTTTTCCTTGTTCTGGATAGGCGGGCAGGGTTTGGCATGTATGAAGCTCAGCCGCCTGCACACAGATTGGACGCTTATGACGTGGGTGTGCCTGGCATTGGCATATGCAGGCTTTTGGGGGATTTTTGAGATACTGAGCCGCCGGTATGGAACAGGTCATGACAGCTACAGCAGATGGCGAAGCTTTCGAGGAAATCCTAAGCCATTGTTTCATATGGTCTGCGGGGTGACAGTCATATCCCTGGCCGCTTTTTTGACAGAGGCGGCAGTGCTGGGCTATGTGCCGCTTTTTCTGCGGGGAGTGCCACATGCCTATTCGGAGTTTCATTTGACAGGGATTCATTATATTACTGTGTCTTGTGTTCTGGTGCCATCCATTTCCGTGCTGTATTTTCATACGGAGCGGGGCAGAGGGTGTGAGAGACGGATGGTGACGGCTGCCATCATGACAGGGATTTCTTTGGTGATTCCCATGCTGTGTGTATCACGGTTTCAGTTTGTGTTTGCTGTAATCCTGGCAGGATTTACTTATATTTTACTTCAAAAGCAGTTCAATCCCTTGTATTTGGCAGGGCTAGGGGCAGTGGTTCTGCCGGTTTACCTGATTTTGACGGTAGCCAGAAGTCATGATGTAGAGTATCTGAACGGAATCTTTGAAATGAAATATGCCGGGATGCCGATCTTTATCACCCAGCCTTATATGTACATTGCCAATAATTATGAGAATTTTAATTGTATGGTGCAGGTGCTGCCCAGGCATACCTTTGGCCTGAAGGGATTGTTTCCTTTTTGGGCTTTGACAGGGCTTAAGTTTGCATTTCCTGGACTCATTAATTTTCCTATTTATGTAAACAAAAAGGAGCTGACTACCCTGACTATGTTCTATGATTCTTATTATGATTTCGGATGGCCGGGAGTGCTGATCTTTTCCTGCATCCTGGGATTGGCAGCATATCTTCTGACTGTTAAGCTGCGGGAGCTGCGCAATCCTATGGGGTATCTTTTGTATGCCCAGATGGGGGCGTATTTGATGCTTTCTTTTTTCACTACCTGGTTCAGCAATACCACTACCTGGTTTTATCTGATTTTAACCGGGCTGATGGCAGTATATTATCATATGAATGAGCATCGAAGATAAGGAGGATGAGAAAATGGTTTCAGGAAAAATGAAGCCGCTGGTAGAGAATAATTCCGTGATCCGCGAGATGTTTGAGGAGGGGAAACGTCTGGCTGCCATTTATGGCCCGGAAAATGTATATGATTTCAGCTTGGGAAATCCCAATGTGCCTGCGCCTGATGAGGTAAAGGAAGCGATTCTGGAAATCCTTCAGGAGGAGGAATCTACCTTTGTCCATGGCTATATGAGCAATGCAGGCTATGAGGATGTGCGGGAAACCATTGCCCATTCTCTCAATGAACGATTTGGGACGGATTTTGGCGAGAATAATATTTTGATGACCGTGGGAGCTGCCAGCGGATTGAATGTGATTCTAAAGACCATTCTGGAACCAGGAGATGAGGTGATGGTTTTTGCGCCTTATTTTGTGGAATATGGGAATTATGTGGGCAATTATGACGGAGCATTGGTGGTAGTCTCTCCCAATACGATAGATTTTCAACCTAATCTGGAGGAATTTAAGCGAAAAATTACAGAAAAAACCAAGGCTGTTATTATCAACACACCCAATAATCCCACGGGTGTGGTTTATTCGGAGGAGACACTGCGTCAGTTGGCCGGGATTTTGGAGGATAAGGAAAAGCAGTTTGGGAGGGGGATCGTGCTGCTTTCAGATGAACCTTATCGGGAATTGGCCTATGACGGGGTGCAGGTACCTTATGTGACCAGATATTATAAGGATACCGTAGTGTGTTACTCATACAGTAAGTCTTTATCCCTTCCAGGAGAGCGGATCGGGTATCTGGTGATTCCGAATGAGCTGCAGGACAGTCGTCAGGTGTTTACGGCGGCATCGATTGCTAACCGGGTGTTGGGATGTGTCAATGCGCCGTCCTTGATGCAGAGGGTGATTAAACGGTGTATTGAGAAGGGGGCCTCCGTGAATCTGGCAGCTTATGATCGGAATCGGAACCGACTGTATGAGGGGTTAACAGAGTGCGGTTTTTCCTGTATTCGTCCGGAAGGGGCGTTTTATCTTTTTGTGAAGTCGCCGGTTGAGGATGAAAGGGAGTTCTGCAGCAGGGCCAAGAAACATCATCTCTTGCTGGTTCCGGGAAGCTCTTTTGCGTGTCCGGGGTATGTACGCATTGCATATTGTGTATCCTATGAACAGATCCAGCGCTCCATGCCAGCGTTTCGTGCATTGGCAGAGGAATATGGGCTGTAATGGTTCAGCGGAGGATGAGAACAGTCATAATGGATTGTAAGGAGTGAGGGATATGAAACCATGGGAAGCCAATATCAGAAGAGTGGTTCCTTATGTGCCGGGAGAACAGCCAAAGGGATCGGGAATTGTGAAGCTGAATACCAATGAGAATCCGTATCCTCCGGCGCCTGGGGTGAGAAGGACCCTTAAAGAGCTGAGTATAGAGGATTTGAGGAAATACCCGGACCCAACGGCCGGGGCGCTGACAGGCTGTCTGGCAGATTACTATCAGGTGAGGCCGGATCAGGTATTTGTGGGGGTAGGGTCAGACGATGTGCTGGCAATGGCGTTTCTGGCATTTTTTAATTCGGGAAAACCGATTATATTTCCGGATATCAGCTATTCCTTTTATAAGGTTTGGGCGGAGCTTTTCGGCATTCCTTATGAAACAGCGCCGTTAGATGAGGAATTTCTTATTCGGCCGGAGGATTATTACAGGGAGAATGGCGGGGTGATTTTTCCTAACCCGAATGCACCTACAGGGCTTTTGATGAGCTTAGAGCAGGTGGAGGATGTGATTTCCCATAACCAGGATGTGATTGTGATTGTGGATGAGGCGTATATTGACTTTGGGGGAAGATCTGCCCTGGAGCTTTTGGAGCGATACGAGAACCTGCTGATTGTGCAGACCTTCAGCAAGGCACGGTCTATGGCGGGAATGCGGATTGGATTTGCCATAGGAGGCCGTGAACTGATAAAGCTCCTGCAGGATGTAAAGTATTCCTTTAATTCATATACCATGAATTTGCCGTCTTTGGTTCTGGGGACTGAGGCAGTGAGGGATGAGAAGTATTTTCGGGACACCATTAACAGGATTGTGGATACCAGGGAAAGGACAAAAAGAAGGCTTCAGGGGCTGGGATTTTCTTTTCCGGATTCCATGTCTAATTTTATTTTTGCGGCTCATGAAAAGGCGTCTGCGTCAGAGCTTTTTGAGGCTTTGAAGAAAGAGGGGATCTATGTGAGATATTTCAGGCAGCCCCGTCTGGAGAATTATTTAAGGATTACCATTGGCACGGATGAGGAAATGGAAAAGCTGTTTGCTTTTCTGGAAAGCTATCTGGGTAATATGGCCTGATAAGGCGGATGCTGAGGGTGTTTACGGTTCAAAGACAGGTGAATGGATGGAAAGTGTAAAAAAATATCTAAGGATTCTTTTGAATATTGTTATCCCGGTGACGGGAATCGTGCTGGCGTGTACAGTGGTGCCCAAGGTGATCGGGTATTTTATGCCGTTTGCCGTTGGCTGGATTATCGCTATGGTAGCGAATCCTCTTGTACGCTTTCTGGAAAGCCGGGTGAAAATTGTCCGGAAACACAGTTCGGCTTTGATCATTGTGCTGGTTTTGGGATTTGTGATTGGGCTGGGATATTTTTTGATATCCCGGCTTTTCGTTCAGGCATTTTATTTTGCAAAGGATCTGCCGGAGCTTTATGCGGCAGCCTCCGAGGGCCTGAAAGCCTTTTCCGGGCGCTTTGACGAGGTGTTTCGCTTCCTTCCGGACCAGGTGGAGCAGACATGGAGGGATTTTACGGGGAATGTGGGGGAGATGATGGGGCTGCTGGTTCAGAAGATTGCATCTCCTACAGTGGAGGCAGCGGGAAATGTAGCTATGCGGATACCCAATGCCATGGTGAATGTGGTGGTGATTATTCTTTCCTCGTATTTTTTTCTGGCGGAGAGGGAGCGCATTCTGGAGTTTTGGAAAAAGTATCTTCCGGAGAACGGGGGCCGGTATTACCAGAATTTGAAGGGAGATGTGAGACGGCTGATCGGAGGGTATTTTTTGGCCCAGTTTAAAATTATGTTTATGGTGGCGCTGATTTTGCTGGCTGGGTTTGTGGTGCTGGGGATTCGGTATGCTTTTTTGCTGGCGATTTTAATTGCAGTGCTTGATTTTCTTCCTCTGTTCGGCACGGGGACTGTGCTGCTTCCGTGGGCAGTGGTAAAGGTTTTTTCCGGAGAATATATGCTGGCGGCAGGATTGGCTCTTTTGTATGTGGTCAGCCAGGTGGCGAGACAGATGATACAGCCGAAGATCGTAGGGGATTCCATGGGGCTTCCGCCGCTTATGACATTGTTTCTTCTATATTTGGGATTTAAGATCCGGGGGATTTCGGGAATGATCCTGGCAGTGCCTTTGGGGATCCTGGGAATGAAGCTGTATGAGTATGGGATGTTTGATTCTCTGATTCGGAATGTTCGGCTGCTGGTGCGGGAGATTGAGGAGTTTCGGAGGGGTGGAGAATAGAGGCGGATGTTTGCTGAATGAATGGCACAGAAGATTGTTGTTCAAGGAGACAGACAGGTGTGTTGTGTGAGAGGATAAGGAGTACAGCGGATGACAAAGAAGAAATTGGCATTGGAGATTATTGAAAGGTTAAAAAAGGAGTATCCGGAGGCAGGGTGTACTTTAGATTATGATCAGGCGTGGAAGCTTTTGGTCAGTGTGCGCCTGGCGGCGCAGTGTACGGATGCCAGGGTGAATGTGGTGGTGGAGGGGCTGTATGAAAAATATCCTAGTGTGGAGGCGCTGGCAGAGGCTTCGGCGGAGGATATTGAGGAGATCGTCAGGCCCTGCGGCCTGGGAAGGAGTAAGGCGCGGGATATCAGCGCCTGTATGAAGATGCTGCGGGATGAGTATGGAGGAAAGATTCCGGAGGACTTTGACAAGATTTTAAAGCTGCCGGGGGTGGGAAGAAAGAGCGCGAACCTGATTATGGGGGATGTGTTTGGCAAGCCGGCTATTGTGACAGATACCCATTGTATCCGTCTGGTGAACCGGATGGGGCTGGTAGACGGAATAAAGGAACCGAAAAAGGTGGAGATGGCTTTGTGGAAGCTGATTCCGCCTGAGGAGGGAAGTGATTTTTGCCATCGGCTGGTGTATCATGGAAGGGAGATCTGCACAGCCAGGACCAAGCCATATTGCGACAGGTGCTGTCTGGGCGATATTTGTAAAAAAGCAGGGGTGAGCCCAAACGATGCGGGAGGGGCATTACTTTATGACAAGAAGGGTGGATGAGGATGGAATACGGGATTCAGAAATGCCTGGATAAGTTTGTATGTATGGGAGCAGAGTGTGAGGACACATGCTGCAAGGGGTGGAGGATCGGAATTGACAAGGACAGCTATAAAGCTTACAGAAGAAAAAAAGGCGCTTTTGGACGTCGGTTGTTTTTGGGGATTGATCATAAAAATCAGTGTTTTCGGCTGAAGGGGAGAGCATGTGCATTTTTGAATCAGGAGGGGTTTTGCGATATTTATAAAGAGATGGGAAGAAAGGGAATGTGCCGGGAATGCCGGGAGTATCCCAGACATGTAGAGGATTATGGGGTGAGAAGGGAAGCAATGCTCTGCCTGTCTTGTCCGGAAGCGGCCCGGGTGATTCTGGGAGACCGGGAGCAGGGATCCTGGAGGATATGGCAGCAGGGAAAAGAGAAAAAGGACAGCAGGAAGGATCAACAAGAGTGTTTGGAGGCTTTGGAGGAGATCCGAAGCGCCATGGTTTGTCTGCTGAAGGACCGGTCTGTGGGATGGGGGCAGAGAATGGCCATGGTGTTGGCACTGACTCACGATTTTCAGAGGCATTGGGAGGAGGAGTACAAGGGTGATTGTAAAGACGGATGTGGGATATTGTGTGAAGAATGCAGCATTTGTAAAAGAAAAGGGATAATCTGGTGGGCGGAAAGGCTTTCTGGAAGATATCTTAAAAAGGGAGCAGCAGAAAGATTTGCAAAGCAGTTTCTGGATTTTCAGGGAAAGCCGGATGAACGGATGATCCGAATCAGGGCATGGCTCCGGTTGATGGAAGGGATGGAGCCGGTGCTGGAAGAATGGGAAAAGAAGCCAGGACAGATGTGCCGTGAGCTGTATCATGATCTGGATGAGAGGGAATATGAAGAACTGAGACAAAAGTTTGAGGAAAAAGCCAGGGGACTGGAGCAGGAATGGGAAAATCTGGCAATTTATTTTATAAATACTTACGTGCTGGGGGCAATGTACGACAAGAATGTGTATGGGAAAGGAAAGCTGATGGTATTTAGCTTAGCGGTGATTCGGGAGTGGTGCCTGTTCTTATATGGGAGAAGGGGCAGATTTGGCAGGGAGGAGTTGGTGGAGGCTGCCCATGAATATTCCCGGCAGGTGGAAAATTCTGATAAAAATCTGGAGTTTTTGGAAGAACAGTTTGGGAAGAACCGATTGTTTGGGGTGAGGGAGATGATGGCGGTGATAGGATGATATCTGCCCAAAATGCACCGCTTCATACAGGAATCTTCGGAGCGGGGACTTTGTGCCGCAGAGAATCCTGAGACTTCTGCAGTATACCTCCATGTGCTCTGCCGGGATTTTAATTCTGGTTTTGTTCTTGTTAAGATCAGAATGGTGTGGTAAAATGTGAAAAATAACAGAAAGACAAGGTGGAGCCAGCAATGAAGATCAAGGTTGTGGCGGTAGACAATGCGCCGGAGCTGTTGGAAAAGATGAAAGGGATTTTTCGGAATATGGAACAGGTTGAGCTTCTGGGATGCTTTGAGGAGGCGGTAGCAGTTGTGGATTTTGTAAAGGAGAATTCGGCGGATATGGTATTTACGGATATTGTAATGCCGGATATCAGTGGAATCAGTCTGGGTTCAGCTCTGCAGCGTCTTCCCAATCCTCCGGCTATTGTGCTCATGTCCAGTATTCCCGGATTTTCTCTGGAGGCATGGAAGATTCAGGCTTTTGGGTTTATTGAAAAGCCGTATACACGGATGGATGTGGTGCGGATGGTAGAAAAATATAGGAAAGAGCTGATAAGCGGCATGGGAATTGGTCAGGATTGCTAATAGAAAATTATACCATCCTGTGTTAAAATGGGCAGAAAATGGAATGATTTATAATAGTATCCAATTTGAGACAGGAGGAGAAAAATGAGTGACATTTTGATTACAGAGTCTGTTTTTTACGCAGGTGTTTTTGACGGGACATTGGATTTGTTTGAAAGTCAGTATCCGGTGCCAAAGGGAGTGACCTACAATTCTTATGTGATAAAGGATGAAAAGGTGGCGGTGATGGATACCGTGGATTCTCGAGCCACAGAGCAGTGGCTTGAAAATTTGGATGCTGTTTTGGATGGGAGAAGTGTGGATTATCTGGTGGTTTCCCATATGGAGCCAGACCATGCTGCCAATATTGGGCGTTTTGTGAAAAAGTATCCCCAAACCAAGATCGTGGGCAATGCCAAAACCTTTGGAATGATTGGACAGTTTTTCGATTTGGATCTGGAGGGAAGAAAGGTTGTAGTAGGAGAGGGGGATACTCTAAGCTTAGGGCAGCATGTGCTGCAATTTTTTATGGCTCCTATGGTTCACTGGCCGGAGGTAATGGTGACATATGATCAGACGGACAAGATCTTGTTCTCCGCAGACGGGTTCGGAACATTTGGCCCGGCAGACGATAGGGGAGAGTGGGCAGAGGAGGCGGCCCGCTATTATTTGAATATTGTCGGAAAGTATGGGGTTCAGGTTCAGGGGCTGCTTAAGAAGGCGGCTGGCTTGGATATTGGGATAATTTGTCCCTTACATGGACCGGTTCTTAAGGAGAATCTGGGATATTACCTGGACAAATACCGGATCTGGAGTACTTATGGTGCAGAGCAGAAGGGAGTGCTGGTGGCTTATGCCTCTATTCACGGCAATACGGCAAGGGCAGCCGAAAAAATGACGGAAATTTTGAAGGAACAGGGGGAACAGCATGTGGAGCTGATTGATTTATCCCGGGAGGATATGTCTGTGGCAGTGCGCAAGGCATTTTACTATGACCGGATCGTGCTGGCGGCGGCTACCTACGACGGCGGGGTGTTTCCCAGTATGGAAGAATTTCTTCATCATCTCCGGTCTAAGAACTACCAAAAGCGTACTGTCGGAATCCTGGAGAACGGAACCTGGGCACCTATGGCAGGCAAGGTCATGAAAGGTATTTTGGAGGGAATGAAGGAGATGAAGATTGTGGAGCCGGTGGTAACGATTAAGTCGGCGTTAAAAGAGGAAAACCTGACAGCCATGAAGACCCTGGCCGATGCCCTGGCCGGCTGATTATGGCAAGAATAGGGAAAGGGCTGGGATGGAAATATGACATATTATTTAATCGATTATGAGAATACAGGGGAAAATGGGCTGGAAGGGCTTTCTGATCTTGGAAGCGGCGATCAGGTAATCATATTTTATAGTGAAAATGCGGACAAGATGAGCTTTGATCTGCATCAAAGGCTGCAGGAATGTTATGCTGCGATTGAGTTCCGCAAGATTACTATAGGAAAGAAAAATGCCTTGGATTTTCAGTTGGCAGCTTATCTGGGATATCTGATGGCAAGGGAGGAAAGCGGAAGGTTCTGCATTGTCAGCAGGGATCTGGGCTATGAGGTACTTTTGGATTTTTGGAAGGGAAAAAATATTAAGCTGATCGATTCTATTGCTGCAGAAACGGAGAAGAATGTCAAGGAACGGAGCCAGCTGGAGGAAAATCTGCGGCAGATGGTGGGGCAGGACGACCTGCAGCTGGTGATGCGCTGCATCAGTACCGGAAAGAGCAAGCAGGTGATCAACAATTTATTGGTTAAGCAGTTTGGCAGCAAGAAGGCAGGAGAGCTGTACAAAAAGATCAAGCCTCTTTTAAAGGAGAAAAAGGGAAAGTAGGAAAAGAATGGCATCCTTAAGTACATTGTGTTATCTGGAGCAGAACGGCAAATATCTGATGCTTCATCGGACCAGGAAGGAAAAGGACGTAAATAAGGATAAGTGGATTGGGGTAGGGGGGCATTTTGAGAAAGAGGAAAGTCCGGAGGAGTGCCTTGTTCGGGAAGTGCGGGAGGAGACCGGGTATACCCTGACCTCCTATCGTTTTCGCGGGCTTGTGACCTTTGTGTCCGGAGATGGCATTACAGAATACATGTCCTTGTTTACGGCAGACGGATTTACGGGACAAGAGACAGCCTGTGATGAGGGGGAGCTTCAATGGGTGGACAAGAAGGATATTTCCGGGCTGAATCTTTGGGAGGGGGATCGGATCTTTTTTCGTCTGCTGGAGGAAAGAGAGGACTTTTTTTCCTTGAAGCTGGTTTATGACGGGGCCGGCAGTCTGGTGTCAGCGGCATTGGACGGAGTGCCTATGAGAATAGAGAGCTTCTAGTGCTCCATCCGGCCAGAAATTGCACTGCCAGTGCAGTTACTGGCCGGATGGAGTACTAGGAAGGGGGGTTGCCTAAAAGGGTATTGATCTCGGCTCCGATAAAAAGGATACAGATGCAGAAGTACAGCCACAGCATCAAAAGCACCACGGCGGCAAGGCTTCCATACATGTAGGAATAATTGCTGAAATTGGAAAAGTACAAAGAAAAGCCAAAGGAAAACAGCAGCCAGCAAACTGCTGCAAACAGCGCCCCGGGCAGTTGCTGCCAGGGGTCTTGTTTTGAGGAGGGTACAATGGTGTAGAGCAGCACAAAGGCAAACAAAAAAAGTGTAATTGCCAGCAGGCTTCGAAAGCTGATTACATGGCGGGTTATGGTTTCCAGAAATGGAAAAATCCGTATAAAAAGAGCCTGGATGGAGCTGCCGAATACTAAAAGGACCAGGGAAACCGCACAGACTATCATGAACAGAAAGGTATAGCCAGTGCAGATGAAACGTCTTAACAAATAGCCGCGTTTTCTGGTGCTGCCATAGATTCGGTTTAATCCCCGTTCGATGCCCATCATGCCGCGGGCAGCGGACCAGAGGGCCAGCAGGGCAGTCAGGGAGAGCATGGTGCCAGGGGATTTTAAGTACAGGTCGTCCACAATACCAAGAATCAAGGCATCCAGCATATCCGGCATGATCTGAACCAGAATCATCTGCAGGTCGGATTTGTTGACAGAAGGGATGAACTGGATCAGGGTTAAGAGCAGCATGATAAAAGGGAAAAAGGCCAGCACCAGGAAAAAAGAAGCCTGGGCAGCATACACGGTGATTTCGTCTTTCACGTATTTTTGGTAGATTCGGATGCAGTTTAATGTGAAGCGGATCATAATTTTCCTCACTTTTGGGGATTTTCGTATATCGTAACATGGAGATGGAAAATTGGCAAGGAGGGAATTGGAAAATCCCTTGTCACAGAGATTATGATTGTGATATACTGTGAACACTTATGATATTTAGAAGCCTGGAGGAAGTTATGAGAAAACTGATAAGGTACCTGAAGGATTATAAGCTGGAGAGCATTCTCGGGCCATTATTCAAGATGCTGGAAGCCAGTTTTGAGCTGTTTGTGCCTTTGGTGATGGCGCAGATCATTGATGTGGGAATCAAGAATCGGGATGCTTCCTATGTTTGGAAAATGGGAGGATTGTTGGTGCTGCTTGGAATCATAGGGCTAGTTTGTGCCCTGACGGCGCAGTATTTTGCAGCAAAAGCGTCGGTAGGCTTTAGCACGGCTCTGCGGAATGATCTGTTTGCACATATTGGTCATTTGTCCTACACGGAACAGGACAAAATCGGGACAGCCACATTGATCACCCGAATGACCAGTGACGTGAATCAGATTCAGTCTGGGATGAATCTGGCTTTGCGGCTTCTTTTAAGGTCTCCGTTTATTGTGTTTGGCGCCATGATTATGGCTTTCACAGTAAATGTGAAGGCTGCCATGGTGTTTGTGGTGGCCATCCCTGCCCTCAGTGTGGTGGTGTTTGGGATTATGGGAATCAGCATGCCTTTGTATAAGAAGGTGCAAAGACAGTTGGATCAGGTTACTCTGTCTACCAGGGAGAATCTGACAGGCGCCAGGGTGATCCGGGCTTTTAACCGGCAGGAGGATGAGATCTGCCGATTTGAGGAGTCTAATGGGCTGCTGGTGCGGTTTCAGATTTTTGTGGGAAAGATCTCTGCTCTGATGAACCCCATTACCTATGTGATTATTAACCTGGCTATTGTGGCAGTGGTATGGATTTCCGGAAAGCAGGTGGATGCAGGAATCATTACCCAGGGCGAGACGGTGGCTTTGGTCAACTATATGTCTCAGATTTTGGTGGAGCTGATAAAGCTTGCCAACCTGATTGTGTCCATTTCCAAGGCGCTGGCCTGTGCCAACCGGATCAGTACTGTGTTTGAGGTGAAAAGCAGTATTATCGGTCCGGATGAGGCAGGCACAGCCAAAGCCAGAGAAAAAGGCGCAGATGCACTGCAGCTTCAGAAAAATTCTTCTTTGCAGGATAATCAGGTATGCTTCCGACAGGTGGACTTTGCCTATGCAGGGGCTAAGGAGGATTCTCTTTCCCAGATTGATTTTACTGCAGAAAAGGGGCAGACGATCGGGATTATTGGCGGTACCGGATCAGGAAAGTCGTCTTTGGTGAACCTGATTCCCCGGTTTTATGATGTACGGCAGGGGGAAGTTCTCATTGACGGAAAAAATGTGAAGGAGTATTCTCTGCAGGAGCTGCGTCATACGGTGGGGGTGGTGCCTCAGAGGGCAGTGCTTTTTCAAGGAACCCTGCGGGAAAATATGCAGTGGGGGAAAAAAGATGCTGCTGATGAGGAGATATACCGGGCTTTGGATATGGCACAGGCCAGGGAGTTTGTAGACGGCAAGGGAGAAGGGCTGGAGCTTTTTATTGAGCAGGGAGGGAAAAATCTTTCCGGCGGTCAGCGTCAAAGACTGACCATTGCCCGGGCATTAGTAAAGCAGCCGAAGATACTGATTATGGATGACAGTGCCTCTGCCTTGGATTTTGCTACGGATGCCAATCTACGCAGGGCGATCCGAGAGGGAACCAAGGGGATGACCGTGTTTCTTGTATCCCAGAGAGCTGCTACCATTCGGAATGCTGACCAAATCCTGGTGCTGGATGACGGACACATGGTGGGACGGGGAACTCATCAGGAGCTTTTAGAGCATTGTGAGGTTTACCGGGAAATCTGCCTGTCCCAGTTGTCCAAAGAGGAGGTGCAGTGAGATGAAGAATCCATTTAAACAGCATAGATCCACCATGACCCGGATTCTGGATTATATTGGAGCTTATAAATGGCTGGTCCTTTTGTCACTTGTATTGGCAGCAGTGACGGTAGCCACTACACTTTACGCGCCTATTTTGGTAGGAAAAGGCGTGGATTTGATTTTGGGTCCCGGAAACGTGGATTTTGCAGGCTTGATTGTTATATTAAAGCAGATTGCAGTAGTAGTGTTTATTACAGCATTTGCTCAGTGGCTGATGAATCACATCAACAATCGGATAACCTATTATGTGGTTAAGGATATCAGAACCAGAGCATTTAGCCATCTGGAGGTTTTGCCTCTGAAATATATAGATTCTCATCAGTATGGAGACATTATCAGCCGGATTATTGCGGACATTGACCAGTTTTCCGAGGGGCTTTTAATGGGCTTTACCCAATTGTTCACAGGACTTTTGACCATTCTTGGAACATTGGGATTTATGCTGGTGGTGAATCCGCTGATTACGGTGGTAGTGGTTCTGGTAACGCCTCTTTCTCTGTTTGTGGCAAGCTATATTGCCAAGAAAACCTTTGCAATGTTTCAGCTTCAGTCCAGGACCCGGGGGGAGCTGACCTCTTTAATCGATGAAATGATCGGCAATCAAAAGGTGGTGCAGGCTTTTGGTTATGAAGATGAGGCCCAGATGCGGTTTGAAGAAATTAATGAAAGATTAAGATCCTGCAGTCTGCGGGCCATGTTCTTTTCCTCCATCACCAATCCGTCTACCAGGTTTGTCAATAGCATGGTATATGCCAGTGTAGGGGTGGTAGGAGCATACGCAGCGATCCGCGGACTTCTCAGTGTGGGGCAGCTTTCTATTTTTCTAAGCTATGCCAATCAATATACGAAGCCCTTTAATGAGATTTCCGGTGTGGTTACAGAACTGCAGAATGCATTGGCCTGTGCGGCGCGGGTGTTTGAGCTGATCGATGAGCCTGCTATTTCATCAGAGAAGGAAGCAAAGGAGTTGGGGGAAGCAGACGGCAGTGTAAAGCTTCAGAATGTGTCTTTTGCATACAATCCTCAGGTGCCGTTAATTGAGCATTTGAACCTGGATGTAAAGTCAGGACAGAGAATTGCCATTGTTGGACCTACAGGCTGCGGAAAGACCACATTGATTAATCTTCTCATGCGGTTTTATGATGTGGATGGAGGGGAGATCCAGGTATCAGGAACAGATATCCGCCGTGTGACCAGGAAAAGCCTTCGGGCTAATTATGGCATGGTTTTGCAGGAAACCTGGCTGAAGTCCGGAACCATTCGGGATAATATTGCCTACGGAAAGCCGGATGCATCTTTGGAGCAGATTATGCAGGCCGCAAGGGATGCCCATGCCCATAGCTTTATTAAGAGAATGCCACAGGGATATGATACGTTGATCTCTGAGGACGGCGGGAATCTGTCCCAGGGACAGAAGCAGCTTCTTTGTATTGCGCGGGTTATGCTGTGTCTGCCGCCCATGCTGATTTTAGATGAGGCTACGTCTTCCATTGATACTCGTACTGAGATCCGGATTCAAAAGGCATTTGCAGCCATGATGGTGGGAAGAACCAGCTTTATTGTGGCACACCGGCTGTCAACGATTCGGGAGGCAGATGTGATTTTGGTGATGAAAGACGGACATATTATTGAGCAGGGGAACCATGAAGGGCTTTTGGAGAAGAATGGATTCTATGCAGGGCTATACCGGAGTCAATTTTCCCAGTAGGCCAGTACAGTGCTGCATTCATTCTCGATCAAGCGCTTTTTTCTTCGAGATTAATGCAGGGAGCAGCAGTGAAATAGATCGGAGGGATAGGGTGTGAAGGTTCAGAAGCGGGATGGGAGGATTGTCTCTTTTAATAAGGAGAAGATTCGGGCTGCAATCGAAAAGGCAAACAATACGGTGGAAGCACAGGAAAGAGCGAACCAGGAGCTGATCGCAGATATTATTGATTGTGTTGAGACCACGGCAGAGGATGTGATCGCTGTGGAGTCGATTCAGGACAGGATTGAGGAACATCTGGTCAGGTGCAATAAGTATGGATTGGCAAAAAAGTATATGCTTTATCGCTATCAGAGGGCTTTACTGCGCAAGTCCAATACCACGGATGAGTCGATCTTAAAGCTTATCCGCAACGAGAATAAGGAACTGGCAGAAGAAAATTCCAATAAAAATACCCGTCTGGCTTCTACCCAGCGGGACTACATAGCAGGAGAAGTATCACGGGATGTGACCAGGCGACTGCTTCTGCCGGAAAAGATTACACTGGCCCATGAGAATGGGGTGCTGCATTTTCATGATGCTGATTATTTTATTCAGCCGATTTTTAATTGCTGCCTGATTGATATTGCTGATATGCTGGACAATGGGATTGTGATGAATGGAAAGCTCATTGAGTCTCCGAAGAGTTTTCAGGTAGCCTGTATTGTTATGACCCAGATTATCGCGGCTGTGGCCAGCAATCAATACGGGGGCCTTTCTGTGTCAGTGAGGCATTTGGCAAAATATCTGCGCAGAAGCCGGGAAAAATATGAGAGGGAGCTGTGTAAGGAGCTGGAGGGGAAAATTCTGGATCGTGTGGTCAATCTCCGGCTGGAGGACGAGCTTCGTTCCGGTGTACAGACAATTCAGTATCAAATTAATACATTGATGACCACCAACGGACAGGCACCGTTTGTCACATTATTTCTTCAGATTGATCCAAAGGATGAATATGTCAAAGAAAATGTGATGATCATCAGGGAGATTTTAAATCAAAGGCTGAAGGGAATAAAAAATGAACAGGGTGTCTGTGTGACCCCGGCATTTCCCAAGCTGGTCTATGTGCTGGATGAGTGGAACTGCTTAAAGGGCGGAGAATATGATGATGTGACTCGTCTGGCAGTTCGGTGCTCTGCGAAAAGAATGTATCCGGATTATATTTCCGGAAAAAAGATGCGGGAGAATTATGAAGGAAATGTGTTTAGCTGTATGGGCTGCCGTTCCTTTTTGTCGCCATGGAAGGATGAGAAGGGAAATTATAAATGGGAGGGCCGCTTTAATCAAGGAGTGGTCAGTATAAACCTGCCGCAGATCGGTATTCTTGCCCAGGGAAATGAGGAGAAATTCTGGAATCTTTTAGAGGAACGGCTGGAATTGTGCAGGGAAGCACTGATGTGCCGTCATAAAGCACTGTTAGGAACGTTGTCAGACGTCAGCCCGATACATTGGCAGTATGGAGCCATTGCCCGGATGAAGAAAGGGGAGGTGATTGATCCTTATTTGAAGAACGGATATTCTACCTTGTCCTTGGGATATATTGGGATTTACGAGATGACATATCTGATGAAGGGGGTGAGCCACACAAAGGCCCAGGGCCGGGAGTTTGCCTTAAAGGTTATGAAGGCTTTGAAAGCAGCAGCGGACCGCTGGCGCAGCGAGACTGGATTGGGCTTTAGCCTTTACGGCACACCGGCAGAATCTTTATGTTATCGTTTTGCGCACATTGACAGGGAAAAATATGGTGTGATTGAAAATGTGACGGATAAGGGATACTATACCAATTCTTATCATGTGGATGTGAGAGAGAGGATAAACGCTTTCGAAAAGTTTCAGTTTGAAAGTGATTTTCAAGATCTTTCTTCAGGCGGAGCGATTTCCTATGCAGAGATGCCTGACATGACGAATAATCCAAAGGCATTGGAGACTATGGTGAGTTATCTTTATCACAATATTCTGTATGCAGAGTTTAATACTAAGTCTGATGTCTGTCATGTGTGTGGGTTTGACGGGGAGCTGACGATCAATGAAAATATGGAATGGGAATGTCCTCAATGTCATAACAAGGATCGAAGCAAAATGAATGTGACAAGAAGGACTTGTGGGTATTTGGGAGAAAATTTCTGGAATGATGGGAAGACGCGGGAGATTAAAAGCAGGGTGCTGCATTTATAGAGGGCAGTTTCCAATTCTCCTTAGTATTGACTGTTGTCTGATGAGAGATGTAGGGAGTATTTGAAGAGGAGGTTCTTGTGAATTATGCGGTGATTAAGCCTACGGATGTGGCAAATGGACCAGGTGTTCGAGTATCGCTGTTTGTCAGCGGATGTACACATCACTGTAAGAGCTGTTTTAATGCAGAGGCATGGGATTTTTCTTATGGGCAGAAATTTACAAAGGAGACAGAGGAGGAAATTTTAAGACTGCTGTCACCGGAATATATTGAGGGACTGACCCTCCTTGGAGGTGAACCTTTGGAACCAGTGAACCAAGAGGGACTGCTGCCTCTTATTAAGGAAGTAAGGGCAAGATTTCCGGAAAAGACGATCTGGTGTTTTACTGGCTATGATTTTGAAAAAGATGTGCTGGGGAACATGTTTCCATCATCTTCTGTGACACAAGAGCTGGTGCCGCTGTTTGATGTGATTGTGGACGGAAGATTTGTGGAAGAAAAAAGAAATCTGCGGTTGAAATTCAGAGGATCAGAGAATCAGAGGATTCTGGATGTGAAGCGTTCCCTGAAGAAAGGGGAAGCAGTTTGGTGTGAAGAATTTCGATGAATCATGAGGGAGCTTGTTAAGAGTATAAAGTAGGATTTTCATATTTGAACTTTTTAGACTGCTGCAGCGGCAGCCGCGGTATGAAGGTGATCTTCCCAATGATTCTGTTCGGTTAGGCGCTGAATCTTCTTTTGTAAAATATTTCTGTTAAAACCAAATTTGGGATTGACAGAAATATTTTATTGTGATAGACTATCTTAGTGCTGATAAAGCACGATTGTTTATTTGAATAAAAGATTCCTCGATAGCTCAGTCGGTAGAGCACGCGGCTGTTAACCGCGCTGTCGTAGGTTCAAGTCCTACTCGGGGAGTTTTGCAGAAGTGGCGGAATTGGCAGACGCGCACGGTTCAGGTCCGTGTGGTAGCAATACCTTGTGGGTTCGACTCCCATCTTCTGCAGTTCGTTGGGGGCGGGAAACCTTGATTTTATCGGGTTTCCCGCTTTTTTGTTATCGCAACTGATGGTGTACTTAGTACGCCGCCCTGCATTATAGAATGATTTCGATAACTATGGAAGAAAGGAAGAAGATAAGGGGATTTTTCGTGGCTTGCTATGTTGCTTGAACTGTTGCAGTAATTAGAAAAATATCGACAAAATTATGGAAAAACAGTTGACAAATCTCTAGTAAATGATTATAATTTATTTTGTTGTTTCGAATGTAGCAGTCAGCAGAAGTGGCGGAATTGGCAGACGCGCACGGTTCAGGTCCGTGTGGTAGCAATACCTTGTGGGTTCGACTCCCATCTTCTGCATGTCGTTTAAGGGCGGGAAACCTTGATTTTATCGGGTTTCCCGCTTTTTTTATTATCGTGACTAATGGCTGCTTTCGCGTGTCCTTTTGGAATTCTCAGAAGCCTGTCAAAAAACGTATATCCGAACATCATACTGCTTAAATCCATTGAATTACCAAATAAAGAATGTTATAATCAAAACATATTTAAAGAACGGCGTTCGTAAATACAAATAAATACAGGAGGATTGATATGGCTGGATATACAGGAATATCTTTGTATATTTTTGAGAAAAGAGTTGCGGAAATTGCAGAATATGTCAGGAAAAACAGGTTGGATGGAGCATTTATTTTCTCTGATGAATATCGGGCAGGTTTTACTACTTACTTTTCGGACTATAAGCCGATTAATGTAATTGAAGAATCTCCCCAGGGGATTTTTATTACACCGGAAGGACATGTGACTCTGTTTTTGGGGGCAATTAATGCCCAGTCTGCAGCTAAGGTATCATGGATAAAGGATATACGGAATTTTAGTACATTGTCTGAATATTTTAAGACATTAAAAGAAAAGAAAGGAGAACCGCTTTTGATCGGCCTAAGCGGCCAAGAGCTTTTACCAGTCAAATATTTCAGGCTTCTTCAGGGATGGCTTGTGGGCAATGATTACATTGATATGGATGAAAAGCTGACTGCAATGCGTGCAGTGAAAGAACAGGAGGAGATTGAACTGGCAAAATATGCGGCAAAGATCGGTGATATGTCTCTAAAAGCATGTGTGGAGCAGATGAAAAACAGAGAGGTTACGGAGATTGATCTTTGTGCTACTGCAGAATATGTGATGAAGTCTAATGGGTGTGATTTGAGCTGTGCAACCGTCTTATCTTCCGGTATGAATACAGAAGTGCCTACCTGGAGGCCTACGCATAAGAAAATCGGAAATGGGGAGGCTGTTATTATTGATGTGGCGCCTGCTTATAAAGGATATGCCACGGATGTGGCCATTACGGTTATCAATGGAAAGGCAGCAAAAGAGCAGGAGGACATTTTGAAAGCTTCCCGGGATACGGTGATCCGCTCTATTGAAAGCTTACGGCCCGGAGAACCTGCCTGCAGAATCTATGAAATGTTTCTGATGAATGCGAAAAAGAATCATGTAGAGCAGTTTTTTGAGCCATATGCAAAAGGCCTCAGAGCAGTGGGACACAGCATTGGATTGGATTGTGTAGAAAGACCGAATTTGGATGATGATGCATCTTTCATCATGGAGCCTGGCATGACATTGGCCACAAAATTTGATCTTCATGGAATGGCATGGGGCGGACTGCGCATTGAGGCAGTGATGCTGGTAGAGGAAGACAGATGTTCATCATTGAATCGTTATTTATATGAATTATAAAAGAAGGGGAGGATAAGTGATGAAACGAAGGTATTTTTACGGTTTGCTGGCGGGGATATCGGTATTGGCTCTGGCTGCATGTGCAAAATCAACAGGCCAGCCTGAGATGAATTCTGCAGCGGTAAATGAGGAAAAGGAAGCTGTGTCCGATAAAGAGGAGCAAGCAGGTAAAGCAGACGGGGAAACATACACAATCAGAATCGCGCTGGTATCCAGTGACAGCCATCTTCATAATACTGTGCTGAAGGAATGGGCAGAGGAGGCAGAGGAAAAGACAAACGGGCGGTTGATTCTTAAGGTAATGGGAAGCAGCCAGCTTGGAGGGGAAAGAGATTATGTGGAAGGTATGCAGTTAGGAAATATTGAGATGGCACAAGTATCCAGTGCCGCGGTAAATGGTTTTCTCAATGATTTTTCTATTTTATCATTTCCTTATTTCTTTAAGGATTATGAAGAAATGGAAAAAGTGTTTTCAGGTCCCATGGGACAAGAGTTGTTTCAGGAGCTGGATGGCATTGGGATCAAAGGCCTGACCTGGTTTTCCAATGGATTCAGGAGTGTTTATACAAAGGATCGGGCAGTTGAAAAGCCGGCGGATATGAAAGGCATGAAAATCCGTGTAATGGAAAGTGATGTAATGATAGCAACATTAAATGCTATGGGCGCTTCCGGCACTCCGATGGCTTATGGTGAGCTGTATTCTGCCATTCAGCAGGGGGTAATGGATGGCGCTGAAAATGCTTTGGGAAATATTTATGCAGACGGGTATTATGAGATTTGTAAAAATGTTTCTCTGACAGAACACTTTGCACCTCCGGGAGTGGTGGCAATCAGTAAAAAAGCATATGAATCCCTGCCAACGGATCTGCAGGATTATCTGACAGAGTCTGCAGTGCGGTTTGGAAAGGAAGAACGGGAGCGCGATGAGGAGCTTCAGAAAGAGATGCAGAAAAAATTAGAAGATGCCGGTGTTGAGATTAACCAGGTGGATAAGCAGGCTTTTATTGATGCGACTGCTTTTCTCTATAAGGAATATTCAGGTGAAATCAGCAGCAGCATCAAAGAGATTGCATCAAAGGAATTAGGAAAATCATTTGAATGATGGTCAGGGGTTACTGTGAATGTTTCGAACTTTTACAGCAGGGATGTCAGAAAAGAGGAAAAGATGAAAGGATTAATAAAAGCGGCAGACGGATTGACGGCAGTGATTCTCACTCTGGCGGCAGGGACGATGATTGGAGCTATATTTCTTCAGGTGTTTTTTCGGTTTGCAGTTCAGTCTCCTTTATACTGGACCGAGGAATTATCCAGATATTCTTTTGTGTATGTGGTTTTTATTGGTTCTGCCTGGGCGGGAAAAAAACATATGCACCTGGGAGTGGATTACTTTACATTAAAACTTCCGGATTCTGTTATGAGGGTATTAAGGGTTATCCTGGATTGTCTGATTCTTGCTTTTTCAGCCGTGATTGTGGCGGCTGGAGTTTTGGTAGTGCCGGTCAATCTAAAGCAATCCTCTCCGGCGCTGCATATTCCTATGGGAGCCGTGTATGCTGCCATACCTATAGGATTTGGTTTGCTTTTTGTGTATTATCTGGAACATTTGCTCAATGACTTGAATACCTGGAAACAGCCATAGGCTGTTTCCAGGTCAGAGAGGTGAAAAAATGCTGATTATACTTGCTTCTATATTTGCAGTGCTTTTAGTCTTGGGTCTGCCCATTGCCTTCACAATGGGTATTGCCTGTATTGGAGCTGTGATCTATTCGGGTATGCCGATGAATATGATGATTACCAGAATGTTCAGCGCTGCAGATTCCTTTTCTTTGATGGCAGTTCCGTTTTTTATTTTAGCAGGAGAATTAATGAATGAGGCGGATCTGACAGATCGGATTCTGAATTTTGCCAGAGCATTGGTGGGTTTTTTAAGAGGAGGTCTTGCCATCGTTAATATTCTTGCCAGTGTACTTTTTGCCGGTCTTTCCGGCTCAGCAACCGCAGATACAGCGGCACTGGGGGCTTTGGAAATTCCCATGATGGTTAAGGACGGATATTCAAAAGAATTTAGTGTAGCGGTGACGGTTGCATCTTCCACCATTGGACCTATTATTCCTCCAAGTGTTATGCTGGTGATGTATGCAGTGATTGCAAATGTGAACATATCCAAAATATTGGTTGCCGGATTGGTTCCGGGAATATTGATGGCTTTTACTATGAGTATTGCTGTTTATTTTATAAGCTTAAAAAGAGGGTATGGAACAGACGGAAGCTTTTCTTTAAAAAATGTGATGAATGCGGCCAAGGAAGCCATTGTGCCGATGCTGATGCCTCTTATTATTATGGGAGGGATTCTTTCCGGTATTTTTACTGCCACGGAGGCAGGGGTGGTGGCAGTGGTATATGCTTTTATTGTCGGGATTTTTGTTTATAAGACCATCAAGCTAAAGGATATTCCCAGAATCCTTGTAAAAGGCGCTGCAACTACGGCAGTTTCCTTGTTCATTATTGCCATGGCCTCTATTTTCAGTTGGTTTCTGGCCTGGGAAAGCTTTCCGGAAACCGTAGTCAGGATTATGCAGGGACTTACTTCCAATGGGACTTTGGCCTTGTGCCTGGTAATTCTGTTCCTTTTTGTGCTGGGACTTTTTGTGGAGGGGATTCCGGTCCTTATTGTGTTTGCGCCTATTTTGGTTCCGGCAATGGAAGCATATGGTGTGGACACCATGTATTTCGGAGTAGTGCTGGTATTGACTGTCTTGGTAGGATCCATTACTCCTCCGGTGGGCAGCCTTTTGTATCTGGGAGCTTCCATTGCACAAACCACAGTATCAAAAGCAGGAAAAGAGGTTTGGATTTTTGTGGCTATGATCATGGTGGTCATTGCTTTGCTGGTAATTTTTCCGCAACTTATTTTGTTTTTACCGAATTTGTTGTATAATTAAACTATTATGTTACAGGGCAGGTTATAAGGATGAACAGAACGGTTTTAAGAACAGTAGAGATTCTGGAAATTATAGCAAGGAATGATGAAATATCACTGGCAGAGTTAGTCCGGATAACCGGCTATCCGAAAACGAGCGTGTATGATATCCTCCATGCATTGGAAGACCGTGCCATGATCTATCGGTGTAAAGATAAGATTTGCTACGGAATCGGGTTTCGTGCGTATGCCATCGGGCGTACATATTCTAAAAATTCGGATTTGCTTAACAGCGCAGAGATTTATATGAAGGAGCTGGCGGATGATATAGGAAAAACGGTGTTAATGGGGAAGATAGACAGGAACAAAATTCTTTATATTGCAAAAAGTGAGCCGCAGCATCCCATTGTGCTGACTCCTTCTATCGGGGATGAGGAACCCATTAAAAATACCTCGTTTGCTAAAATTGCAGAAGTGTTTACCCATCATGAAAAAAGAATATGTCAATTGACAAAGGAAGAAAAAAGCTGTATCAGAACAAACAAATTAGCTACATATGGCTTTGATCAGAACACTCCCTTTTACAATATCGCAAGTCCCATATATAATTTTGAGAGCAGGCTTTCAGGCGTACTGGCTGTATTCGGAGTGAAGGAGGACGGGAGAGATTACGAGCTGGAGCAGGAAAAAATAAAGGCTTGTACCCGGAGAATATCAGAAAAATTAGGTTATGTGTATTAAGATAATCATTTTTGATCAGGTTAAGGAAATCAGGGAAAGGGAGTGGAATGATGCAGCCAAGGGTTCCGGAATATTTAAAGGAGAAGCTGGCAGGGCAGTATGGCAGGGAGCTGACAGAAAAAATCTTAACAGGATATGAGAATGAAAAACCGGTTACGCTTCGTGTGAATACCTTAAAGACAGACCGGGAAATTGTAAGGAAGTGCTTGGAGCTGGAGGGAATCGGATACAAGGAAGTTCTCTGGAGCCGGGATGCATACATTATAGAAGGGGTGAGGGAGGCAGCCATAGAAGGGTTTGAGATATACAAGACAGGGAAGATCTATCTGCAGAGCCTTTCCTCCATGCTTCCGCCCTTAGTGCTGGCGCCGAAGGCCGGTGAGAGTATATTGGACATGGCGGCTGCCCCGGGAGGGAAGACTACTCAGATGGCTGCGGTTTCCGGAAATCTGGCCTCTATTACAGCCTGTGAGAAAAACAGGATCCGTGCCGAGCGGCTTCAGTATAATCTTGAAAGACAGGGGGCTTCAAGGGTCTGTGTGATGGTGGCGGATGCCAGAAAGCTGGATGATTTTTTCTCTTTTGATAAGGTGCTTTTAGATGCGCCCTGTACGGGAAGCGGAACCTTGGATATGTGCCGGAAGGATGCCAAAGACCGCATGACAAGGGATTCTTTACATCGTTCGTCCAAGCTGCAGGAGGAGCTTTTGGTTAAAGCGCTGAAGCTGCTAAAGCCAGGGCATGAGATGGTATATTCTACCTGTTCTATTTTGACAGAGGAAAATGAGCAGGTGGTAGAGAGGGCTCTTAAGAAGGGAAAGGCGCAGATAGAGCCTTTGGACATAGAAAGGTTTCCAGGGATCCCCTTGCTTCCGGTGAGATTGGAGGGAACCATGTGTGTCTGCCCGGATGAGTGGTATGAAGGGTTTTTTGTGGCAAAGCTGAAGAAGAAGTCATAACTGTATCCGAAAAAATTCTGGTAATTGGCGGGGAATTGTTATATAATAATAGAGCTTGTCAGAATCACGGAAATTTGGAGGAAGTTATGCTGACGTTAGAAAATGTATCATTTGAGGTACAAGGGGAGAAGGGGCAGAAGGAAATCATCAGGGATATAAACCTAACCATTGATGACCATAAGTTTGTGGTAATTACGGGACCCAACGGTGGAGGGAAATCTACCTTAGCCAAGCTGATTGCAGGGATAGAAAAGCCGGCTGCAGGAAGAATTTACTTTGGGGGAACCGATATTACAAATCTGGGGATCACAGAACGGGCTAACTTAGGGATCAGTTTTGCATTTCAGCAGCCGGTACGGTTTAAAGGGATCCAGGTGTTAGACCTGATCCGGCTGGCTGCTAAGAGGAGCCTAAGTGCAGCAGATGCCTGCCAGTATCTTTCAGAGGTGGGACTCTGCGCAAAGGATTATATTAACCGAGAGGTAAATGCCAGCCTTTCAGGCGGTGAACTGAAGCGAATTGAGATTGCCACGGTGCTTGCAAGGAATACGAAGATGTCTGTATTTGATGAGCCGGAGGCAGGCATTGACTTGTGGAGTTTTCAGAACTTGATTCAGGTGTTTGAGAGGATGAGAAAAAGTACAGACGGCTCTATTCTGATCATCTCCCACCAGGAAAGGATTCTTAACATTGCAGATGAGGTTGTGGTGATTGCGGACGGGCAGATCACCGGACAGGGACCCAAGGAGGAAGTGCTGCCCAAGCTTTTGGGGACAGCATCGGCAGTGGATGCCTGTGCAAAATTTTATCGGGAAGGAGATAAAAGATGATGGACCGGATTCAGCAAAGGATCTTAGCAGAGGTGGCAGATCTCCATGAGGTGCCGGAGGGGGCTTACAATATCCGCGCCAACGGACAGATGGCGGGGCGGAGTACTACGGCCAATATTGACATTATCTCAAAGACCGAGGTCAGCGGCATTGACATTCGGATTCAGCCAGGTACAAAGCATGAGAGTGTGCATATTCCTGTAGTGTTAAGCGAGAGCGGGATGAAGGATCTGGTATACAATGATTTTTATATCGGAGAGGACAGCGATGTGGTCATTGTGGCAGGATGTGGGATTCACAACTGCGGAGATCAGGATTCTCAGCATGATGGGATTCATCGGTTTCATGTAGGCAGAAATGCACGGGTGAAATATGTGGAGAAGCATTATGGGGAGGGGACGGGAGAGGGAAAGCGTATTTTAAATCCTGTCACAGAGGTCTACATGGAGGAAGGAAGCTCCATGGAGATGGAAATGGTGCAGATCAAGGGTGTGGATTCTACGGATCGAAGAACAAAGGCAGAGCTGGCGGCAGGGGCAAAGCTGGTGGTGCGGGAACGTCTTATGACTCATGGCACCCAGTATGCAGTCAGTGATTATGTAGTGGCTTTAAATGGTGCTGATGCCAGTGCAGATGTGGTGTCCCGGTCTGTGGCAAAGGATCAGTCTTATCAGAAATTTGATTCCCGGATTGTTGGCAATGCAGCCTGCAGCGGCCATACAGAGTGTGACGCCATTATTATGGGAGATGCCAGAATCCTGGCAGTTCCTCAGTTGGAGGCCAATGATATTGACGCGGAGCTGATTCATGAGGCGGCTATCGGAAAGATTGCAGGAGAGCAGATTGTGAAGCTGATGACGCTGGGACTGACGGAAGAAGAAGCAGAGGCTCAGATTGTCAATGGTTTCTTGAAATAAGTTTCTTGAAATCATATGCCATTACAGAGCATGTGCGCAACCAGATTTTGTTTCAAAGCGGGCAGGCAATGCTTGCGCAGGCCAACCATATGCCTGAGAATCTGCTCAGCCTTCTTAGGGCATAGCTTTTTGTTAGGAACTGTCTGATATGGAGCTTTATGGAAGCATAGAAGGAGTAGGATGTATTATGGGAGTCATTCGGCGATATCAATGTCCTTCCTGCAAGAAAACATGGGAGCTATTTGTTGGCCATGGGATGAAACATGGGATTTTGTGACGGGCGATGGGGACTTTTCCGAAAGATATACAAAAGAAAATCGCAGTCGAGGTTCAGGGAGGGCAGCTTCCGCTTTTTGATTTTCAATATGAGGAGGCTCTTTGTAAGAATTGCCAGGAACTTGTGGCAGTGCCGGTTCTCCGGTTCATGGAAAGACAAAAGACTTTTCTTGGAAAGTGCCCAAACTGCGGCAGTGAAACAGGGCGATTAAATTTACAGGAAGGTTCTAAAGCAGATTGTCCTGGATGCGGAGGATGTCTGGAAATACAGGATACCGGTCATTGGGATTAGGCTTTGGATGGCCGCTATAAGAAAACTCCTGCTCCCCGTAAAACGAGGAGCAGGAGTTTTCTTATGTAATAATTTCACAGGGAATCCGAACAGGCCATTTGGTTCTTAGGGAGCAGCCGGAGCGGAATCCGCGGAATCATGGTCGGGAGATGTCAGATTACTTTGGGACGAACTGGCCGGTGTGTCCGGGGAGCCGGAACCGGAAGCTTTGGAATCTGACTGCTTTACATTCGGAAGTCCGGTGAAATTCAAGTTACGGGTCACTTTGGCATCATAGGTCTGTGCCTTTAAAATCTCCCGAAAATCCACGCCGGTAGCTTCGGACATGGTGTCAAAAACCTGCTGCATCACCGTAGCGGCATTGCCGGAAATCTGACTGATGCCGGAGGAGCCGGAATCCCCGCCTCCGCTGTAGATGTTGACCTTGCTGATGCTGGCCAGAGGCTTCGCAATCTCTGCAGCCATCTGGGGCATAATGCTAAGAAGCATTTCCAAAATAGCAGCATTATCATACTTGGAGTAGGCTTCGGCCTTCTTTTCCATACCTTCGGCTTCTGCCAATGCTCTGGCCTGGATGGAGGCAGCTTCCGCTTCCCCTTTGGCCCGAATGCCGGTGGCTTCCTGTTCGGCGGCAAAACGGGAGGCTTCTGCCTTGGCCCGCAGCGCATCGGCTTCTGCCAGGGCTTTGGCTTTCATGGCATCGGCTTCTGCCTGGGCCTTTGCCTTCATGGCTTCTGCCTCTTTTTCCTGTTCATACTTCTTTGCTTCGGCTTCCCGCTGGCGTTTTGCAAGGGTAGCGGCAGCTTCCTGTTCAACTTTATACCGTTCTGCATCTGCCTTTTTGTTGATCTCAGCTTCCAGGAACTGCTGTTGAATGGCAACCTGCTGTTTTCGAAGCTCTGCCTCTCTTTCTGCCTTGGCAATCTGCGCGTTCACCGTGGCAGTTTGAATGGTTTTTTGCTGCTCCTGCTTCTGAATCTCATAGGCAGCGTCCGCTTCCGCCTTCTTGGTGTCCGCATTTTTCTGAAGCTCAGACTTTTTGATAGCCAGTTCGTTGTTCTTCTGGGCGATCTCGGTCTGGGCGATAACGCGGGCATCATTGGCGGATTTATCCGCCTCAGCCTGTGCGATGGCAATGTCCCGGTCAGCCTGTGCCTTGGCGATGGCAGCATCTTTCTTGATGCGGGAGGTGTTGTCTGCGCCCAGATCTTTAATCAGACCATTCTCGTCGGTTACATTCTGAATGTTGCAGGAAAGAATTTCGATTCCCAGCTTATCCATGTCTTTCGACGCTTTGGACATAACCTGATCGGAAAAAGAGTCCCGGTCTGTGTTGATTTCCTTTAGAGAAAGGGTACCGATGATCTCCCGCATATTACCCTGAAGGGAATCCTGCAGATCCATGGTAATATCCATGGCCTTTTTGTTCAAAAAGTTCTTGGCTGCCAGCTTTATGCCTTCTGCAGTTGGCGAGATCCGTACCTTGGCTACAGCATCAACATTGACGTTGATAAAGTCATTGGTGGGGACCGATTGCTCTGTCTTGATGTCAACCGTCATCTGCCCTAGGTAGAGACGGTCTAAGCGTTCTAAGAAGGGGATCTTGATTCCGGCCCGGCCGATTAAAACACGGGAATCCTTTTTTAGTCCGGAAATGATATATGCCTGATCCGGCGGGGCCTTTACATATCCGCTGAACAGAATCAGCAGGATAAGAATGATCACTGCGCCGACGGCCAGGATAAACAGAGAGGAATCAGGTAAGAAATTTAACATAAGGTTCTCCTTTCGTATAAATGCAAGATTGCAATGTACTTAGATTATACGATATTGTATCGTAGATTATGTTGCTTTTCAAAAGAGATACTCTTTTATGGCATTTATTCGTTTATATGGTTCAGATGGAACAGGCTGAAGTCACCTCCTATATCACATTTCACAAAAGCTGCTGATAGGGATATTATAATACAAGAAGGAAAAGGTGTAAAGACTTAAGAGAATTGCCGTGAAATGTCTTGAACGATCACGGTTTAGCCTGCACGGTTGACAGAAAAGGTGGACATTTCCATTTCAATAGTGTATACTAAAAGACAGTGGTCTGGCGCCATATATAAGAGGATAAAAACGGAAGAAAAAGGAGAGCTGGGGATGGACTATAACAATGCTTATGAACAGGAAATTGATTTAAAGGATCTGATTTTTGCCGTGCTTCACCGATGGAGGATGATTTTTGGGGCGGCAGTGGTTTTGGCTTTGCTTCTGGGCGGATACAAGGCATTGCGTACATATACCGGCGGGAATGATGAGTCGGCCGTGTTAGAGGCAAAGGCTCAGTATGAGAAGGAGCTGGAGGCATATAATCAGCGGGTATCTGCTTGTGAGCGGGAGATTGCCAATCTGGAAGAAGATATTAGCAGACAGGAAGAATATTTGGAAAATTCTATTTTAATGAATATGAGTCCCTATGATGTGTGGGAGGGAAAGACAGAGCTGTTTGTGAAAACAGATTATACCATTATGCCGGAGCTGACTTATCAGAATCAGGATTTTACCGCAACGGTTCTTCAGTCCTATCAGTCTGCTCTCACCAATGCGGAATTTATAAAAGACGTGGCTGCGAAAGAGCAGATCGATGCCAGGTATTTGAAGGAATTGGTTACGGTTACAGTCGGAAAGAGTGACAATGGATACAACAATCTGCTGATTGTGCAGGTGCGGCATACAGATGAAAAGATGGCCGATGAACTGATGAAGGATATTCTGAATGGTGTGAAGCAGTCTGAGGGAAGGATTCAGTCGGTCATTGGAACCCATACGATTACAGAGGTTAACAGAAGTCTGGGCTCTCTGGTGGATTTGACCCTGGCTGACCGTCAGAGAAATGAAAGAGAACAGCTGGCCTTATTGACGGACAGCCTGGTAGAAAAGAATACAAATTTAGAAACCATGAATCAAGAGGAAATGCCGAAGCCTGTTGATGCTTCCTCTCGTTCCACAGTCAAATCAGGAATCAAATATGGTGTGCTGGGCGGTGTGCTGGGAGCCTTTGCAGTTATGTTTTTTGTATGTGTAACCTTTCTTATGAGCGATAAGGTGTATTCGGCCAAGGAGCTGAAATCCCGGTTTAAGCTGAAGCTTCTGGGTATTCTTCCTGCTGACGAAACAAAGAAGAAAAATCCTCTTGATCTGTGGCTGAACCGATTGGAGGGGCATTCCGGCAGCAAGGATATGGAGCGGGAATATGATTTGATTGCCACCAATGTGTTTCATTATGCCGGAGAGATTTCCTCTCTGCTCATAACCGGCGGAGCCAGGGAAGATAAGATTGCGTCGGTTGCCGAAAAACTTTCAGAAAGGCTGCCGGATATCAAGATTGTATCCGGAGGAAGCTTCCTTCTGGAGCCGAGAAGCTTAAAGGGGCTTTCAGAATGTGACGGTGTGCTGCTGGTGGAGCAAAAAGGGGTATCCTCATACAGTGCGGCAGAGCAGGAATTGGAAAAGATTGAGGATCTCCATAAAAATATGGTAGGCTGTGTGGTGTTTGAGTAGAAATGTTGTAAAAAAGACAGATATATTCTGAAGGGATCACAGATCAAAGCAGCAGGTTTTTTGATCTGTGATTTTTTTGATATTTTTCTACTAAAAATTGGAAGAAATCCAATAAATAGATCAAGAATAACAATAAAAAAACTGAATAATTTGAATAAATATAAACAATAAGAAAATTTATTTTAAATAAAAAGTTTTTAAAAAAGTGTTGACAAATAAGGAGGATTCTGTTATGATTAATACAACAAAACAAGAGGATAAGAAAAAGAAGACAGAGAAGTTCTTCGCGAGAGAGTCTCCAGGGTAAGGAGAATCTCAAAAATCTAAGTAAAGGAGGTACGGACCACCGAAAAAGTAAATTTCGTTTCTGCTGCCGCATAAGGCAGACAGGAACATAGGACAACGAATCTGCAGCAGCGAAGCCATAGAAAGTAAGATTAACATCCAGATCAGGCATGATCAGAGGCAGAAGAAGGTTCCTTCCGTTATATGACGAGAAAGTATAGCGGATACAGCGAATTTCAGAGAGATGATAACATAAGTGAAAGGATGAACGGGATGAATATTAGATGGTGAAGCGGCCATGCAGAGGGAAAAATTTTATATAGAAAGTACATAGGAGGTATGTACAAAAGGCAGCAGAGTTCAAAAGAGGATCTGTTGTCAGAAAAACGGAAAGCGAGGTACGATCCAATGGACAATGTTCATTGAAGGCGGATATCAGAGAGAATCAGTTCTTTGATATCCGCCTTCGTTGTGCAGGGAGGTATGCCTGTGGAGCATCCTTACCATTGGATCTGCTCAGATGCCTTCCAGATCAAAAGGCGGCGTGTATTCTTCTCCGGCGCTGCTTTTTTGCTGCATAAAGCCTTGACTTAATCCTAGATTCAGGGCAGCATCCACCACCTTTTGATATTCATAGGCAGTGACCCGCCGGTTCAGGCCAGGGAATCGGCTGCTTTTGTGAGAAGGGGTGTACTGGCTTAACAGGCTGATATAAAAGTGGCCTTTTGGAAGGTTTTCGGCCATCCAGGAAAGGAGTCGGATGGAATCCTCTTTATGTCCGGGAAGAACCATATGACGAATGATAACGCCCTGGTCCATAATGCTGCGGGAAGCCTGACCTGAGGGAGAATCGGCTGTCTCTGTGTGAAAGAGAGGAGGGCCTGTCTGGGCAATCATTTGGGGGATGGCCTGAGAGGCATAAGAGAAATAGTCTTTTGCTCCCGAATAGCGAAGGGACAATTCCGAATCCTGATATTTGAGATCCGGAAGCCAGATATCGATGTAATCCTTTAATGCGCGGATGATCTCTATCCGTTCATATCCGCTGCAGTTATAAACTACGGGAATATGCAGCCGGTGACGGACAAGATCCAAAGAATTTAAAATAAGGGGAAGATATTGGGTAGCCGTGACCAGGTTAATGTTGTGGGCTTTTTGATCCTGAAGACGGAGAAAAATATCTGCCAGCTTCTGAACAGATACTTCCTTGCCTACAGGACCCTGACTGATGGGATGATTCTGGCAAAAGCAGCAGCGCAGGGTGCATCCGCTGAAAAATACGGTTCCGCTTCCATGGATTCCGCTGATACATGGCTCCTCCCAGTGGTGTAAAGCCGCCCGAGCCGCCCTCATCACGGATGTACAGCCGCAGTAACCGGCAGAGAGTCTCCGGTCAGTCCCACAGGTGCGGGGACATAAACAGCAATTTTCCAGGGATTTTAGGGAAATAGGATTTTGTCGCTGTTTCACAAGCGTTCCTCCTGTTGTCAGTAAATTTGGGGTTATGAATGGGTTTTGGCCGGAACGAAAGCGCGTTGTGCTGATAGCGGGTAATGGATTCACCGGAATATCCGCAAACAGGAGCATTATATCAGATTTTTTTTGCTCTGGCAAGAAAAGGAACTTGAAAAACTTCCCCACCTGTTGTATAATCATTTTCATAAGAGATCGGGAAGTAATTCCTGGGAATGCTCGACAACCTTACCAATTTTGAACCTACATCTGTGACACAGGGATTCCAATATTTGTAAGTGGATGTCAGGCCTCCTTTGAGTGGAAGGCAGAAGCTTACGTGAGGTTGCCCACCTAGCAACGGCTAGGCGTCAATAAGTAAGACCGGCATTTCTGGGATTACAAAAGAGAAAAGCAGCGAGAAATCGCTGCTTTATCTTTTTGTTAATTTGTGGTAATCTATATAGACAGCAGAAGGATAAAGAGTTACTTTATTTAAAAGGAAAAGGAGAAGCCATGAAAAGCGACAAATATCAGCGATATATTTATTGGGGGGTGACAGCGTTTATTGTACTGGCACTGCTGGTTGTTTTCGTTTTTACCATCAAGGAGATGGAAAAGGTAAAAGCCGGATTCAGGATGCTTTTTCATATTCTGGCGCCTATTACCTACGGGGCAGTGCTGGCTTATCTTTTGGCGCCCATTTATAACCGGGTGCGGGACATGGTGGTCTTTGCTGCAGGAGGCAGCAAAATGTCCGGGAAGGGACGGGAGGCACTGGGATGCCTTTTGGCAACTGCTGTCAGTGTGATTGTGCTTCTGGTGGTAGTGGTAGGGCTGACTTCCATGCTTCTTCCTCAGCTATGGGACAGCGTTAAGGGATTGGTGGAGAGTCTGCCTGCCAATATTTATAATCAGCAGTTGAAATTAGAACAGCTTCTGGCGAATAATCCGGATCTGGAAGCGATTGTGATGGAATATTATAATATGGCGGTGTTAAAGCTGCAGAGCTGGCTGAGCAGCGATGTGGTTCCCAGATTTTCCAATATGGGGAAGATCTTTGGATTTATCAGCGGTGTGTCCAGCGGGATTTTCAGCGCTCTCAATATTTTGAAAAATATTCTGATCGGGATTATTGTAATGGTGTATCTTTTGAATATGAAGGAAAAGCTGCTGACCCAGACGAAAATGATCCTTTATGGAATATTTCCGCTGAAAATTGCCAATAAGGTTCTGGATGAGGGACGGTATGTACACAAGGTGTTTGGCGGATTTATTATCGGTAAGCTTTTGGATTCCCTGATTATCGGGATTTTATGCTTTGTGCTTTTGAACTTTATGAGGATGCCCTATGTGCTGATTGTGAGTGTAATCGTTGGAGTGACCAATGTGATTCCGTTTTTCGGGCCGTTTATCGGAGCGATTCCCAGTGCGTTTTTGATCCTTTTGGACAGTCCGATCAAATGCCTCTGGTTTTTGGGATTTATTTTGCTGCTGCAGCAGTTTGACGGGAATATTCTGGGACCGAAGATTCTGGGGGATTCCACAGGACTGTCCAGCTTTTGGGTTCTGTTTTCGATTCTGCTGTTTGGCGGGCTGTTTGGGTTTGTAGGCATGATTATCGGGGTGCCCACCTTTGCCGTGTTCTACAAGCTGTTTACAGAGCTGGTGACTTGGCTTTTGGAGAAGAAGAAGCTTTCAGCGGATCTGGGAAAATATGAAAATCTGAATTATATCGATGAGGAGAATAGAACCTACATTGAAAAGTAGAAAACAGCATAAAAAAAAGAGGGCTTTGATTGGATGGCTGATAGGGGTTCCGGCAGTGGTGGCTGTGCTGGTGGCAGTGATTCTTTCTCATGAGCAGGAGGGAGACGGGATCTCCAGAGCATTGGCGGCTAAATCTGTGGTTCTTGCTCTGCAGTCGCCGGAAGAACTGCAGGAGTGGCAGAAGATGTTCGGGGCATCGCATTTTCCTGCCAAGTCTGTGGAACAGTGGTATGTGCCTTATATGGATTATCTTTATGAAAACGGGTATTTGTCAGAGAAGGATACGCCGGCTCAGGAGGAATGTGCCCAGGGGGAACTGACTTATGGGGAGGCCGGACAGATTGCCAGGGCATTGTCTCCGGAGCTTGGGGATCGGATCATGGTGACAAAAAAGAACCGGGACAAACCATATCCGGAGGAGCTTTGGTGGCTGTTTTATGATTCTCTGTTAAAGTCTGTGGACGAGGCCCAGGCTGTGGAGCAGAAAAGGCTCTGCATCTACGGCACCCTGGATAATGTGCCGGGGACGCCCTCCTGGGCTGCTCATACCAGCCAGGGCATGATTGGATTTGCAGGGATGGCCCTGGACGGATACATTGATCATGAGCTGGAAGTTTTTATTCGGGAGGGAGAATTGATCCATGTGCTTCAGGATTTGGGACAGGATATTACCTATCGGAACGTGTGGCTGGTGGACGGGGATGAAGATGAACTTCTGGTGTATGTAGGGGATATTGAGCGGCGGATTCCATTTGCAAAAAAGACAAAAAACACAAAGGAATATTTACATAATCTGGCAGACCTGCAGTTGGAAAACGGAAAGATCACGCGGGTATCAGTAAAAAAGGAGCGGATTATTGGTAAGCTGTTATCGGTTCAGCCGGATGGGGTGGAAATCGAAGGGTACGGCGTGGTGCCCTTGGATGAGGAGTATAAGGTATTAAAAACCTACGGCGGATTAGAACGGCAGGCCCTGGAGGATCTTCTGATCGGATATGATATCCAGGAGTTTGTGGCAGCGAAGGGGAAGATCTGCGCCGTGCTGACAGTCCGGGAATTTGATGCAAGAACCATTCGGGTATTGATCATGTCGGAAGGATTCGGCGGGGTGGTCCATGACCAGGTGGTTCTGTCCGGCAGCACTCCGTTAACACTGGTTCAGGGGGATGAGGAGGAAAGGATAGAGGCCGGGCAGGAGGTGGTTTTTCAGCCGGGAGACCAGCGGCTTGCCAAAGGGCGTGTGTTGATTACAGCAGCAGAAAACGGAGAGGTGAAGGTTTGCTCTTTAAACCGCTCTTACGGGCAGCCTTCCTATGGCGGGCGGCTGGAGCTGGTTGAGGGAGAAGGGGGGCTGGTGCTGATTAATGAGCTTTATCTGGAGGATTATTTAAAAAAGGTGATTCCAAGTGAGATGCCTCCCAGCTATGAAAAGGAAGCATTAAAGGCTCAGGCAGTCTGTGCCAGAACCTTTGCCTACATGCAGATTCAAAGCAATACCTACCAGCAGTATGGAGCTCATGTGGATGACAGCACGAATTTTCAAGTGTATAATAATGCTCAGGAGGATCCCCGCACCTCGGGAGCAGTGGAGGAAACCTACGGACAGATGCTGTTGTATGAGGGTGAACCTGTCACCACCTACTATTTTTCTACCTCATGCGGAATCACGGCAGATGGCGGTGTGTGGGGCGGAAATCCAGACGTTGCGCCTTATCTCAAGAATGCTGCCCTTCAGCCTGGAAGAAAAAGTGTAGATTTCAGCACAAATGAAGCCTTTGGGGCATTTATTCGACAGACGGATTATCCGGCGTATGATTCTTCCTTTCCCTACTATCGGTGGAATGTGACCACGGACGCAGGTATTTTAACAGAAAATATTGACGGGGTAGGGACGGTGGAATCTTTGCAGGTGACGGAGCGGGGATTGAGCGGTGTGGCAATGACTCTGCTTGTCAAGGGCAGTCAAGGGGAGAAGACCATATCCGGTCAGGACAGAATCCGAAGTGCATTGGGGGATGGAAGGCTGACCATTCATCTGAAAAATGGAAAAACTGCCAGTGGGGCCAGCTCCCTGCCCAGCGGATTTCTGGCGGTAGAGGAGGCTGGAGTCAATGAAAGCGGTGTGAAGCAGTTTCGGATCTATGGAGGCGGTTATGGACATGGAGTGGGAATGAGCCAGAACGGCGCTCAGGGAATGGCACAGGAAGGAATCGGATACGAAGAAATTCTGAAATTTTTTTATGACGGGGTTGCGGTGGAGCAGATCCAGTGATTTTGGGAGCCGGAAGCAAAGAATAAAAAATACCCCGTCCGCCGCACCACGGCAGCGGACAGGGTATCAAAAAGGGGAGGATAAGTATTTCTTTTTTCTTTGGTACTAATCTCATTATCCCCCTTTTTTGGGAGCTTATACAGAAAAGGTAAAATTTTTTTACGAAAGGATTTGGAGAGATGGGGAAGAAAAATGTACTTGTCGGTCAGTCAGGAGGTCCTACTGCTGTTATTAATGCAAGCCTGAGCGGCGTGATTCGGGAAGGGCTGGCCAAAAGCAGCCATATTGGGACGGTTTACGGCATGGTTCATGGAGTCGAAGGCTTTTTGGAGGGATGGTATCTGGATTTGGGAAAGGAACTGTCTTTGGAGGATTTGGAACGGCTGCGGGTCACTCCGGCGGCATATCTTGGTTCTTGCCGGTATAAATTGCCGGAGGATCTGTCTTCTCAGGTCTATCCGCTGCTTTTTGCAAAACTTCAGGAATTGAATATCGGATATTTCTTGTATATCGGAGGCAATGATTCTATGGACACGGTAAGCAAGCTGTCCCGTTACGGCGCACAAAGAGGCAGCGATATCTGCTTTGTGGGGATACCGAAGACCATTGATAATGATCTGATTTTAACAGATCACACTCCTGGCTTTGGAAGCGCGGCAAAATATGTGGCTTCTACAGTGCGGGAGATTGTGCTGGATTCTTCGGTTTATCGGCAGAAATCCGTGACTATTATTGAACTGATGGGGAGGCATACCGGGTGGTTGACTGCAGCGTCTGTATTGGCCCGAAAAGAGAAGCAGGATAATCCTGCCTTGATTTATCTGCCGGAGCGCGCCTTTTCACTGGAACAATTTGCACAGGATGTGGAGAAGGAACTGGAGCGGCGGCGCTGTGTGGTAGTCTGTGTATCCGAGGGAATTGCGGATTCAGAAGGGACCTTTCTTTGTGAATATGGAGACCAAAAGCTGGCTTCCTGTCTGGGACGGGGACTGGCGGCATCGGACAGCTCTAACACGAAACAGGCAGCGCTGGATAATTTCGGACACAAAATGCTGACCGGCTGCGGTAAGGTGCTGGAACGGTTTGTGAGAGAACGATTTGGAGTAAAGGTTCGTTCTGTGGAGATGAATGTAAGCCAGCGCTGCTCAGGAATGCTGGCATCTATGACAGATATAGAAGAAGCAGAAAAAGCAGGACAGGCCGGGGTAAGTTTTGCCCTGGAAGAAAAGACGGGAATTATGGTATCCTTTGTCCGCAGGGAGAATACAGAAATGTACGATTTAGATTTTGAAGCTGTGGATGTGAATCAGGTTTGTAATCAGGAAAAGACTGTGCCTCTTTCCTGGATTGAGGAAAATGGAAATGACATCAAGGAGGATTACATGGATTATGTGCTTCCGCTGATTCAGGGAGGCGTTGTTTTGCCCATGAAGGACGGAGTTCCGGATTATCTTTATCGCAAAGTGAAATTTTTTGATTGAATTTTAGGATTCAGGTATAAAGAGGAGGATTGTGGCAATACTGAAAATGTATCGATGCTCTTTTGATAAGAAAAGAGTGGAAATACTTATCCTCCCCTTTTTAATCGGTTTCAGTGCAAAGACGCTCTGAAACCGATTTTTTTGGTTGATGAAATCAGAGCTTGTCAGGAGATTGGGATAGCTTTTGGTAACTATCATTAGGCTGCAGAGGTATTTCTAAAAAATAATGAAAAAGTATTTGTGTTTTTGAAAAAGCTGACGATATAGGAAATGTAAGGCAATTTAGAATAATGAAGCTGAAGCTGCATGAAAGCTTTACGTAACCCTCCAGCGCATGGGCCCGGACCGGGGGGTAGAACAAGGAAGTCCTACCCCGAATGGTTTTGAGAACATCACAAGGAGGGTAATTTTATGATTATTCAACATAATATAGCAGCCATTAACTCTTACAGAAACTTAGGCATCAACCAGAGCGGATTGAATAAGAACTTAGAGAAACTGTCATCCGGTTATAAGATCAACCGTGCAGGCGACGACGCGGCAGGTCTGGCTATTTCCGAGAGCATGAGATCCCAGATTAACGGCTTGAATCAGGCAGCCAAGAACGCCCAGGATGCTATCGGCTTGATCCAGACAGCAGAAGGCGCTCTGACTGAGGTTCACTCCATGTTACAGCGTCTTACCACCTTGGCTTCCCAGTCTGCAAACGGTACGTATAATACTGTAGCAAGAGGGAACCTGCAGAGTGAGGTATCTGAGCTGCTTAAGGAAATCGACCGTATCGCTAACAACACAGATTTCAACGGAATTAAACCGTTGGCTGCTACTGGCGCTGCTGGTAAGATGACCTTCCAGATCGGTCCCAGCTCCGCTGAGACGATCACCGTGAACAGCCAGGCAATGACTGCTTCCGGTATCCAGGCTGCGATTTTCCAGGCGGCTGCTGACCAGGGACAGACCAAATACACGGTTGGTAACAATAAGGATGTGCTAGACTTGAGTGCCACACCAAATGCTTATATTACAGCTACCGGTACGGTTGGTGCACAATTTGATACTCTCATGAGTAAGGCAGAGGGTATACAATTAAAGACTCCTGCAGGCACTGAGCTTAAGAACGCGACATTAGCATCTGCTATGCTGCATACCATGGATATTTCCGGAACCAGCACAGTTGTTGCTAACGCTGCGATTGACACCATCAACGCTGCCATCAATGCAGTTTCCAGCTACCGCGCTAAACTCGGTGCGGCTCAGAACAGACTTGAGCATACGGTTAACAACCTGAAAGTTACTTCCGAGAATATCACCTCCGCCGAGAGCCGGATTCGTGATACGGATATGGCAGATGAGATTACGGCTTTTACGAAGAATAACATTCTTCTGCAGGCATCTCAGTCCATGCTGGCTCAGTCCAATTCTGTACCGCAGAGTATCTTAAGCCTGCTGCAGTAATCTGGCAGACTATAAGAGGATGTGGTTTGGAGGCTGGTGCAATGTGGTATTAGTCTAAACCATAGGGTGAAATAAAGACAGTGACTTGGTTTCATCCCACTGCTGCTAATTAAAAAATATCCCGGCAGGGTGCGTCGTCAGGCGTTTCCTATCGGGATTTTTGTTACAAGATAAAGATTAATTTTCTGCGGCATCTTCTGCCAAACCTTGCTCGTCAGAATCAGAATCGCCTTCTGCAGCTTCCAGACACTTTTTGACGTTTTCCAGGGCGTCGGCAAAAGCCAGGAGCGCGGCTACATCCTTATCCGGCATGCGGCGGACTTTTCTGATAAATTCCAGCTTTACAGCGGAAGGAGCCAAGGGAGAAACCATGGTTCCGGTTCCGTGTTTGACCCATTGGGCTGAGTAGCCATAGGTTTCTTCAATGAGCTTTGCCAGGGTATCGGAGATATTTTCTTTTTTTCCATTGACTAACAGGTTGGTGTAGTTGGAGCTGATTCCCAGTGCGCGGGCAAATTGGACCTGTTTTGTGTGACGTTCTCTTAAGATCAGTTTGATTCGTTCTGCTAATGTCATATTCATATTATTTCACCTCTTTAGTAATATAGCATAAAAATTAATCTAAATCAAATTATTTTGGCAAATAAATCATATAAATCCTACAGAAAAATAAATTGCAAATTTCTGAGAAGTGGTATATACTAGTGAAATAATGTGTGCGGCAAAGCCGCGGCAGAACAAAGCTGAGAAAGGATGCGGATTATGGCATTATTGGAAACATGGAGGAATCTTGCGTATGGCAACGGTTCCAATGATAAAGAGAAAAAAAGGCTCTGGGATGAATATTTTGCAATTGAAAAGGGGATTTATGAGAAGCTGCTGTCCAACCCTGCAGAGGTGGTTTCCGGCACAGTGCGGGAGCTGGCGGAGCGGTATGACACGGAAATCCTGATTATGACAGGATTTCTTGACGGGATCAGCGAGAGCCTGAAGGGGTATGAAAACCCGATTGAGACCATGGAGGAGGATACTCCGGTGAAGATTGAGATCGATCCGGAGAAGCTGTATTACAATATGGTGGCAGCCAAGGCAGATTGGCTGTACTCATTGCCTCAGTGGGATTCTATTTTGAGTGAGGAGAGAAGAAAGGAGCTTTATAAGCAGCAGAAGGCTTCCGGGACGATCCGCAAGGAGAAGAAGATATTTCCCAATGATCCATGTCCCTGCGGCAGCGGCAAGAAGTACAAGAAGTGCTGCGGCAGAAATGTGTAAAGGATGATTTTAGCTGATGAGAGATCTGTGGGGCTGTAAAGGATGAAATAGTCCGCGGCAGATCTGTCTACAGTTGTTTTATAAAAATGGGTGCAGGGCCGTAGAAGGCGGCTGTCCTGCCAAAAGGAGACAGGAGCTGTAGGAAGGCAGATGGATGCATATACAGGGTTTGCTGAGGTCTATGATTTGTTCATGGATAATATTCCCTATGAGGAGTGGGCGGATTATATAGCCGGAATTTTGCAGGAGCATGGCATAAGGGATGGGCTGGTCCTGGATTTGGGATGCGGCACAGGAAAATTGACAAGGCTTTTGCAGGACAGGGGATATGACATGATCGGCGTGGATGCTTCTGGAGAAATGCTTGGCTTTGCTATGGAAAAGAATCGTGACGGCAGGATTTTGTATCTGCAGCAGGATATGAGAAGCTTTGAATTGTATGGTACGGTAGGCGCTGTTGTCAGTATTTGTGACGCGGTGAATTACCTGACAGAGTATGAGGATCTGGTACAGGTGTTTACACTGGTGAATAATTATCTGGATCCGGGCGGTGTGTTTATTTTTGATATGAATACGCCTTATAAATACCGGGAGCTTTTAGGGGAAAGGACCATTGCGGAAAACCGGGAAGAAGGAAGCTTTATCTGGGAGAATTATTTTGACGAAGATACGCAGATTAATGAGTATGACCTGACCTTGTTTGTAGCGGAGCCGGACGGGCGTTATCGTAAGTATGAGGAAACTCACTTTCAGCGGGCTTATGACATGGATATGGTGAAGAAGGCTGTAAGGGAAGCAGGTCTGGAGCTGTCTGCTGTGTATGAGGCATGCAGCAGGAAAGCGCCTGGGACAGACAGTGAGAGGATTTATTATGTGGCGCGGGAGGTAAAAAAGGCTCCTGGTATGGGAGCAGCTGACGCAGGGGAGCTGCAGTAAGGAATGGAAACCAATCAGGGTGTCCGCTCATAGCATATTAAAAAGGTATGCTAGGAGCGGACATTTTGATTACTATTAGTTTGTGCATGATCGTAAAAAATGAGGAGCAGGTTTTGGGGCGCTGTCTGGAGGCAGCCAGATCTTTTGCAGATGAGATTATTATTGTAGATACCGGGTCACAGGACAGGACAAGGGAAATTGGGAGAGAGTATGGGGGAAAGGTGTATGAATATGCGTGGGAGGATGATTTTGCTGCTGCCAGGAACGAGGCATTTTCCAAAGCAGTGATGGATTATTGTATGTGGCTGGATGCAGACGATGTGGTGACAAAGGAGAATCAGGAGAAAATCCGGCAGCTTAAAAAGGAGCTGGATCCAGATATTGATATGGTTATGATGAAATATTCTATTGCGGAGGATTCTCAGGGGGAGTCTTTATTTTCTTATTATCGGGAACGGCTGGTGAAAAATAAGAAGGGATTTTTGTGGGAGGGTAAGGTCCATGAAGCGATTGTGCCCGCCGGAAAAGTAGTGTACTCAGAGATTGTGATTTCGCACCATAAGACAGGAATGGGGGATCCGGATCGAAATTTGAGAATCTATGAGAAAATGATCCAGGCGGGGGAGCGCCTAACAGGGCGGAATCTGTTTTATTATGGACGGGAGCTTTTTGCCCATAAAAAATACGAAAGGGCAGCGGAGGTGATGGAGGAATTTCTGGAAGGGGACGGATGGGTGGAAAATAAGATCGAGGCATGTCTGAATCTGGCAGAGTGTCTTGGGCGCATGGGACGAAGAAAAGAGGGAGTTCAGGCGCTTTTTAGAAGCTTTTTGTATGATCAGCCTAGAGGAGAGGCATGCTTTGAGCTGGGCAGATATTTTCAGGAAGAAAAGAAATGGGAGCAGGCGGTTTTTTGGTATGAGACAGCCTTAAGGCAGAAGCCTCCTGTCCAGGCGGGAGGCTTTGTAAGGTGGGATTACTATGGGTATTTGCCAGAGATAAACCTTTGTGTGTGCTACGACCGGATGGGAGACAGAAATCGGGCATTTGAATATCATCTGAAATCCAGGGAAAGGAAACCAGAATCCAAGGAGGTACAGTGGAATGAGGAGTATTTTCGGAAAATGGGGTATGGCGAATAACCCGTTTTAAATAACCTTCCGTTTCGCCAGTCTACTTTCCCGACAGCACAGAGGAAAAATGCTCAACGCAGTGCCATTACGCCTCCGCTTTTTCCTCTGTACTCTCGAAAAAGTATCCTGGTCGAATCAGAAAGATCTTCACAAGGGGCGCCTATGGCGTTCTACAAGCTGTGACGGACAGTTGCCAGAAAGCAATTTTCAGATACGCTTGAATATGCGAATCGGTTGGGGGATGGACGAACCAAAATTATGGCAAGTACATATGATAAAGTAAACCGGCAGGAACCAGAAGCCTGCAGGAAAGTATGGTTTTTAAGTCTGCCGGAGAGAAGATGAAAGGAGTAATCATATGTATTGTGATCCTATAAATTTTGGTGGGGGAAGAAATCAGGGAGGCGGCAGGAGAGGCTGCGGCTGCCAATCTAATTCCCCAATGAGACCATGTCCGCCGCCGTTTCCGCCAGGTCCGAATCCACCAGGACCAAACCCGCCGTTTCCGCCAGGTCCGAATCCACCAGGGCCAAACCCGCCGTTTCCGCCAGGTCCGAATCCACCAGGACCAAACCCGCCGTTTCCGCCAGGTCCATCCTGCTGCTGCAGAGGCCCACAAGGTCCAACCGGACCTATGGGTCCTCAAGGATTTCAGGGGGTACCAGGCCCTACAGGTCCTACAGGTCCACAGGGACTAAATGGTTCGCAAGGTCCTCAGGGCTCGCAAGGTCCGCAAGGTCCACAAGGCCCACAGGGGATTCAGGGAGTAGTGGGAGCCACTGGCCCAACCGGAGCCACAGGTCCAACCGGAGCGGTAGGGGCAACTGGACCCACTGGCTCTACTGGACCCACGGGAGCTCCAGGGATAATGGGAGCAACCGGCCCGGCAGGGGCACAAGGTCCGCAAGGTCCTCAAGGACTGGCAGGAGCCACCGGCCCGGCAGGAGCAGCTGGTTCGGTGGGAGCGACTGGCCCAACCGGGGCCACCGGCCCGGCAGGAGCAGCTGGTCCGGCGGGAGCCACTGGCCCGACCGGTGAGGCCGGTTCGGCAGGAGTAACCGGCCCGACTGGGGCCACCGGCCCGACGGGAGCGGCAGGGGCAGCAGGAGTAACCGGTCCGACTGGGGCCACCGGCCCGACGGGAGCGGCAGGGGCAGCAGGAGTAACCGGTCCGACTGGGGCCACCGGCCCGACGGGAGCGGCAGGGGCAGCAGGAGTAACCGGTCCGACTGGGGCCACCGGCCCGACGGGAGCGGCAGGAGCAGCAGGAGTAACCGGTCCGACTGGGGCTACCGGCCCGACGGGAGCGGCAGGAGCAGCAGGAGTAACCGGTCCGACTGGAGCCACCGGCCCGACGGGAGCAGCAGGGGCAGCAGGAGTAACCGGTCCGACTGGAGCTACCGGCCCGACGGGAGCGGCAGGGGCAGCAGGAGTAACCGGCCCGACTGGGGCCACCGGCGAGGCAGGCCCGGCAGGAGCGGCTGGTCCAACCGGGGCCACAGGAGCCACGGAGCCATGTATTGATGCAAAATTGCTTAAAATGTTATATTGTCTCCACAATCTATTCATAGACATTGAGGGTAAAAAATTGGTGCTATCTTCAACTTCTAATAGATTATGTTTTTTCAGATGATTTTCATTACTTGTTCCCCAAAGCAGAAATTTAATGGAATTTTATAATATTTTATTGTAAATGAGGGAAATGTTTTATATAATGGACAAATAAGACGGTATAGAAGAACGAAACAGGCAACAAGACACATATCAAATACATGAAGAAAGAGAGATTTCTGAAAGCAAATAACAAGGAACTGATAGATGCTGTTATACGTATGATCAGTACCTGCCGGCAGGCGAAATTTTGAGTGGTCTTTTCGCTTGCCGGCAAGGCATGATTCTATTTTAATACATCCTTCAAATCCAGCGTTTTTGTACCGTCTTCTAATAGAAAGCAGGGAATCCCGATGCCGCCTCCTGTTTTTACCTTTTCATACAACGGATCCTGATCGCGGAGGTTCAGATAGATCTTTAGATCCGGCAGAGAGGCGGAAAGATTTTTAAATTCAATATCTGCTCCTGCTTCTACCAGCTTATTCAGTGCATAAAGAGTATCCGGGCATAAATGGCTTCCTACTACAGTGACTTTCATGGTTTTCGTCTCCTTTTCTTTTTATGTTGATTTATTAATTTTATTTCTTAATTATGATTTCTTTTATCATTTCTTTTTGATGGGAAGCTGTCTTATTATGAAGAAGCCTGTGTGAAGGCGTGTCCTTTGGATGGTCTTTTCATAATACAAGCAGAAATTTCTCGCCGGATGCTTTATTGTTTTGCGGCAATGGCTTCTATTTCACACAAAACTCCTTTTGGCAGCTCTTTTACTGCCACACAGCTTCTGGCTGGTTTGGACGTAAAGTATTTGGCATATACCTGATTAAATTCTGCAAAATCTGTCATATTGGCCAAAAAGCAGGTGGTTTTAAAAACAAACTCCAGTCCGCTTCCGGATGATGTCAGAATTGCCTCTACATTTTTACAGCTCTGCTCTGCCTGGGCAGCGATCCCGTCAGGGATTTCTCCGGTCTGGGGATTTACGGGAATCTGTCCGGATGTAAATATAAATCCGTTGACCTCAAAGCCTTGAGAGTAAGGGCCGATTGCTCCAGGTGCGTTGTTTGTTTCAATTACATTCATGCTAATCATTCTCCTTTTAATCATTGATTGTTATATCCAAAGGACGCATCCCCAAGGGACACACCCTTCAGGCTTCTGCATCGCCATTTGCAATTCGTTTCTCTAACCAATCCTTTCCTTCAACCAACCGGGCGATGATCATGGAAGCGATGGTATCTCCACTGGCATTTAAACAGGTTGCCGCCGGGTCAACCAGGAATCCAATGGTGGCAATAAGAGGAAAGGCTTCTGCCGGAAAGCCGAATAGGCTGACGATCAGCATCTCGCCTACCAGGCCGCCGCCAGGAGCGCCGGACAGCACAAAGGCGCTTAAAATTGCCACCACAATGGACATGGCGTAGGTTCCTGCGCCGGCATAAGGCATTTGGAATATGCCGAACAAAAAGGCTATTTTTGTGATGGAGGACAGCACGGAGCCGTCCATGTGCATGGTTGCGCCCATGGGAAGCACAATATTGCTGATATCATCCGGAACACCAATCTTTTTGCATGCCTCCATATTGACAGGAAGAGTTGCTACAGAGCTTTGGGTTGCAAAAGCAGTAACTGCCGGGTTGAAAATATTTTTCAGCATACGTGAGATCCCTGTTTTTCCTGCTGCAAAGTAGCTGTACAGAGGAAAGAAAATCAGTACATAGACAGCGCACATAGGATAATATACCAGCATGGTACGGCCGTAATCACCGATCAATTGGGGACCAAATTCCCCTACCAAATTGGCGAAATATGCGCCCAGTCCAATGGGAGCCAGTTTCATGATCATGTCAACCATTAACATAATAACGTCATTTAAATTGTTGAGCAGTTTTCCGGCCCAGCTTTTCTCACCGCCGCATTTCGCCACGGCAAACCCGGACATAATAGCAAATACAATAATGGGAAGCATGTTGCTTCGGCTCATCAGACCGCTGAAATCATTGACAGTAAGGGCGCCTACGATCATGTCGCTGATGCTGGAAGCCTCCGCTATTTCTGCCGCACCCATGGTGATTGCCGTGTTTGCCGCCGGAGGCCAGAGGTTGACTACAACCAGGACCAGGGCCGCGGCAAATCCGCCGGTGACAACGAAAGTACATACCAGGCTTCCAAGAATCTTTCCAAGGCGTTTCATGTTGACCATATTTCCCACAGCAGTTGTGATGGACACATAGACCATGGGAACCACAATGGTAAACATCAGATTCAGGAATATGTCTCCAAGAGGAGCCAGAACCTTGGCCTTTTCCCCTAAGATAATACCCAGGATGGCTCCTGTAAAAATACCGCCTAACAATAATAACGGAAATTTATAGCTGTCCCATATTTTCTTTGCGTTCATAAGGTTGAGGTCAATCCTGGCATCTATAAAAACGGTATGAGTGTGGGGATTCCCGGATTTGACCGTGTGGGCCTGAAATATGCGGCGGCTTTGGGGGCCTGCCTTGGCAATCCTGAGAAAAGCCTTCAGCTTCTGGAAGATATCAATGAGGAGGTTTCCAGAAGGGCCATTGAATTGGCAGAGGCGCACCATGTGATTGTTATGATCAACCACAATGAGACCCAGCTTTATGCACGGGCAGAGATCATTACCACTGCCGGAATCGGAATCAGCGAGATACGGAATACCCATGCCAATATTGTCCTGACCAAGAGAAATCATGAGGTGCTTCTGGAAAAAGAGTATACCGTCAGCTCCAATGATGAAATTCATCAAAAGCTGATGGAGATGTCTGTAGCGGAAATCAAGGGGGTTGTGGATCAGTGCAGTGAGGAAGAATTGTCCTGCATGACGGATGGCATGGAAATGAACGGAAGGCTTGCGGATTATGGCCTGGAGCATTCTGTGGGAATTGGAATTGCATCGGTTCTTCAAAAGCAGCTTGGGTCCGACACAATGGGAGACAATCTTTTCAGCCGTGCCATGGTGCGGGTGGCAAGCAGCGCCGAAGGTCGTATGAGCGGCTGTCCCTATACGGTTATGAGCAGCGCGGGAAGCGGAAATCACGGTATTACGGCTATTTTGCCGGTGGCGGAGATGGCGGAATACGTTCATGCATCCAGGGAACAGCTGGTAAAGGCTCTTGCATTTTCCCATGCTCTTAATGTATACATCAAGTCTTATACAGGAAAGCTGTCTGCTACCTGCGGCTGCGGAGTATCTGCCGCCACGGCTGCTTCTGCGGCTATGGTCTGGCTTCTTGGAGGCAATGACGCCCAGATTGGAAATGCTGTCATCAACATGAGCGGCAATCTTACGGGAATGGTTTGTGACGGCGGCAAGATTGGCTGTGCCTTAAAGCTTGCAACGGCTACAAATGCGGCAATGATGTGTGCTTATCTTGCCGTATCGGATGTGGTTCTGCAGGGAACGGACGGTATCTGCGGGTTTACTCCAGAGGAATCTATCCGCAATATGGGAAAAATCAGCAGTCCTGGAATGGTGCAGACGGATCACACAATATTGAATATTATGATGGAGAAGGATTGCTGACAGAGATGGGCTGCTGACAGAGATGAACTGTTGATAGAGATGGACTGTTGACAGAGCGGGACGATGGACGGAAAAATTTACCTGCAGGCAGAAAGCGGTATGTTGGAGAAAACCGGCTTCAAAGGCAGACAGATCGGTTTGAAGCCGGTTTTCGTGACTGTAGGTAAAGGAAGGACTTTCACCTTTGTAATGGCTGAGAAAAACGGAAAGGTTACGGATGGACAGAAAAAAGCTCTCTCTGCCGGGAGTCTGGTATATTCATCTGAATGCGGTATTTTGCAACAGCCCTTCTGGAAATTGTGATTCCCTCATCAGCCAGTTTTTCCGTCAGTTTTTGGTCGCTGAGGGGCTTTTTGCCTTCCGCGGCAATGAGGGCGCGGATTTTTTCTTTGATGTATTCTGGAGAGATTTCTTGCTGCTCTGTGTTTTTTGCCGAGGCGGACGTAAAAAGGGCTTTTAGGGATTCGGTTCTTTTGTATTGTACATATTTTCCTTTAATAGCCCGGCTGACTGTGGAGGCATGAAGTCCCAGATCCTGTGCAATATCTTCTAATCTCATTGGATGTAAGGGGCCTTTTTGTTCAAAATAATCTTCCTGATGTTTTAATATGGCTTCCACAATGCGGATGATGGTTTTTCTTCTCTGTTCTACACAATGGATCACAAATCTTGCCCTTTCCAGACGCTCCCTAAAGTATGCAGTCAGTTCCGGATCTGCGGATTCCTCCATCATGTGAATATAGTAGCTGCTGCATTTATATTCTCCTGTCCACTGGTCGTTGATTTCCACGTTCCATTTTCCGCCGGCTCGGGATACGACAATGTCCGGCACCACATAGGAGGCTTCCGACTGCTGGATATCCATAATCGGACGGGGATTCAGGCTGCCGATAAGATGAATATACTCTTTCACCCGAACGGTGGAGATGCCTAAATTTCGGGAAATGGTTCCGATCTGCCCGCTTATCAGGTTTGTCAGATGTTCTCTCAACAGCAGGAATAGGGTTTCATCCTCAATGGATTTGGCTTTTAGCTGTCGGATCAGGCATTCTGTCAGATCTGGCGAGAAGATTCCCACAGGTTCTAATTTTTGCAGGATCGTAAGGCATTGCTGAAGTTCATCTCTGTCATAGCCTGATGCTGCAGACAAATCTTCCAGGTCATGGGTAAAAAAGCCTTTTTCGTCCAGGCAGTCTACAAGATAACTCATCATTTTCCACTGGTGCTTGGTATAGTCATTCCATTTGAGCTGTCCTAAAAGATTTTCTTTTAAAAGATTTTCTTTTTTGGCAGACAGCTCCCTTCTCCATGGTTCATCTTCATTGGGATTGCCTGGGTGCTGGTCTATATAAGTGGAGGAGACCTCCCCGTCGGAGAATTTTTCGATGCTTGTCATAATTTCATTCTCTTTATGTTCGGTGTTTTCCAGCATGGGATTTTCCAGATATTCGTTTGTCAGAAAATCCTCCAGCTCCTGATTGGTAAAAGACAGGATGTTTAAAGCCTGCACCTGATTGGCAGACAGACTCTGTTTCTGTTCGGGCGCTAAGTAATTGCTTAAATTCATGAGGGTTCTCCTTTGTACAGAGGTAGTCTTTCTATTTATAAAGCATTATTTGAAAGGGATGTTTGTGCAGATGGCGCGGATAGAGAGTACTATTTACTCAAGAATTAATGCAGCGTACTAGTATCTTTGCCATTTCACCAACCGTGTACAGCATGATAAATCTCCTGAAAAATTGAAATAACTCTTGACTTAAAGTGGGCTTTAAGTGATATGATTAACTGTAACTGATTATAAAAGGTTTGCATTTGAAAGTCAAGGAACTATCACAAGGAGGATTTTGAGAATGAGCAAGGTTTTAGTAGCCTATTTCAGTGCAGGCGGAGTGACTGCAAAGGTGGCAGAGAGACTGGCAAAGGAAACAGGAGCACAGCTGTTTGAGATCATACCGGAGATTCCGTATTCAAGGAAGGATCTGGACTGGCAGGACAAAAGCAGCAGAAGCTCTGTTGAGATGAACGACAAAGGATGCCGTCCGGCAATTCGTTTCAAGACCGAAGATATGGGGCAGTATGATGTTATATTTGTCGGATTTCCTGTGTGGTGGTATCGGGAGCCGTCTATTATTGATACCTTTATGGAAGCTTATGATTTTAGCGGCAAGACGGTAGTTCCTTTTGCCACATCCGGCGGCAGCTCCATTGGGGATTCGGGAAAAATATGCAGGATTTAGCTCCAAATGCAAAGGTAGCTAAAGGAAAACGGCTTGCTGCGGATATATCTGGTAAGGCATTGCTCGATTGGGCTTCCCAATGGCTGTGAGCGTGTCTAAAATTGCTTTCTGACAGATGTGCGTCACCATTTGCGGGACATCCGTACACCTGCAGGAGACTCTTGTGGAGATGGTGGGAGTGAGTTTTCAGACACGTTCTAAGGAATAAGAAACAGGAAAGGGCAGACGTTCTCAGGGGGCGGCTGCCTTTTTGTGATAATTGAAACGGGAAGGCTGTATTTCTTTACTGTGAAAGTCCCATCGCCGGAGGCGATTTAAAATCAGGGATGCCAAGTGCGCCCGCCAAGCTTTCATAATTGGTGGCGCGTTCGCAGCCGGGCGCATGGAGGTTTACTGTGAAAGTCCCATCGCCGGAGGCGATTTAAAATCAGGGATGCCAAGTGCGCCCGCCAAGCTTTCATAATTGGTGGCGCGTTCGCAGCCGGGCGCATGGAGGTTTACTGTGAAAGTCCCATCGCCGGAGGCGATTTAAAATCAGGGATGCCAAGTGCGCCCGCCAAGCTTTCATAATTGGTGGCGCGTTCGCAGCCGGGCGCATGGAGGTTTACTGTGAAAGTCCCATCGCCGGAGGCGATTCTAATCAGGTATTCCAAGTGCGCCCGCCAAGCTTTCATAATTGGTGGCGCGTCTGCAGCCGGGCGCATGGAGGTTTACTGTGGCTGCAGATATCATAGGACTTAATCAGAAAACCTTTGATTTAAGGGGTTTTACCGATTAAGTCCTATTTTTATACCCTGTTTACCCAACCCAAACTACCCAAACCTATCTTACCACAGACTACCGTTCTGGTATACCGTTACATCTGGAAAACGGACAGGAAAACGAAAGGAGAACACAAATGGCAAAAATTATAGCCGTAATGAACGAGAAAGGCGGTGTGGGTTATGAAAAGCTATATATTATGCAAAGCTGGAGTGAGCCAAGAAAGCAGGTACAGCTTTTCTAATGCCCATCCGATTATCTTGAGATTTACCAGTCCTTTGGGGAATACTGTAATGCCAGAGGATATACTGAAGCAACAAAGGATCTGAACATCCGCCATGTATGGAACCTTTTGCTGTATCTGGAATCTCAGGATATCTTTTTTAGAATTTCAAATTTTATCTGCATAACTATACTCCTTTCAACATATTGTTATTCAGTCAATTTTTTAACTTCCAAATTCTCTATAATCTCCTTTGTAAGACCGGTATATCTCACAATCTTTTCTATAGACTCACCGTCTGCTATCATATTTCGAGCAATTCCTATCTTGGCATTCCGATCCGCGTTATACAATGCCTGTGCCTCGTCATGTCTTGCCTTCGCACGGAGCCTTTCTTTCTCACGGAACTCTGACGAAGCAGTAATCGTATAATAAGCATTAATCGCCTGACTCATAACCGGTACCTCCATTTCTTTAATCTTCTCTAATTCATCTTCCGTTTCAGCCTTGAACAGCGAAAGCCACAACAGTAACATATCATCCTCATCCACATGATCCGGCAGTTTGGGAAGTTCGAAAAAATGGAATCCCATCTTATCCGACAGCAGTGTATGGCGTGTAACTTCTAATGGCTGGAAGAATGAATCATATTCCTTACAATCGAACAATATGAAATCTATAATGCTGATAACGATTGTATGTGGCAGCGTGGAATATCCCTGTCCGGCCATCAGCGCTGACGAAAACTCCCTCGCCCAGTAGTACATAACCCTCTCAGGGTAATCCCCTTCATTACATACCTGCACTTCCAGATCGACACGCTGCCCATTCACGGTCATGTTGATGTCCAGCCTGCAGAATTTGTCCCCCAGGTTTTCGGGAGGCATCTCCGGGTTCCGTATCACAAACTGCCCGATGCTCTGAAACGGTATCCCGAGCAGGTCCGCGACCAGTTTCTTTAACAGTTCCGGATACTGCACAAACAGCATTTTGAACAGGGTGTCCGTTTTAAATGTATATTCAAGTTTCCTCACGGCATCATCTCCTCTAAATCTTATTATTTCCCTTACAGATAGTATACCATATCCAGCCGTCTGCTTCCACAAGGATTTTTCGTCCTGCTTCACTCCATTATTTTCTCAACATTTCGGCAGTTCAGAGGATGTGGGCATCTTTATCAGGAGCAATAAGCCGGAGAGTTATTTTAAAGTTGGGGAATAGATGACAGAGGAAAACATGGAAACCACAGCATTTTCCGGAGAGAACCGAATGTAGGGGGATGTCATAGGACAATCTGCCGAAAGAATAGATTAGTGGATAGATAGGAAAAGCATATAGAGCAAAGAGATTTGCAGGAGGAAGTAGAGAACAGGACCGTGAACCTGATGATAAGCACCAGCAAGCTGACAGGATAGACCAGATACACACCGTCCATTTAGGCGTTGCCGCTTCTGCTATGGAGAAGTGCGGTATCCGCACCGAGCGCGGCGACCTCAACCGCGAAATCGAAGTTACAAACCAGAAGTTGCGGCAGTTAAAGGCGCGTATCTCCAAACTGCAAAACTGGCTAAAAGAGGAAACACAGAACACCGAGCTGCCCACCCTTGCCGCCTGCATTCAAGGTATTTTGTCACGCAAGGCACAGGCGGGAAAACCGGGATATTCCCAATCCCTCTATATCGCAGACATCACACAGCAAATCCGACAAGTCACTGTCCTCGCGTAGCATTTTAATATAATCCATTTTTATTACCTCCTGTTTAAGTCGCGATGTATCGGCTTGTTACTGGAAAAATTATACCAGAGCCAATTACGAAAAACAATCCCTGTTCTACGTCCGTTCCGACTATCCAGACGATCAAGGGGTGAGTAGTATTTTTTCGCATAGGCGCGAAAAAATCTCCACTCTTAAACCCTTGACCGTCTGGATTTTTGCCGCTGCCATTTTGCCACCGAAAACGGGGAACAGGATTTGACAACTCTGCCCCGCTTTCGTCCGCTCCATTCTAACGGCAAAACCGTCTGCACTACTGCGGCGGCTGTCGCTTGAATAAGAAGAAACTACTCATATCAAAACAGATATCAGATGATATAAAACAACTTTCGTATGAGATATGTGGGAAGCATCACGTAATAATCAGATACATGGAAACGGATAAAGACCATATTCATTACATGATAGAGACGGAACCAACGACGTTCATCAGTAAAATCGTAAATCTGATGGAGAGTTATACAACATATCATATCTGGGAAAGATATTCAAATTATATACGAAAACACTTTTGGAAAGAGAATACTTTCTGGACAAATGGATATTTTGCCTGTAGTGTAGGGACTGTTTCGGAAGAAATGCTACGTAAATACATAGAAAACCAGGGATAGAGGGCGGTAACAGTAAGAGTTAAAAGCATATAAATTCAGGATATATCCAAATATGGAACAAAAAGTACAGATTGCAAAAACATTCGGCTGCTGCCAATGGAAAAGTAAAACATATCCTGCCGGCTTCTGCAAAGCCGGACGCTGAAAATCATGGTTTTGGAATTGCAAACGTGCGGGATACCGCGCAAAAATACGGAGGGCTGCTTTATATAGAACAGAACGGGAACCGTTTTACCACAATACTTACCATTGCAAAATCCTGTCTTGCAATGGCAAAATCCTCTTTTGCCATTAACGATGGACAGGATACACAGATATACAGCGATGCGAAATGACACGTGAGATGACAATGACCGCCCCAGAATGCCGATTTTGCCGATTTATGTGCCGATTTGGACGGGGCGCTTTTGCGTGGCAGTGCTATAATCAGACATATAGGCGCCCGGAGTCTCGAGGGAGATTCCGGGCGATTATGATTATGCAGATATGGAGGATTCAGGAAATGAATGAACAAAAGTTGGAAAAGCAGAGGCAGAATCTTGTGGAAAGGGGCGTGTTATCGCCAGATGAAAAACTATATGGCAGCATCACGATCAATTATACGGAGAAGCTGGTCGGAAGAATCGAGACATGGAAGCGGGGCGGTGTGGCAATCTTTACGGACCGGCAGGTCATTCTCACCAAGGGATTTTCATGCGAATACATCCATATTCCTTACATCTGTATTAAGGAACTGGGAAAATGCAATCAGGGATTTTTTCCGATAGGGATGGTGATTACTTATGAAAACAGGGAAAGCGGGGAAATCGTGACAGAAAAGATCTCGCTGGGGAAAAGAAAGAAATGGCTGCAGGTCATATCGGAAAAAACAGGATTATAGATTTCCAGTGGTAAGGAGCTGCAGATAGACGATTGGTCTGTCTTATGGCGTAGGGAAAGTATGGTTTAGCGATCAGACGTATTTTATCTGTTGTCATTCAAACTATGCTTTTGAATGCCACCCTCTCATAAAGAATGACATCACACGCAGGACATAGCATCCTTGTTGCCTCCGACAAAGCTGTTACAAAGCGGAGAACATGACAATAAACGACTACGAACCCGCTATCGGATTATCGGTAGCGGCTACCGATAATATCAAAAACATAATTACAAGGACGGCGGGGAATGTTCCTCGCCGTCTTTGTACTGGCCAATACTTAATGGCAGTATGAACTTGTCCTTATTGCCTGTGACTGGTACAATAGAGGTCAAATTGAATATCTTTTGGAGAACTGAAATCTTTTGAAAAACCTTGTAAGGTTTTAGAGTTTTTCCCGTCTTATAGGGTGAAGGGACCTTCAAGTTGCAGAGAGGAGGCATTGCGTTGGAGGATAGTCAAATCATTGAATTATACTGGAAAAAGAATACAGACGCTATATCAAAAACCGCCGACAAGTATGGCGCATACTGCTATGCAATTGCCGAAAACATTCTGCACAACCACGAAGATTCCGAGGAGTGTGTCAATGATACTTGGCTCCATGCATGGAATGCGATGCCTCCGCAGAAGCCCAATGTGCTTCGGCTGTTTTTGGCGAAAATTACCCGCAATCTTTCCTTAGACCGCTTCAATGTGCGAAATGCAGAAAAACGGGGCGGCGGCGAGATCACCCTTGTCCTGGACGAACTGGTGGAATGTTTTAATGGCGGCGCAGACACAGAGACAGCATACGAGGCCAAAGAACTGCGGCAGTGTATCCGGCGTTTTGTGCGCTCACTGCCGGAGCGGGAGGGAAATGTGCTGGTACGCCGGTACTTCTTTGCCGAATCTATAGCGGATATTGCGCGGCGGTACGGCCTGACAGAAAATCATGTGACGGTGATGCTGAGCCGGACGCGGAAAAAGCTGAAGGCGCATCTTTTGAAGGAGGGATACCGATGAACAAAAACGATTTATTCAGGGCATTTGACGGAGTGGATGACGATATTCTGGAACGCAGTGAGGTTCCCACAGCCCTCCGCAGGCCATTGGCCTACCGAAAGTGGCCGGCGGTGGCCGCCTGTTTGGTTCTAATTGTAAGTCTGACGGGGGGTATCCTCGTTGCTGAAGCCAAAGAGTACAACGCGGCGGTAGACTTTTTCGAGGAGAACGGTCTGTCCACCGAGGGGCTGAGCCGGTCAGACGTGAAAGCTGTTTACCGGGATATTACCAGCCAGCATTTCACCTATGACAAAACGGCGGAGGTCATTGAACGGGCAGTACCTGGGCTGGAAATCTCCCAGCGGGAGCCTACCCCGGAGGAGTTGGCGGCGCTGTGGGATCGGAACGTGTGGCGTAACACCCGGTCGGAAACCGGGTTTAGCTACCGCATGGATGTCCGGGAGAAGCTGGACGAGAGCCTGGGCTTCGATGTGCTGGACAGGAGCGTTTTGGAGTGCTACCAGGATGGCAATCCGATCTGGTCGGTGGAGTTCCCCGACCTCTACGTGGAGGACGGTGTGCACACCTCCGCCGGGACGGCGGTGTGGGGGCATAATGACACCTGGTCCAGTGAGCAGCCTGTGTATTCCAGCATGGCTCGGGTGGACGAGAGTGGGAACGTCCTCTGGCAACGTCAACTGGATCACGGCTTTGAGCGAGAGTATATCGCCGCCGTGCTGGACAACGGGGACGGCACATGGGCGGTCGTCAGCCGGGGAGACTTCCGTTACCTCTGCCTGAGCCAGTACGACACAGACGGAACCGAGCTTAGCTTCTGCAAGACCGAGGTCGGTAATAAGGGCATCTGGAATGCCGTCCGCTTGGGAGAGGGCTACCTGATACAGCTGGGACACAAGCTGGATGGAGAAACCGCCCGGCTGGTGAAGCTGGATCGGGAGGGGAGTTTAATGGACACCTTCACTTATGAAGGGGATGACTGTGATTACACCATCACTGATATGATTGAGTTTGGGGATCGGGTGTATCTGTCCGCCTACGCAGTGCCCAAGCAGAAGGACAAGGGCGGGCGGTATGAGATTGCTGACATCCTGGCTTACTTGTTTAACAACAACATCTGGGAAATCTCCAGTGAGGAACTGACCCCTATGGTGAGGGACAACTACACGGCGGTGCTGTTGCTGTGTGACCCGGAGGGCGGTACGCCGGAGGCATTCTATTCTGTCAAAGGATCTCTGGGGGGAAAATTGGCAGTAAACGATACTGGAGAATTGGCGTGGGATGTGGAGAGCATAGTGAACACATTCTATTCCCCAGCTACCAATTCCTTTACCATTGGTGGCACCTGTCAAGTATTCTGTTATACCTTTGCCGATGTCGGAACTTTCCTTAGTCAAGAGGACACAGGCGAAACAGTACCATATCATAGATAATCCCCCAAAGGGTAGTCCAAGAAAAGTCCTCCACCAGCATTCTTATATGTTTTTCCTTTGAATTGGTACAATCTAAGGGATTAGAATTTATTTTTCGCTACTTGGCAAGCAGTGTATTTGTTCCCACAAATACTCAAAACAGCTTTCCGGCGTGACCGCCGGAAAGCTGTTTTTGCTTGTTGGTGGCACAGCCCCCAAACCCCTTTTCGCAGAATTTAATTCTGCGGCTACGCACCGTTCCGGCGCTTTTCTCTCCCACCCTTCAGCGGGATTTTTGAAAAACGGAGAAATTGGCACTCCGGCAAAATCTCAAACTCTCGCCAGCCCTCGACAAAATTTTCCCAAAGGCATTGACAGGAACATCTGTTTGTGCTACCATAATGGGAAACTGAATACTGTACATATTTTTCACGCAGATACATAGACCGAACCACAGCGTTTTTGCTGGGGTCGGTCTTATTGTATCTGCGTTTTTTGTTTTTGAAGGGAGGCTGGACAATGGAGAAAATCAAGACGGAGGAAGCCGGGCGCAAGCGGGGCAGGCCGAAGCTGGATGCCCGCATCACCGAGGAATACGCCCCCAGCAGGCGGCAGGCGCTGAACAAGATGTATCTCTATGAGGGTGTCCATCTATTATCGGTAGCGGCTACCGAAATTCAAAACAGCGAAGTTTTATGGCGGGAGGACAGAACAGCCGTCACCTTAAAATCCCGTGACGGCATTCTGGAGCAACTCGGCAGAATGGCGGTGCAGGACAAGCTGGGCCGTGCCGATTGCGTCTATCTTGCCAACCTCGCCATCGCCGCTGTTCAAGCCGGATATACCACACGGGAGGTGGAGGTTGCCCTGCGGGAAATCCGCATGGCGGCGAAGTCCAGCATGAGAAATCCAGACAGCGAGGCGCTTTATTGTGCGCTGGGCAACACCGTGGACATTCTGCGGAGAATGGGAGGTGTCGCATGAAAACGGGAAGTCGGCCAGTAGAAATCACAGTGGCGGGAGAACTCCCCGGCTTTGAATACGGCGGGTGCCGGGGTGTGTTTTTGAACCTGGGGCTTGATGTGGAAATGGACAGAGTGACCTATCACCTGTCCAGCAGCTTTGCGGAAAAAACGGAAATGGGCGAGGTCATCGACAGGTTAGAACTGGAGCGGAACGGGCGACGGACGGCGTAAAAACTTCTGATGTCCGGCAGAAAGCTATTGCTTTACAGTGCTAAAGCGGCTATAATGGAAGCAGGTAACAGATGCTATGTTCCTGCGTCCAGGGAGGTAAAAAAACAAGATGCAGGAAAAATACAATGTTGGAATTTATTGCAGGCTCAGTCGTGATGACGAAAGAACCGGGGAGTCCGTGTCCATCGAAAATCAAAAAATCATGCTCAGCCGGTATGTGCAGGAACAGGGCTGGAACCTCTACTCCTCCTACTGTGATGACGGGGTCTCTGGGACAACCTTTGACCGGCCTATGTTCAACCAGATGATTGCCGATGCCAGGGCGGGGAAAATCAATCTGATATTGTGCAAAGACCTCAGTCGTCTCGGCAGAGACTACATTGAGGCTGGCCGGTATACGGACATCGTGTTCCCTTCGATGGGCTGCCGGTTCATCGCCCTGAATGACGGCGTGGACACCATCCACAAGAACAATGAGATGCTGGTCATTTTGAAGAACGTCATGAACGATCTCTACGCACGCGACACCAGCAGCAAAATCCGGGCGGTGAAACAGTCCACGTTTCGGACGGGAAAGTATGTCGGCTGCTACGCTCCCATCGGCTACAGAAAATCCCCGGAGGACAAACACATTCTTGAAATCGACCCGGTGACCGCCCCTGTTGTTCTGCGCATTTTTGATATGCGCTTGCAGGGGGACAGCTTTCGGAAAATCGCCCGGACGCTGAACGAGGAGGGCGTACCCTCGCCCCGTGGCTTCTATTACATGGCCGAGGGCAGGCCGAACCTGCGGGGCGAGACGCCCTACTGGAACGATGTAACGGTCAAGACCATTCTGCGGAATGAGGTCTACCTCGGCCACATGGTGCAGAACAAGACCGGCCCAGTCTCCTACAAGGTCCACAAGCAGGTCAGCAAGCCGAAAGAGGATTGGATCAAGGTAGAGCATACCCATGAGCCGCTTGTCTCTCAGGAGGTCTGGGATGCAGTTCAAAGGCTGGACAATCATCCGTCAAAGGGGCGCTCCGGCAGCGATGGGGAAATATCTTTATTTGCCGGCGTTCTCTACTGTGCGGACTGCGGTTCGTCTATGCGGATTTTGAAAGACTATCGAAGCCGGAAACGCCACGCCGATGGACACTTTGGCGGGTTTCAAGCCTACGCCTGCAACCGCTATATGAGCGGCGGCAAGGCGGCCTGTACTTCGCACTACATCAACTGCAAGGTGCTGACGAAGTTGCTCTTGCTGGACATCCACGCCAAGGCGATGCTGGCGCAGAACAGCCCCGCCGCCCTCAAGGAGAAAATCCTCACTCAGAAGAATGCCGCCAGTCTGGAGCAGACAAAGGCGCTCCGGGCAACGCTGGCGGCGCTGGACAAGCGGCTGGCCGAGTTGGAAAAACTGGTGGTGTCGGCTTATGAGGACAAGGTGAAGGGCGTCATGCCGGAGGCGCTGTGCGTCCAGCTGATGAACCGCTATGAGGACGAACGCCGGGGCAAGCTGGAACAGCGGACGCAGCTCACCGCCCAGCTGGAGGCCACCCAGGAGGACGAGCAGGCCACCGATGAATGGCTGACCATCATCAGGGATTATGCCCAGCTTGAGGAACTCGACCGCCCCACGCTCCTGCGGCTGGTGAAGCGCATCGAGGTGGGCGAGAAGTACGAAATCGCCGGGGAAACCCACCGGGACATCAAAATCTATTACAACTTTGTCGGGTATGTGGAACTCTGAAATCTGTACTTCTTTATGCGAGGTTATCTAAATAAAGGTATGCGAAGGATATTCAATGAAATTTTGTTGTAATGACGATAAATTGCTGAAACAGGTACCGCATATGGATACGACAGAGCAGACAAAAAGGTACATGGGACTGATAAAATGAGATTGTTTGCGTTGACACGGGGAAATTTATTTTTTAGCAAAATTTTATGCGGATTTATGCGTTTTGCAAACGCCTAAAATTCAGAACAATAGGAAGGTGAGTTTACATAATGAATTATGAAAAAGAAAAGAGTAAATACGAAAAGCGCTACGAGGAGCAGATGCGGGAGCTGCTTGTTCTGACCGGGGAATATGTTGGGGGTGCGGGCAGTGTCGCAGAGGGTCTCTGGTCTCCAAATGCAGATATTTTAGGTTATGTGAATCTGGAGACTGGAGAAACGGTGGAAAGCGAGGGCTACTTAAGCTGGCTTGCGCATGAGAAGGACAAGGATGGATGGATTTATCATCTCAAAGACCTGACCATTTATCATATCAAATGCCGTAAAATCAAGCCGGAAAAGGTGATGAAGAATGCGGAGCCCCGCTTCTTCAATAATTTTATGCTGACGGAAGTCGTGGAACGAGAGGTACAGAATCCGGCACTGTCAAAGCTATTGGAAAAATATAAAGAGGTTGTTGTTATTGAGGACGGAGACTGCGGAACATTTACGCTGGAGCGGCATTTCAACTGGTTTGCGGGTACCGTCGACTGGCTGGGAGAGGACTGTCATGTGACCCTTGAGTGCGACGAGGAAAATGGAACGACAGCAGACCAGGCACTGGCGCAGTTTAGGAAAATTTATGCCAATTTTAAGGAATGGGATCAAAAATTCCGTGCATTTGCTGCCGAAAAGCTGGCAGAAAATGCCAACGACTGGCAGGACGAAGGATATGATGACGAGGACGGCGAAGACTTAGCCGCAATTACAGAAGAATCCTTCGCTGGGCGGATCGTAATTAGTGAATTCAGCATAGACGCAGAAGGCGATTATGAAGCTTACTATGATGATGACAATATGTTCTGGGGCCATGTGATTATTGTAAGCGGCAGCGTGAACGGCGGGATGGAGGACGCCTATATCGCCGGGTAGGTTCTGTTTGAAAGTATGTATCAGAGAGGATTTACATATAGTGATTTTTCGGGTAGTTTTATAAATCAAGAAATGACATGGTATAGATTCGTATTTTACGCAGAAAGGAAATGACAGCATGAGGCTTTATTTGAGCGTTGATACCGATATAGAAGATCTTGAAATAGACTATATTGAAGTCAGATTGGTTTGGGAACAGTGGTTAGATTTCAGTTAGGCAGATTAGGAGAATATAAAGATGTGGAAAGAACGTATGCTTGATAAAATTTTTGCTTTGTACTTTGACAAATAACGGGCAGCCGTTCATATCAGTATCCAGGATTTCCAAATGCTGTGTAACAGCACCACAAGCACAAACGCCAAGACCCCCTGCGGACGGCCAGAGCGTCCGTCAACACGATAACATCAAAGAGACAGAGCGACAACTTTGTGGCTTGATGACCAGCCCCCGGCAGGCTGGAAAGCGCCATGGCCATCAGCAAGAGGAACTGTGCCTCTCACCGAAACTTTCTGCGAATATGGTGTTCCCACCTATCGGCGGTATGCGGCGGTTCGGCAGCCACGAACTGGACTGGATACTCCCAGTATCGGGGGCGAGCCGGTGGACAGTCCCGCTGTTCCAGATAATACGATACAAAAGGTCCTATAGAACGTGCTATAAGTACGTTTGACTGGGGTTCTTATAATACTAATTTTGTGTCAATATGATTTTGACACAGATTTGTGGGAGGTGAGATGATATTGGACAAACAGGTAATCATAGACTTTACTACTCGACAACTTAAAGGAGGCCGAAAAATATTGTCAGCAGAACGGCTTGAGCGTATGTGTCAAGATTCCATTGAAGACATACCTAGAGATAGCCTGGTAGATATTCGTGGTGTAAAGATTGATTCTGGTTTGTCCGGTACTTTGCGTATGCTCCAATATATTGAGCAGATACAAAACCCATATAACTTTCTTTGTGATGGGACGCCTGTACATATTTCCTTTGTGGATGAGGAGAAAGAACTTTCTAAGGTACTTGCCGGATACTTTCGTACTTTAAAGTGGTGAATTTTGAAGCAAGATATGATATAATCTTCTTGTGTAATGATTATAGAGAGATGGGAGGTTAAATGGCTAGAATTAGAAAAGCTGTGAGCAGTGGTGTTCATTCAGCTTCTCGCAAAATAGTTTGGCTCATCGCTGCCTATATTCGTCTTTCACGGGAAGATGGAAACGATGAGAGTTTAAGCGTCACCAATCAGAAAAAAATCATTGGGGAGTATCTGGAAACCTTTTTTGAGGGAGAATTTACACTTATTGATTACTATATTGATGATGGCCTGACAGGAACAGATTATGACCGTCCGGATTTTCAACGAATGATTCACGATATGGAAGCCGGAAAGGTTAATTGTATTATCTGTAAAAACCTTTCCCGTATGTTTCGGAATTATTCGGATCAGGGATATTTTTTGGAAAAAATCTTTCCTATGAATAAAACCAGATTCATCACGGTTAGTGACCCAAGAGTGGATTCTTTTCTTCACCCGGAAACCCTTCAGGGCTTAGAAGTTCCGATTAATGGCCTGATGAATGACCGTTTTGCAGCGAAAACTTCACATGATGTACGCGATACCTTTGCAACAAAACGCCGAAAGGGTGAATTTATTGGAGCGTTTGCTCCATATGGCTATAAAAAGGCCCCAGAAAATAAAAATGCTTTAATTATTGATGAAGAAGCCGCAGAAGTAGTGCGAAATATTTACCAATGGTTTGTTTATGAGGGTATGAGTAAAAATGGAATCGCACATCGGCTCAATGACTTAGGGATAGCGGGTCCAGCCGCTTATAAGAAAAGCAAAGGATTGAATTTCTGTTGTCCCCAAGGTGAGAAAAATGATGGACTTTGGTCGCCTAGTTCAGTTACTACGATTTTGAAAAATAAGATGTACCTGGGAATTATGGTGCAAGGCAAGCAGACAGTAATCAGCTATAAAGTACATGATAAGGTTGCTGTTCCAGAAGAAGACTGGTATATGGTACCAGATACCCATGAGCCGATTATTGAGGCTGAACTTTTTCAAAAAGCGGCTGACCTTCAGACAAGGGATACCCGGACAGCGCCGTCAGGAAGAAATCTGCATTTATTATCTGGATTTATCCGCTGTGCGGATTGCAAAAAGGCGATGACAAGACAGAAAACAAAAAATATTGTTTATTATTACTGTCGTACATTTCGGGAAAAATCGAAAAACGCCTGCACGAAACATACAATCAAGGAAGAAGTAGTGATTAAAGCTGTTTTAGCAGCAATCCAGGCACAGATTTCTTTGGTTGATTCTTTAGCTGATGTGGTGGAGGAAATCAATAAGTCACCCATTGTCAAAAATGAATCAACCCGTTTGACCGCTATGCTCCACCTTCGCCAAAAGGAGTTGGATAAAGTGATCAGTATTGCGGATGGACTTTATGGGGATTGGAAAAGCGGAGATATTTCCAAAGAAGAATATACTCGTTTGAAACAGAAGTATTCTTGCAAAGCGGAACAGCTGAAAGTAACAATACAAAACATTCAGTCAGAGTGTCAGGTGATGGCAAAAGGAATTTCAAAGAATGACCCTTATTTAACCTATTTTCTGAAATATAAAAATATAAAAGAACTGAACAGAGGAATTTTGGTTGATTTGGTAAAAAATATTTATATTCACCAGGGTGGTGAAATTAGTATTGAGTTTAATTTCGCAGACCAACATCGTCGGATTATAGAGTCGATTGAAAATAATCAAAATGAACTAACAATCGTTGGGAAAAAGGATGGGAAAACGGCATAGAAGGTTTCCTATTAAATTTCAGCATTAAGTTTTGTATAAATTGGTGGAGCCACTGGCCCGACTGGTCCGACCGGAGCAGCTGGAGTGGCCGGTGCCACTGGCCCGACTGGTCCAACCGGAGCGGCTGGAGCGACTGGCCCGACTGGTCCAACCGGAGCAAACGGAGCGGCTGGAGCGACTGGCCCGACTGGTCCGACCGGAGCAAACGGGGCGGCGGGAGCGACTGGTCCGACCGGCCCGACCGGAGCAGCGGGAGCGGCGGGAGCGACTGGCCCGACTGGTCCAACCGGAGCAAACGGGGCGGCGGGAGCGACTGGTCCGACCGGCCCGACCGGAGCAGCTGGAGCGGCGGGAGCGACTGGCCCGACCGGTCCAACCGGAGCAAACGGGGCGGCGGGAGCGACTGGCCCAACCGGTCCAACCGGAGCAGCTGGAGTTGCGGGAGCAACTGGCCCGACTGGAGCTACCGGAGCAGATGGTGCAGTGGGAGCGACTGGTCCGACCGGCCCGACCGGAGCAGCTGGAGCAGTGGGAGCGACTGGCCCAACCGGTCCAACCGGAGCAGCGGGAGCAACTGGCCCGACCGGCCCGACTGGAGCTACCGGAGCAGATGGTGCAGTGGGAGCGGCGGGAGCGACTGGTCCAACCGGTCCAACCGGACCAATCATAATAAGAAAACGGCTATATACACACTATTTCAATAAAATACGAGCTTATCACTTTACCGGACAAGCGCCGCCCAAGTAGAGACTACGGGCGGCGTTTTCCGTTGTGAAGCGGAAAGGAGGACTATTCCCCTTGCTTCGGGCCAACATGGCCCGAAGCTCCCCGTGGGCCTGACTATAAAAGTTAGGCCCTTTTTTCATGCCAAAATGAAGGAGGTAAACGAATGGCAGAGGATAAAAAAGATTTGAAGCCGGAGGAACAGAGCGGCCCCGCCGTTTCCGGAAATCCGGTTCCACGGAAGGAGGAGCCTCCGGCGCAGGAGGTTAAAACTTCAGCCCCGGTGCAGGAGGCCGAGAAAGCGGACACCCCTGCCCCGGCTGACAAGAGCCGCCCCGGAAACGTCATTGATATTTCCGGCGCTATGATTGATAAAATTGTGGCCGAGAAGGAAAAGGCGGCAAAGGCTGAACAGGAACAGGGATCAACTACCGATAAGTCAAAGCCTGAACGAACAGACGCGGATAAACCGAAAGAAAAGAAACAGACGAAACAGGCGGTACGTTCCCCGAAGGACAAGGCCCCCAAGAAAACCGAAAAGCCCAAAGCTGAAAAAATGCCCCCGACCAAGCAGAAGGCAGAAAAGGCAGCTCCGTCGGCGGACGGCCCCAGCCGGAAAGAACAGAAGGCCAAGCTGGAACAGGAGCTTCGGAAGAAATACGGGATTCCCAAGACTGACAAACCCATGGAGCCCTTTGTTATCCCGGAAGTGGAACAGACTGTAAGAATCCCCCATGAACAGCTCCATGCTTTCAAAAACCACCCGTTCAGCGTCGAGAAGAACGCTAAGTTCATGGCGTTTGTTTCGAGTATCCGGGCGCAGGGCGTGACACAACCCGCCATTGTCCGGCCTGATGATAAGGGCGGCTATGAAATCATTTCCGGCCACCGCCGCGACGCGGGCAGTATTGAGGCCGGTATTCCCTATACACCGTGTATCATTCGCGCCCTGACTGACGAGCAGGCCATTCAGCAGATGGTCGAGGATAACGTCAACAACCGGGAAGTTTCCACAATGGAATTAGCCAAAGCCCTGAAAATGCAGTTGGAGGCTATCAAACATCAGGGAGCGCGGGAGGCGCTGGAGGGACAGAACTTCTCAACAGACGTAGATAAGCGTTCCAATGAGGTCATCGCAGAGCGCAACGGAATGAGTGTGAAACAGGTTCAGCGGCATATCGCCCTGACGAGGCTCATTCCCACGTTGCAGGATATGGTTGACGGCAAAACAGTCGGGAGTGGAGGCAAGCCGCTCAAAATTGCCTTTACCCCCGCTGTGGAGCTTTCCTATATTAAACCCAAAAATCAGAGGTATATTGCCGTTGCCATTGACGCGCAGCAGTCGGCCCCTTCGCTCTCCCAGGCCCAGCGTATGCGGAAACTCGACCAGGAAAATATGCTCAACGGTGATGTGATCGACGGTATCATGCTTGAAGAAAAGAAGGAGGTAGACAAAGTGATTATCAGTGGAATGGAATTGGAGAAGTATTTCGGCAAGGAAAAGACCCCGCAGGAAATGAAAGACCAGATTATCAAGCTCCTGGACGACTGGAAGGGCAAGCAGAAGGAACAGGCGAAGCCCGAGAAAGAGGCCGCGCCGGAGAAATAAGAGGCTTCGGGCCAAGTTGGCCCGAGGTTCGCGCCTAAAGCGGGGCTCTGCCCCGCGCCCCGAAGCTCGAAGGATATAATATTCCCCGTCGCCGTGGTTTGTATAGCGCAACCGGGGAAGGCAGTCAAGGGTGGCGCCCGCGCCACCGCCTGCGGCGGCGAAGCCCTTGACAGCCTTTCCCGGTTGTGCTTGTAGTAGTCAAGCGACGGGGATATATATTCCTTTGAGCCGTTCCCCTTCCCACGGGAAGGGGCGGAGGGGATGGGCTATCTATTAAGCGCAAACAGGAAGGAGGAACCCCATGAAACGACCTTTAGCATACATCACCGCCGCGTGGACAGGCGAACACAAGGCCGACACGGAACAGGCGGCGCAGTATTGCAGGGCGGTCTATGAGGCCGGATTTTCCCCGGTCTGCCCTCTGCTCTACCTGCCTTTGTTCCTGAATGACGATATTCCCGAGGAACACAAAAGCGGGATTGACATGTCCCGCGATATGCTCCGCCGGGCTCATGTTCTGGTGGTGTGCGGCAACGGTATGACAGAAGATGTGAAGAACGATATTGCCGTTGCCGGGCGGCTCAACATCACAGCAACCACCCTGGATGGCATACTGACCGTGAAAGGCAAGGGCCGGGAGGCTCGGTGCGATGATTAGCGCCTATATTGGCAATCTCGGCAAATACAATGAGGGGATTCTCGCGGTGGAACCGTTGAGATTTCCTGCCTCAACAGAGGAAGTACAGGCCGTACTTCCCAAGATTGGCGTGGACGGTATACGGTATGAGGAAGTCTTTATTGCCGATTATGAAACTAATGTTGCCGGGCTGCGGAACCATTTGGGAGAAGGCGAAAGTATTGACGAACTGAATTATCTTGCCTCCCTACTGGACGGACTGGACAACGGCCAGAAGGCAAAATATGAAGCCGCCCTCTCGCTCGGAGAATATACCGGGAGCGTTAAGGATTTAATCAACCTGACCCAAAACCTTGACTGCTACGAATTTTACCCAGAGGTACAGAATGAGGAAGAATTGGGGCGGTATCTCATTGACGAGTGCGGAGCCCTTGACGTGCCAGAACATATCAAAGACTATTTTGACTATGAGGCATACGGAAGGGATATGTTTTTAAATACGACAAGCGATTTTGCGGGGGGCGGCTATATCGAGAACAACGGGAGTCCCTTCATGGAACACTATGACGGGGAGGTTCCAGAGGAATACCAGATATTTTCCTATCCCGATGAACCCCGCCACTCCATTCTCGAAGCATTGAAACAATTCTGGGAGGCCCCGCCCCCGGAACATGGCAAAACAGCAAAGGCCGCGACCCATGAGGAACGGTAGACCTCGGGCCAACTTGACCCGAGGTTTTTTGCTGGCCGGACGAAAGGAGGTGTGAATATTGCCAAAAAAGAAAGCGCCCGCCGTGGAAACGCCGATAGCTGAAAATGAGTATGTAAAAGAACTGCTGGCCCTGCTGAAAGAAAACCAATCCCCGGCAGGAAAAGAACTGTTAGAGGCTATCGGGCATGTTTCCGAAATGGAAAAACAGCTTGCCAGTGCGGTTGACGAGCTAAAAGCCATGCGGCAGGATTTGGAGAAAATGAAGAACTCCCCGTTAAAATCAGCCCTGCAAAAATCAATCGTTGTCCTGCAAGACCGTATTCTTGCCCTGCGTGATAGTCTCGCAGAGCTGAAAGCCGGTATCATTGAGGGCTGTAAAAATACGCTGGCCGCTGTGAAGGAACGCGGAATTTCCGCGCTGGATCACGCCGCCCGGTTCTTCCATATCAAGCCGAGGCTGACAGCCATGCGGAACAACATCAACGAAGGCACACAGGCGGACGAGAAGGCCATTTCCAGTATAGAGGCCGTAAGCGCCGAGTACCACGAAGCCGGGCGGCATGTGAAAAACATAGGCCGGGCCCTGATGGGGAAGGAGGTCGTACAGGAGGCGAAGGCCCCCGGCAAGCTGGCAAAGACGGTACAGGCCCCCTATCGGGCGGAACGGGCCTGTTTCCTTGCGGCCCGGAACAGTCTGGATAAGGCGGTTGCCAGTCTTGAACGGCTGGAACGTGCCGCCGAAAGACAGCCTTCTATCTTGAAAACCATGCAGGAGCACAAGACAGCAAACCCGCCGAAGAAGGAAAAGACAGCTCCGACGGCGGCACATGACGGGCGGTAGACCTCGGGCCAAGTTGGCCCGAGGTTTCCCATATCCCCGGGGGCCTCCAGCTTTAACCCGCGGCTCCCGGACGGAAAGGAAGTAATCAATGGAAGAAGAAGTATCAAGAAAGACTGTGGCTATATCCATACATGCGGCGAAGCTGACGGGCCGGGTGCTGTTCATGGCGTGCCAGAAGTTTCTGGCCGGAGTGCAGAAACACAACCGGGACGCACTCACGCCCCACGGGCGGCAGACCGTGAAACAGCTCATGGGCCACGCCGGACAGTCCAACAGTATCCAGCTAAAGGGGGACGCCCGCCTGTTTGACCGGGTGGCCCGGAAATTTAATGTAGACTATGCGTTCCACAAGGTAGGCCCGAAGGACTATCTCCTGTTTTTCAAGGCGGGACAGGCCGACGCCATCACGGCGGCATTTTCCGAGTATACCAAGCGGGTGATGGCCCGCCAGAACGACAAGCCATCTATCCGGCGCGGGCTCCGGCAGGCTATGGGCCACGTCAAGCCCCGGCAGAAGGAACGGGAAAAGACCAGAGAGGCGGTGCAGGAACGGTGAACACCAAAATCAAAAAATATGTGGTTCCCAATCTCCCGTACCTGTTTATTTTCTGGTTCTTCTGCAAGGTGGGGACGGCCTACCGCCTCGCGGAAGGTGCGGACTTCGGCGCGAAGCTCATAGGTATGATGAAAACCATAGGCCCGGCTTTCGGGACAATCACGCCGGGCCTCGCTGGCTTCGATTTGCTGGTGGGCCTTGTGGGGGCCGTGGTGCTCCGGCTGATGGTCTATAACAAAGTGAAGAACGCAAAGAAATTCAGGAAGGACGTGGAATACGGCTCGGCCCGTTGGGGAACGGCCAAAGACATAGCCCCATTCGTAGACCCGAAGTTTGAAAACAACGTGATACTGACCGGGACGGAATTTTTGACTATGAACACCCGGCCCAAAATCCCGGCCAACGCCCGAAATCTCAACTGCTGTATTATCGGTTCGTCCGGCTCGGGAAAGACCCGGTTCTGGCTGACCCCGCAGCTCCTTCAAGCTCATTCCTCGTATGTGTGCGTAGATCCGAAAGGCGGCGTCCTCTCCCAAGTGGGACATTTCCTGCAAAAGAGGAAGGGCTATAAAATCAAGGTATTCAATTCGGTGGACTTCCGAAAGAGTATGCACTATAACCCGATGGCCTACATCAAGACAGAGAGCGACGTTCTGAAATTTGTCAACGCCCTGATAACCAACACAAAGGGACAAGGGAAAGAGGGGGACGAGTTCTGGACGAAGGCCGAGACGCTTTTGTACTGCGCCCTTGTGGCCTATATCGTCTTTGAAGGGCCGGAGGAAGAACGGAACATGAACACGTTAGTCGAAATGATTAACAGCATGGAAGTAAGGGAGGATGATGAAAGTTTCAAAAATGCCGTTGATTATATGTTTGACGGCCTCGCCAAGCGCAAGCCCCAATGCTTCGCGGTGCGCCAATATGCCAAGTACCGCCTTTCCAGCGGCAAGACAGCGAAAAGTATCTTGATTAGCTGTGGCGCACGTCTGGCCCCCTTCGATATTGCGGAGCTCCGGGAGATTATGAGCTATGACGAGTTAGAGCTTGACAGGCTCGGGGACGAGAAAACGGCGCTGTTCTTCTGCATTTCCGACACGGACAGCACCTACAACTTTATCGTGGCCCTTGCCTTCTCGCAGATGTTCAACCTGCTTTGTGAGAAAGCCGATAACGTCTACGGCGGGCGGCTCCCCCATCATGTACGGGTGCTGTGGGACGAGGCCGCCAACACGGGACAGGTGCCGCAGCTCGAAAAAATGGTCGCTGTGATTCGCTCCCGGGAAATCAGCCTGTGCCTGTTCTATCAGGCCATGAGCCAGTGCAAGGCCCTGTATAAAGACAATTCCGAAACCATCTTAGGAAATATGGATTCGGTTATCTTCCTCGGGGGCCGGGAGCACTCCACGATTAAGGAAATCTCGGAGGTACTGGGAAAAGAGACTATCTCCATGTATACCGAGAGCCGGACGCGGGGCCAGTCGGAAAGCTACGGCCAGAACCTCCAGCGGCTCGGAAAAGAGCTGATGACAATGGACGAGCTCACCACAATGGACGGGAGCAAATGTATCTTACAGCTTCGGGGGCTCCGGCCCTTCCTGTCCCCAAAGTACGATTTGAAAAAGCACCCGAACTATAAATACACGGCGGAGGCAGACAAGAAGCGCAACGCCTTCCGTCTGGAAAAGCTGATTAGCACCCGGTTGAAGCTGAACCCTGAAGAAGTCTACGAGGTTTACGCGGCCGGGGACGCAGACAGCGCCGAGGACGATATTCTCAACTATGACGATCTGGACGACCCGGACGCCTTCGCCTGACTTCGGGCCAAGTTGGCCCGAAGCTCCCGCCGCCTGAAATGGGCGGCTTTTTTTGTAGCCGGGGCTCTGGCCCCACAACAACAAACAATTTGAATGGAGGAAACTATATGGAATTTTTTGCTTCTGCTATCGACACCCTGAAAATCCTTGTTATTGCTATCGGCGCGGGCCTCGGGGTCTGGGGCGTGGTCAATCTTTTGGAAGGTTACGGCTCGGACAACCCGGGAGCCAAGAGCCAGGGAATTAAACAGCTTATGAGCGGCGGCGGGATTATCCTGATTGGAACGACGCTCATTCCCCTGCTGTCCGGCCTGTTCAGCTAAACGATAAGGAGACGCCATGCAGATAATCTTCGACGCAATCGCGGAATGGCTCAAGGGCCTGCTGGTTGCCGGTATCATGGGCAACCTCGGTGGGCTCTTTGACAATGTAAACGCGCAGGTCGGAGAGATTGCAGACCAAGTGGGGACGGCCCCGGCGGCATGGAACGCCGGGGTTTTCTCCATGATACGGCAGCTCTCCGAGACTGTCATTCTCCCAATCGCCGGGCTGGTGCTCACCTTTGTCATGTGCTATGAACTCATCCAGTTACTCATAGAGCGTAACAACCTGCACGACATAGACACATGGATATTTTTCAAGTGGATATTCAAGACCTTCTGCGCCATTCTCATTCTGTCCAACACCTTCAATATCGTGATGGGCGTGTTTGATATGGCGCAGTCCGTTGTCCAGCAGTCGGCGGGACTGATACAGGGGAGCACCGAAATCACCCCGGATATGCTGGCCGATATGGAGACGCAGTTGGAGGCGATGGAGCTCGGCCCCCTGCTTGGGCTCTGGCTCCAATCCTTCTTTGTGGGCTTTACCATGACCGCTCTCAATATCGTGATTTTCGTGATTGTCTACGGGAGAATGATTGAAATTTACCGCGCGTCCAGAAGTGCCGCTTTTCATCCAAAGGCGGTACGCGGGCATTTTGGGAATCCGGCTTTGGCAAGCCGGTAAAGAAAAGTATCAAAGATGTGAAAAACGTCACTTTAGCGTCATTCGGTTTACTCCGGAGGGAAACCATAAGGGGGACAATAGCGTACCGGAAAAATCGCAAGTTGGGGAAACCATCTACCCACGACTGAGCGGCAAGACGCAACATTGTGAATGAGGAACAAGGCTAAACTGCTTTAAGGGCAGTCCGAGGCGGGATACTCGACCCGGCGGCGCAGGATGGTTGTATTCGCCGTATGTCATAGCGGAATGTGACAGGTAAACACAGACCGCACGATACTTATGACAGCCAGCCGCAATAAGCGGAAAAGGACGAAAACCCATTACCGACATCACAATACGCTTTTCCCAAAGTGTCTAACTGGAGATTGCCTAAACCGGAACGCCGGGATTATCCGGCTATGCGTAATGCCGCAAGGCGATAAATTTCAAGGGGTAAAAACCCAAGAAAGATGACGCTGAATATCCGGCATGGCAACGGAGCCTCCGTAGTAGTCCGAGGGCGGGAAAGCCGTCTACATGGCGAAGGGAGGCAGGATGTCAACCAATTCATAAAAAGGAAAGGTGCGTGAGGCATTATGAGAAGTCCTGAAAATGTGTTGGAAAGCCTGAAATCCAAGGCGTGTAACAAGAGTTACAAGTATGGGCGGTTATACCGCAATCTGTACAATCCACAATTCTATCTGCTGACATACCAGCGGATACAGGCGAAACCAGGCAACATGACAGCCGGAACAGACGGCAAAACCATTGACGGTATGGGAATGGCAAGGATAAACGCCCTCATTGAAAAAATGCGTGATTTCAGCTACCAGCCCACCCCGGCGAGGAGAACGTATATCCCGAAATCCAATGGGAAAATGCGCCCTCTGGGAATACCGTCATTTGACGACAAACTGATACAGGAGGTGGTGCGGCTCATCTTAGAGAGCATCTATGAGCCAACTTTCAGCGACTACTCCCACGGTTTCCGCATAAACAAAAGCTGCCATACGGCACTCAAATATGTGCAGAAATATTTTACGGGAACAAAGTGGTTCGTTGAGGGGGATATAAAGGGCTGTTTTGACAATGTAGACCATCATGTGCTGATTGACATTCTGCGGAAGCGGATTGCAGACGAACATTTCATTGGTCTGCTATGGAAGTTTTTGAAAGCCGGATATATGGAGGACTGGAATTATCACAATACTTACTCCGGCACTCCCCAAGGCTCTATCATCAGTCCAATCCTTGCAAACATCTATATGAACGAACTGGACAGCTATATGGCAGAATACGCAGAGAAATTCAACTGCGGAAACCGCCGTAAAATCAATCCTGCGTTCAAGAAGAAGCTGGACGTTTGCCGGGGAAAAGAACAGCGGCTTAAAAGAAATCTTTCTAAAATGAGCGAGGAAGAAAAAGAGGACTTAATTGCGGAAATCCGGGAACTGCGGCGAAGTTTGAAATCCATGCCGTACAGTGACCAGATGGACGACAGCTATAAGAGGATTTGCTATGTCCGGTATGCGGATGATTTTCTGATAGGGGTTATCGGCAGTAAAGAGGACGCAGAACAGGTAAAACAAGAAGTGGGCTGTTTTATCCGGGAAAAACTTCATCTGGAAATGTCCGGGGAAAAGACACTGATTACCCACGGACATGACTTTGCAAAGTTTCTGGGGTACGAGGTCACAATCACCAAAGGCGAGTACAGCAAAAAGACCAAAACCGGGGCTACCAGACGAGTGAACAACGGAAAAGTCCTGCTCTATGTTCCCCATGATAAATGGTTAAAACGCCTGCTCTCCTACAATGCCCTCAAGATTAAATACGACAAACAGAATGGAAACAAAGAGGTCTGGGAACCAGTCCGGCGCATCCGCCTGTTGCACCTGGACGACTTGGAAATCCTAAACCAGTACAATGCAGAAATCCGTGGATTGTATAACTACTACCGGCTCGCAAACAACGTGTCCGTACTCAATAACTTCTACTATGTAATGAGATACAGTATGCTCAAAACTTTTGCTGGAAAATACCGAACAAGAATCAGCAGAATTATACGCAAGTACCGCCAAGGGAAAGATTTTGCAGTGGAATATCCGAAGAAAAACGGCAAAGTGGGTAAAGTGCTGTTCTACAACAATGGGTTCCGCCGGAATACCAAAGTCGAAAGCGGCAACCCCGACATAGTGGCAAGAGTGGTTGAGAACTACGGGCGCAACAGCTTGATAAAAAGACTTCAAGCGAATAAATGCGAGTGGTGCGGCGCAGAGAATGTGCCGCTTGAAGTACACCATGTACGAAAACTCAAAGATTTAAGTGGCAGGAAACAATGGGAAATCGCCATGATTGGGCGCAGGCGCAAGACAATGGCACTCTGTATTGACTGTCACGATAAGTTACACGCAGGGAAATTAGACTGACATCTGGAGAGCCGGATACATTGAGAGGTGTAAGTCCGGTTCGGAGGGGAGTTTTCGGAAACCTGCCATAGTGATATGGCAAGGCGCCGGGTTCTTACCTTACTAATGACGAGCCTTGCCCCGATTCCCCTTGCAACGGTAGTCAACCGGGAAATCGGGAGCATGGGCCAGAACTATTTCCGCTCCCTGCTGGCGGTGGGCTTTCAAGGGCTTTTGATTATCGTCTGTGTCGCAATCTATGCGGTGCTGATACAGGGGATTGCCACGGGCGGGGACATGATCGGCGCGATATGGGGCTGTGTGGGCTATACCGTCCTGCTCTGCTTTACGCTCTTTAAGACGGGCTCCCTCGCAAAATCCATCTTTGGCGCTCATTGATAAGGCGGAGCTTCGGGCCAACTTGGCCCGAGGTTTCAGAAACGAGGTGAGGCTATGGCCCCGAGACGGTACGGGGCAGCCTCGGACGGGAGTATTCAGCCGCTATGGCATGGAAAACTGGCGGAGGACTTCACCGGGGCGGACACCCTGCGCTTCATGGCCGACACGGATATTCAGTTAAACGGAAATGTGTCTGCGGAAACGCTGGCCGCAATCAGACGGGCAGGCTACCGCTACGAGGGCGGGGAGGTTCTTCCTCGGTCCGGAAAGGAGGAAATGACAATGAGTGAGGAAAAGACCACGGGCGCGCAGGCCCCGGAACAGGAGGCCCCCGGCGGCTCCGGCCTAAAGCTGGACGTAACCGCCCGGCCCATTGACCCCATCAAAAATCTGGTGGGCTTTGCCACCGTGAAGCTCAACGACTGCTTTGTGGTGGAGGACTTCAAGATTTTACAGAGTGACAAGGGCCTGTATGTGGGTATGCCGAGCAAACCGGACAAGAGCAGCCGGACAGGCTACCGGGACACGGTGAAGCCCATCACAAAGGAGTTCCGGGAGGAACTTCACGGGGCGATTTTGGAGGCGTACCAACAGGAGATAGAAAAGTTGCAGGCCCGGATTGCCGCCGCCCGGCAGGCCCCGCCACCGGAAAAGGCGTCCATCAAGGGCCAGTTGGAGGCCGGAACGAAGAAGGCGGCAAAGGAGAACGCCGCCCGAGCCCCGAAGGAAAAGCCAGCGAAGGCGGCGGAGCGGTAATACTTCGGGCCAAGTTGGCCCGAGGTTCCCCGGCGGAAAGGAGGCGTTTTCATTGGCAAGAAAAAAATCCGGGTATGGCGCGGCCTGCTACTATGCCGGGAAGATGGTGGGCCGCTGTACGGTGGCGGACGGTGAAGCCTATACTGCCCTGATGGAACAATGCGGCGGAAACGCGGCCCGCGTTTTACGGGAGTATGCCTATTTCTCCCCCGAACTGAAAGCAATTTTAGAGAATGTGGCGGTTATGCAGGCCGCAAAAAGCCGTGCTGAAAATCCACCTGGCCTGTTCGCGGAACCGAAAATCTCCCCGTGGGGAAAGGTGCAGACCTGCGACACGCTCTGCCCGGGCGTCTTTCTGGTAAGCACCGCCAGCCACGGCGGGACAATGGTTTCAAAGGAAGTGGCGGCTTTTCTCTCCCCTGCCGCAAAGAAATGCGGATTCCGGCAGGGCGGCTATCTCTGCTTTGAGGAAGATACACAGGAGGAAGTCGTTTTCCGGGAACTGCTGGATAAGCGGCTCTGGAAAATCCCCGACCGGATCAGAAACAAGGAGGCGTATGAAGAAAACATCAATCAATCTCTCCGGGAACACAATCCCGCATATTGGAGGGCGCGGAAGCGCGGGAGAGAAACCGCCCGGCCCGCTGTCCGGCAGGACGCGGCCCGGGGTGAGACACGATAACCGCTTCGGGCCAAGTTGGCCCGAGGTGATGAAAGGAGGTTTTGAGCTTTGCCCTATGTGCAGGTTCCAAAAGATTTATCAAAAGTAAAGACCAAGCTGGCCTTCAACCTGACGAAGCGCCAGCTTATTTGTTTCTCGGGCGCGGCGGCGGTGGGAATCCCCGTCTATCTGCTGACCCGCCCTGTAATTGGCAGCAGCCCCGCGCTGTTCCTGATGATTGGCCTCATGCTCCCATTCTTTTTCTTTGCCATGTTTGAGCGTGACGGCCTCCCCTTTGAAAAGATACTGCGAAACTATATCCGGGCCCGGTTCCTCTGGCCCCAAGTCCGGCCCTACAAGACCGAAAATTTCTATGCCGCATGGAGCGGCCCCAGCGCTTCGGGCCAAGTTGGCCCGAGGCCGGAGGACACACCGAAAGGAGGTACAAGGATTGCGAAAAGGAAAAGAGGTAAAACAGGCCGCGCCCAAGCGGGCGGGCGATAAGGGCCGGAAACAGGCGGGGCCGCAGACCGCACAGCAGACAATCCCGTTTCGGGAAATGTTTAAGGACGGCGTATGCCGCTTAAACAACGGCGTTTACACAAAGACGGTGGAGTTTGAGGACATCAACTACCAGCTCGCACAGGCCGAAGATCAGTCGGCCATCTTTGACGGGTGGAGCTCTTTTCTGAACTACTTTGACAGCGCCCTGCCCTTCCAGCTTTCATTCATCAACCACCGTTCCCGGCCTGAAAGCAAGTACACCGTGAATATCGCCCCGAGGCATGACGAGTTTGACAGTATCCGGGCCGAGTATGTGGAAATGCTGGAAAACCAGATTGCCAAAAGCAACAACGGCATTGTCCGCACGAAGCTCATTACCTTTGGCGTTCCGGCGGACAGCGTGAAGGCGGCGCGGCCCCGTCTGGAGCGGATAGAGGCCGACATTATGGGGAATTTCAAACAATTAGGCGTCCAGTCGCGACCCCTTCCCGGGCGGGAGCGTCTGGAAATCCTTCACGGCCAGCTCCACCCCGGAGGCCGGGAGCCCTTCACATTCACATGGGAGCAGATACCGCAGACAGGCATGACAACAAAAGACTTTATCGCCCCGACCAGCTTTGATTTCCGCCGGGGCCGGTTCTTCAAGGTGGGGGCAACATGGGGCGCGGCTTCTTATTTACAGATAACCGCCTCGGAGCTCTCGGATAAACTGCTTGCGGAGCTTCTGGAGCTGGACACGGAAATGACCGTCACCATGCACATTCAGACGGTAGACCAGTCAAAGGCCATCAAGACGATTAAAGGCAAGCTCTCGGACATTGACAAAATGAAGATGGAGGAACAGAAAAAGGCTGTCCGCTCGGGCTACGACATGGACATTCTCCCACCCGACCTTGTGACGTTCAGCAAGGACGCAAAAACCTTGCTGGAGGATTTGCAGAGCCGCAACGAGAGAATGTTTCTTTTAACCTTCCTGATTGTCAACATGGCCCCCACGCGGGAACAGCTTGAAAACGAGATTTTCACGGTTTCCGGTATCACGCAGAAATACAACTGCACAATCCGGCGGCTGGACTTCCAGCAGGAACAGGGCTTTCTGTCCTCCCTTCCCCTCGGCTGTAACGCCGTGGAGATCCAGCGGGGCCTGACAACCAGCAGCACCGCGATTTTCATTCCCTTCCTGACCCAAGAGCTCCGCATGGACGGGGAAGCGGTCTATTACGGCCTGAACGCTCTTTCCCATAACGTCATCATGGCAAACCGCAAGAAACTTAAAAATCCCAACGGGATATACCTTGGAGTTCCGGGAAGTGGGAAAAGTTTTGCCGGAAAAAGAGAATTAGTCAACGTATTCCTTGCCACAAAGGACCGCATTATCATCGTAGACCCAATGGGGGAATATTCCGCTCTGGTACGGCGGCTTGGCGGGCAGGTGGTGGAGATTGCGCCTAACAGCCCGCACCACATCAACCCGATGGACATATCCGCTGACTTTGACACTGGGGAGGAAAACCCAATGGCGCTGAAAGCGGACTTCATTCTCTCGCTGATGGAGCTGATTGTGGGCGGCAAGGATGGCCTTCAACCCGTGGAGCGGACAGTCATTGACCGCTGTGTGCGGCTCATGTACCGGGACTATCTGCAAGACCCCGGAGCGGCCAAAATGCCGATACTCCAAGACCTGTATACGCTCCTGTGCAAACAGACGGAGCCGGAGGCGGCGCGGCTGGCAACCTCGCTGGAAATCTATGTGTCGGGCTCCCTCAATGTATTCAACCATGAAACCGATGTTGACCTGTCAAGCCGCCTTGTCTGCCTCGACCTAAAGAAGCTCGGGGCGGGCCTGCGGACAATCGCCATGCTGATTATGCAGGATTTAGTTAATTCGCAGGTATCGGCCAACTTTGCACAGGGAACCGCTACATGGTGCTACTTTGACGAGTTCCATTTACTCTTGAAAGACGAGCTCACGGCCTCCTACTGCGTGACCGTCTGGAAAATGCTGCGGAAGAAATTTTGCGTCCCGAGTGCTTTGACACAGAACGTCAAAGTGCGCCCAGATAGGGCGCTGTGCAAAGCAGTTTAAGGTACTGCCGCACACGGCAGTGTGCGAAACAATCTGCCTTACCGACTAAGGAGAAATCCTTTACGGGAACAGCGCATGGCAGAAAAAGGAATAGTCACCAAAGGACTTAGGTGCGACTGTTTCCTAATGTTAAGAAGATATGAGGATAAGATTGGGTTTATCGAATGCAAGGTTCCAGTTCCTGTTTTTTGCAGGTGTGGGAAAAGTCCTGAAACCCATGTCATAACGCTGTCACGTCATCTTTCACGGCGGGACAACTGCCAACACGTTATGAAACAGGCGTGAGAACACGTCACAAAGAACCGAAAGCATATCCGACAATCTTCATTAACCTATGCACAGTGCTAACTGGGGATTGCCTAAGTTCGGCTCATTTGCCGGATATGGTAACGGAGGCTCCATAGTAGTTTGAGAACCCTGAATTGACAGGGAATGCCGTAAATTCGGATGCGGGAAAGCCGCTTACATGGCGAAGGGAGCCAGTTAGTAACATCTAAAATGTAGGAATGAAAGGGAGGAGAAACCTCAATGAAACCAACATCTGAAATTTTAGAGCGTATTGAAAAGTGTTCCAGCGAACACAAAGACGGCGTGTTCACAAGGCTTTACAGATATTTGCTTCGTGAAGATATTTACTACGCCGCCTACCAGAAACTTTATGCAAACAAAGGCGCAACAACACAGGGTATCGACGACGATACCGCAGACGGTTTCAGTGACTTCTATGTAAAAGAGTTAATCCAGTCATTAAAGGACGGAACCTACAAGGCTAATCCTGTAAGGCGTGAGTATATTCCAAAGAAAAATGGAAAACTCCGCCCTCTGGGTATCCCGTCTTTCCGTGACAAACTCCTGCAAGAAGTTGTCAGAATGATTTTGGAAGCTATCTATGAACCTGTCTTTGACAGTCATTCCCACGGTTTCAGACCGGGCAAAAGCTGTCATACCGCACTCCGTCAGATTTCTTCTGACTTCACGGGCGTGGTTTGGTTTATCGAGGGCGATATTCAAGGTTGTTTTGATAACATCAATCACGAAAAACTGATTGAAATTTTGAGCAGGAAAATCAAAGACAGTCGTTTTCTGAACATCATTCGCCAGTTTTTGAAAGCTGGGTATATCGAGAATTGGAAGTACAACGCCACTTACAGCGGTTCTCCGCAGGGTGGTATCTGCTCTCCAATACTTGCAAATATCTATCTGAATGAGCTGGACAAGAAGTTTCGGGAAATCGCAGAACGCTTTGATAAACCGAGGTCTGCATATCAGACACCGGAATATCATGCGGCAAGCAAAGAATTAAAAAGACTGTCCTATTGGATTGACCATACCGCTGATGAAGCGGCAAGACAAGAACTGATTGACCAACATAGGGCGCAGAAGAAAGCTATGAGAAATCTGCCCTGCAAACCTGCCGACAACAAGAAGTTTACTTTTGTCCGTTATGCGGACGATTGGCTGGCAGGCGTGTGCGGCACAAAAACGGAATGTGAGGAATTGAAAGCCGAAATCGCTGAATTTCTAAGCACAGAGCTGAAATTAACTCTAAGCGAGGAAAAGACGCTGATAACGCACAGCTCCGAAAAAGTCCGCTTCATTGGCTATGATATTTGTGTCCGCAGAAATCAGGAAGTCAAAGGTCACAGAATGAAAAACGGAACGTGGAGAAAATCCCGTACCCTGCACATGAAAGTCGCCTTGTCTATTCCCCATACGGAAAAGATTGAAAAATTCATGTTTGCAAAGAAAGTCATTCGCCAGCAGGAAAACGGGGAGTTTCAGCCGATACACAGAGCCGGACTTCTCAACCTTGCGGATTACGAGATTGTGGAACAGTACAATGCCGAAGCAAGAGGATTATGCAACTATTACAATCTGGCTTGTGATTATCACACGCTGGACTACTTCTGCTATCTCATGGAGTACAGTTGCTTAAAGACGATTGCCAATAAGCATAAAACCAGTATCCGCAAAATCATTCGCCAGTATAAAGACGGGAAAACATGGTCTGTCCCTTATGAAACTAAAGCAGGGACTAAACGTGTTCGCCCTGTTAAAATCGCAGACTGCAAGCGTGGCGAAGCGAGTGACATTATTTATCAGAGAAAGAAATTTAGCTGGAAAACCACTATCAGACAACGGCTCAATGCCAGAGTTTGTGAATTATGTGGGTGTAAAGAAGCCGATTTGTATGAAGTTCACGTTATACGGAACTTAAACGAGTTGGGTAATTCTGATTGGGAAACCGTGATGAAAAAGAAGCGGAGAAAAACGCTTGTTGTTTGCAGCAAGTGCCATGAAAGAATACACAGACACTAATCAATACGTCAATTACTAATGGGGAGCCGGATACTTCGAGAGGAGTAAGTCCGGTTCCGAGGGAGGGTGTAGGAAACCTGCCGCCAGCGGCGGCAAGGCGCCTTTACCCTACCCTACGACCTTTTGGCAAGCCGGGAAATCGAGAACATCTTTGAAAACAGCGACTTTCTCGTTATGCTCTCGCAGGCCCAAGGCGACCGACAGATTTTGGCGAAGCAGTTAGGGATCAGCCCCACCCAGCTATCCTTTGTCACCAACAGCAACAGCGGCGAAGGGCTCTTATTCTTCGGAAATGTGATTATCCCATTCTCCGACAAGTTCCCGCAGAATACCGAGATTTACCGTCTCCTGACCACCCGCCCCGAGGATTTGAAAGATGAAGGGGCGGGCGTATGACCGGGACACTTCGGGCCAAGTTGGCCCGAAGCCCATTCCAGCGGTACAGGAAATATCAAAGGCTCAGGCCGTCAACTTTATCCATCAGTACCATTATTCAAAGGTCATGCCGCGGCTGAACCGGTTTTACTTAGGCTTTTTCATTGATGGGCGGTTAGCCGGTGTGGTGGTATTGGGATGGGGTACGCAACCCTTGCAGACAATCCGCAAGCTGTTCCCTTGCCATGTACTGCGGACAACGGACTATATCGAAATCGGGAAGATGTGTTTCCTGCCGGACTTCAACGACACCCAATGCTTCGGAAGTATCGTCATTTCCCAGATGGTGAAATGGCTGAAAGCCAACACACGCTACCTGTATCTTTACACATTGGCGGACGGTATCATGGGAAAATGCGGCTATGTGTATCAGGCCAGCAACTTCCAGTATGTGGGGAGCTTCACAACAAGCGTTTACCGGGACAGCCTGACCGGGGAGAAAATCCACCCGCGGAGCGCCCGGCTCCTGCTGGAAGAAAACGCGGCCTTTGACGGCGTGGCAAAACGCTACTGGCTGACTTTTGGCTACTGCCAGTACAAGGGGATTGAGAAAATCAATGGCCGTATGTTCCGCTACCTGTACCCGCTTACCAAACGTGGGCGGAGGATTTTACAGAGCTACCCGGAGTATCAAGGTCTGACCTATCCAAAGGATAAAGACCTGTTCTATTCCATGCGGAGCGCCCCCGGCACTTACATTCCAATTCAACAGCCCCGGTTTAACAAAGAGGTATGCCAGTTCAATATCCAGAGATATTGACTGGTACATTTCATTTTTAGGGAAAGGAGGTTGATTTTATCGCAAAATGGATAGACAGGACACCCGGAAAGAAACTGGACACTTCGGGCCAACATGGCCCGAAGCCGGGGCAGAAGAAATTCCGGCAGGATAAAGAGCGGCCCCGGCCCTCGGAACGGCTCCGCCGTGAGGGGGAGCCGCCGCCCGGAGACAACGCCAGGGAGCCCCGGAATGGAGCAAACCCTGGCAAAGCAGACAGCGAAGGGCCGCAGACACGGGAAGGAAAAAAGACGGAGAAGGCAAAGGCGCGGGCTGATAAGGCCGGGGAAAAGCTCGGGAAAGCCCGTGCCAAGTTGGACGCACAAAAACCGCCTAAAGAGCCCGGTATCCCCCGCAGGCTGGCCCGAAGCGCCCGCGCCGGGGCATGGATTTACGCCCATAACAAAATACATGAAGTGGAGCATGAAAATGTGGGCGTGGAAGGAGCCCACAAATCCGAGCTTGTAGCCGAGACAGGTATCCGCAAGGTGTCCCGGTCTGCCAAAAGGCGGTGGCGTACCCGCCACGCCCGAAGCGTGGTGAAGTGGGAGAAAAAAGAAATCAGGGCCAGTGCGGACTATGCGTTTCACACCGCCGCGCAGGAACACCCGGAGCTATACAGCAATCCCCTGTCCCGCTTTTCGCAGAAGTGGAAACTCAAACGGGAGTATGCCAAGCGGGCACGGGAGGCGGCAAAGCAGGGCGCAAAGGCGGCGGAGAAAACCGCTGTTACCACGGAAAGGCTGGCCCGGCGGGTGGCCCTTTTTGTGAAACGCCACCCGGTCGGCGTCCTGATTGTGTTTACCGTACTTCTGGTGGTCATGCTGCTGATGGGCGCTTTATCCTCCCTCCCCGGCATGATTGGGGGTGGGGCCATGAACGCTGTTTTAGGCACTTCCTACGGTTCCGAGGACAGTGACCTGTTAGGGGCCGACGAGGACTACACGGCCTTAGAGCGGGCGATGGCGGACAGGATTGCCAATATCGAGAGCACCCACCCCAGCTATGACGAGTACCGCTATCAGGTGGACGAGCTGGGCCACAATCCCTATGAGCTGGCCTCCTACTTAACCGCAAAATTCCAATCCTACACCCGCGCCGAGGTACAGGAGGAGCTTCAAGCCGTGTTTGATGCACAGTATAAGCTGACCCTGACCGAGACGGTGGAAATCCGTACCTATACAGACGATGACGGGGACGAGCACGAATATGAGTGGTACATTCTCACCGTCACCCTGAAAAACCGCACCCTGCCCGTGGTTATCAGCGAGCGGCTGACCGCCAACCAAAAGGAGCTCTATTCGGCTACCATGTGGACGAAGGGCAACAAGCCCTATCTGTGGGATAACATCTACACGGGCGGCGATACCGAACCTGGCCCCTCCTATGAGATACCGGGGGAGGCCCTGACCGACCCGGATTTTGCCGCCCTGATTGCCGAGGCGGAAAAGTACCTGGGCTACCCTTATGTGTGGGGCGGGAGCTCCCCGAGCACAAGTTTTGACTGCTCGGGCTTCGTGTGCTGGGTCTACACCCATTCCGGCGTTTACAACCTGCCCCGCACCACGGCAACCGGGATTTACAACCAATGCGCCATTATTCCAAAGAGCGAAGCCCGGCCTGGAGATCTGATTTTCTTTACCCGCACCTATGACAGCGCCGGGCCTGTCTCCCACGTCGGCATTTATGTGGGCGACAATATGATGATCCACTGTGGCGACCCCATCAAATACGCCAGTATCAGCACTTCTTACTGGCAGGAACATTTTTACGCCTTCGGGCGGCTCAACTGAAAAAGGAGGTTTTGCATGAGCAGTAAAATTGACAAGGTATGCGCCGAGATTGAGAAGGTCAAGGCGAAAATCAGCGAACAGCAGACCCGGCTCCGGGAGCTGGAACGCCAGAAAACCGAACTGGAAAACACGGAGATTGTGGAGCTGGTGCGTTCTCTCAACCTGACGCCCGCCGCACTGGCCGACTTCCTGAAGGAGCAGAAAAAGGCCCCTGCCGCTTCGGGCCAAGTTGGCCCGAAGTCCGGCGAAAGAAAGGAGGAACCGACTGATGATGAAAACTAAATCCCGTATGGCGACGGCGCTGACCGCCGTTTTTCTCTGTCTCCCTGTCTTTACCCTTCCGGCCTACGCGCAGAGCGCCGAGCCTACGGAGGAACCGCCCTCACAGGAGAAAACCACCACCGCGAAGCCCTTCACCCCGGAGGGAACCGGCACAGTGGTTGACAACGCCACCGACGAGGACGGAAAAGAGTTTTATACCATTCAGACCCCGGACGAGCACGTTTTCTTTCTGGTCATTGATAAACAGCGCACAAGCGAAAACGTCTATTTCCTCGACGCTGTGACGGAAAAGGATCTGCTCTCCCTCGCGCAAAGTGAGAAGGAGCCCGAGACGGTGGAGCCGGAACCGGAGCCCACACCTGCGCCGCAGGAGCCTGCCGACGAGCCGGAACCCGCCCCCGTCCCGGAGCCCGAAAAGAAAGACAGTCCCATTGGGACAATCCTTTTGGTGCTGGCCGTGGCGGCAATCGGCGGCGGGGCCGGCTGGTACTTCAAGATTTACCGCCCGAAACATCAGGCCCCCGATCTGGACGAGGAAGAAATCGACTTTGAGGAAGAAGGAGACGAGCCGGACGGGGACAGCGACCTCCCGCCGTGGGACGAGGACGAGCCGGAGGAAGGAGACGAACCGGGGAAGGAGGACGAAGAATGAATTTTACCGACAGCCCCTATGAGCGAATGATGAAGCAGGTTCCCCGGCCCTCCCGGCACGACCCGGAACCCTGCCCCGCCTGCCGGGAACGCGGCGGCGATTGCAGGAAGAAGCGGCGCACCCTGATTGTGGAGCCCCGCAGGACTTCGGGCCAAGTTGGCCCGAAGCGGTGATGTGCCGGGAGCTGACCCGTGACGAGAGGAAAACAATCCGGCGGCTGGTCACGGGCATGTGCGCCAACTATGACAGCGAATACGGCTGTCTCCCGTTGGACTGCCCCTGCTATATGCTCGGCAAGTGGTGGACGGGGAGCCTGTGCCGCTACTTCCGGGCGGCGGTACTGCCTCTGGCCCCGGTGCTGGAAACCTCCCTTACGGGGGAGGCGGCGGGGCCGGAAATAAGGCGCTGCGCCGTATGCGGGAGGGCCTTTATTCCCGAGGGGCGGCAAGCCTACTGTTCCGAAGCCTGCAAGGCCGAGGGCAACCGCCGCCGGAGCCGGGAGCGTATGCGGAAAAAACGGGAGAAAAACATGGAGCGGTGTTACGATTAGGCCTTGTAAAACCCTGTGTTTCCGGGCTTTCCGCGCCCGGTTTGAGCGGTCTTAATATCAATCTACGTCTTACCCCTGTTTTGTGGGGTAAATCGTAACAAATAGGACTTCGGGCCAAGTTGGCCCGAGGCTGGAAGGAGGAATTATTTGGACGGGTATAAATACTACTCTACACAGCGGCCAGTGGATATATGGACGTTCCCTGAACTGCCCGACAACAAGCCCATGGAAATTAAAAACTATGACTGTGATTTCCGTATTCCCATACCGGGGGAAGCCTTCCGGGCGTGGGGTGAACTGATTTACGCAAAGCCGTTGACAGATAAGCAGATGGAGGACTACGAACTGAAACCCTCCCGGCAAAATCCAGACCTGAAAAAACGCATGGAGGAACAGACACAGGCCCTCGGAAAATGGGAGGACAGCCGCCATTTCTCCGAGCGCAAACGGCTGACTTGGTTCCACCCGGATTTTGGTTCCTATGTGTTGAAAGACTTTGTGACCCCGGAACAGCTCGCGGAGCGGTTTGAAATTATGCAGGAATTACAGGCGGAGCGCAGAGAAAAACGTTCGATTGCCGCCCAGCTCCGCAAGGGCTCGAAGCAGGCAAAGGATCATCAGGAACCGCCCGTAAAGAAAAGTGGCCCCGCCCATGAGGAAAGATAGGAGGTATTTCATGCAGGAAAAGGATAACCCTTTGAAGTCGGCGGAGCTCTCCGCTGAACAGAATTACAACATGATTGACGGTGTGCTGAACAACACGCCGCCCGCCCCGGTTCCCCCGGAACCGGAAAAGCCGCTGGACAAGGTAAAGGAGCCTCCCCATCACAAACGGAGCCGGGAGCGGGAGGAACGGTAATGCCCCGCCGCAGGCGGAATATTCCGCTTTATGTGATGGTATCCCCGGAGGAACTGGAACAGCTCCACGCCCGCATGGACGAGGCAGGCGTCCGCAACATGAGCGCCTTTGTCCGCAAGATGGCCTTAAACGGCTATATCCTCCATGTAGACCTCTCGCCTGTCCGGGAACTGGTTTCCCTGCAACGGCGGTGCTCCAATAATCTGAATCAGGTGGCAATCCACGCCAACACCTACGGCGTGTACCCGGACGAGATTGCCGGGCTTCAACAGGACTACGCCGAGCTGTGGGGGCGCATGAATGACTTACTGAAACATCTCTCCGCCATTGTGGAGCTGTGAGCATGGGGAGCGGGGGCCGGGCCTTCGCTCCCCTGCTTTTTCTCTGTCCGGGAGCTTCGGGCCAAGTTGGCCCGAAGCCTAAATAGAAAATAAGATATTGTATGTAGTTTTTCTCATATTATGGTATAATCAATATAAATATCATCTTTAAGGGAGGTAGTGATATGCCAGACCACCAAGCAGCGGAACAAATGATTGGCTATTTATATCAAGTTAGGTATGCGCTGGCTCTGTTACTAGAAAACGATAACGAAGATTTACAGATTAGTATTGAAAAATTTGATGATATAGCCTTTAGCAAAAACGATACTCCTAAACAGCTTATTCAGCTAAAACATCACATTAATCATCAGGGTAGCCTGTCAGATTCTAGTACGGATTTGTGGAGAACTATTAAGGTTTGGGTCGATACAATAGTTACGGATCCCCAATTATTAGATAGTAATAATTTTTTGATTATTACTACTGCTATAGCCCCTGATAAATCAGCAGCTTTCAATCTGAAGTCACAAAACAGAAATGTAGAAACAGCGTATAACCAACTTGTGAAAGTATGCAACACTTCCACAAATAAGGCACATAAAGCTTATTATGAAGCCTTTTTGGAATTAGAAGAATCAAAACGAAAAAGGTTACTTGAGCAAGTTATAGTTATTGATAATGCAAGTAATATTATTGATATTGAGAAAGTGTATCATCGAATAATTAGGTATAGCTGTATACATAAATATGAAAACCAGATTTGTGAGAGGCTTGAAGGATGGTGGTACAAAAAAGTCGTGGAGGCTCTTTGTTCAGACACTCCAATTTTTGTTACGCAAAACCAAGTACGTTCATTTATTGTGTCGCTTAGTCAAGAGTATTCAGATGAAAACCTACCTATAGATATATGGGATATAGAAGAAATACAAGAAAGTGACCTTTCTACTGATGAAAAAGTTTTCTATGAGCAATTAAAGTTAATTTGTATTGGGAGTAATCGCATGAGAGTGGCGTTGCGTGACTATTACAGAGCCTTTAAGCAACGAGCAAATTGGATAAGAAACGACCTGCTTTTTGTTAATGAACTAGAGAAATATGAACAACGCCTTATTGATGAATGGGAGCACTGTTTTGTAGAAATGCAAGATGAACTTAATGATTTAGATTCCTCGCCAACAGAAAAAGAAAAGGCGAAATTCGGACGCAATTTATTTTCCGAAATAGAAAAAAAAGATATTAGAATCAGGCCAAAATGTAAAGAAGCTTTTGTAATGAGGGGAAGCTATCATATTTTAGCCAATAAGCTAAAAGTCGGATGGCATATTGACTTTTATTCAAGATTAAAATATCTGTTGAATAGTTAAAGGAGGAGGCGATTTTATAATGAAGGTATGGAGCGAAAGAGCACAAGAAATTGCATTTTTACTTAATCCAGCATTTTGTGGGAGAATCCTTTATTCTACTATAAAAACTTATGCAAATAATTCCCATAGAGCATTACCATTTCCCCTAATTTATTTAGTCCTACCTCTTGTCTTACATAAATCAACTAGAGAAAAGATAAATAGCCGAACACAATTACTTGTGTGGATACAAAAATATCCCGAATTGTTAATTGATTTTCCTCAAAGAGCACGCGATCTGGTTCCAATTACAAATGAAACCTTAGAATTTCTTTTGCAGACCGGAAAGATAGAATTGACACCAAATGGAGAAGTAGATATTGTTGGTTCGCAGAAAACTTTAAGCAAAACAAAATTCTTGGATAGTGAGGTTAAAGATTGCCTCACAAAAAGCGAACATATAGCAAAATGGTTTGTTAATGCAGGAAAAGCAGAAACTATATATGTTGGGTTGGGGGTGAGACCATAATGCAAATTTGTGAACTTGTTTTATATGGATACAAGGGTCAAGTAAGACATTTACCATTTAATTTAGGCACAGTAAATATTATTACAGGAAAATCCCAATCTGGAAAATCTGCGGTTGGCGATATTATTGATTACTGTTTAGGTGGGGATTCATGTAACATAGCTGATGGTGTTGTTCGTGAAAACGTTGCATGGTATGGTCTCCTTTTGCAGTTTGAGAAAGAACAATTATTCGTGGCAAGAAAGAATCCAGAGCCGGGCCAGCAAACAACTAGCTACTGTTATGTAGAAATCGGGGAAAAACTTGAAGTCCCAGAAATATGTAATTTTCAATCAAATGAAAATGTTGCTGGATTAGAGGAAATGATAACTAGAAGAATTGGGATATCAGAAAATTTGCATACTCCACCTGAGGGGCAAAGCAGACCTCCTCTTTCTGCTAATATTAGACATGCTTTATATTATTGTTTTCAAGGACAAGACGAGATAGCTGCTAAAAACTTTTTATTTCATAAACAATCAGAAGATTTTATTAGTCAGGCTATTAAGGATACTATTCCATATTTTTTAGGAATAGTGAATGAGGAATCCTTAGCTCTTGAAAATGAACGAAGCATATTGAAAAGAAAACTTGTATTAGAAAAGCGAAAACTTGAAGAAAATCGAGCATTAATGGGCGGAGGATCTAATAGAGCAATTTCTCTAATATCAGAAGCACGTCAAGCTGGCTTAATTGATAATAATAGTTCTATTGACTATCAAGATTATAAATCCATGTATTCATTACTTAAAAGTATTCTGGATTGGAAGCCAAGTAGAAACGTAAGCAGTGGAATGGACAGGCTCACTTATTTACAAAGCCTATTAGAAGATTACCGACAAGAATTAGAAGAAATAGAACAGAGCCTTTACAATGCAAAATCCTTTTCTGGGGAAACGACAGAATATAAAGACGAAGTTGTTCATCAAAAAATTCGCCTAGAATCCATTGGTTTGTTTGAACAATTAGATTTTAACCCTGGTGTCTGCCCGCTTTGTTCGGGCGAATTAAATTCTCCTCTACCAGGAGTAGAAATGATAAAAAAATCCATACTTAATCTTGATAAATCTATTGCTAATGTAACCAAAGAAAGGCCAAAGTTACGAGCATTTATTGACGGGCTTGAAAAGGAGCGGGAACAAAAGCGAGAAACAATAAAAGGTATTGAAGCAGAAATTGATGGAATTTATTATCAAGAACAAGAGGCACAGAGAATTAAAGATTTGAATTCAAGAAGGGCCCGGGTTGTTGGACGAATTAGCTTATGGGTCGAAAGCGTAGAGACTGATACAGATTCCGAAAAACAAGAGCAAATCATAAAAAAACTTCAGAATCGTCTTAGTGAAATTGATGAGATTTTGGATGTAAATACATTAGAGGAACGAAAACAATCTGCGCTTTCTCGCATACAAGTTGACATGACGGCGTGGGCTAAACAGCTACAATTAGAGCACAGTGATAATCCTTACCGATTGGACTTGTCAAAAGTAACAGTAATTGTGGACAAGCCAGAAAGACCTGTTCCGCTAAGACAATTAGGAAGTGGATCAAATTGGGTTGGTGTTCATTTAATTACCTATTTTGCCTTGCAAAAGTTCTTTATTAATGCCAATCGCCCTGTACCACGTTTTTTGTTTTTTGACCAGCCATCACAAGTTTATTTTCCATCAGAACGTGATGAAAAGAAAACTGACTGGAACAAAGTTAATGAAATGTATAACTTTGTTATTGAAAGAACAACCGCAGAACATGGGAAGTTACAGGTGATTATTGTAGATCATGCTGATTTATTAGACGAAAAATTTCAGAAATTAATCATTGAAGATTGGTGGGACGATAAAAATAATCTTGTTCCAAAATCTTGGTATGAATAAGTAAAACACATAGTAAAACACCATCTCTGATTTTGGGGATGGTGTTTTACTATGTGTTTTACTTCGGGCCAACTTGGCCCAAAGTATGCCGGGACAAGATTTACAAAGTCCCGACAACATTGTTGCCCGGCCCCTGAAATGGTAAAATTATAATAGGATAAAACAAAGAAAGGGGCTGTTTATATGAGACTGATATTTAAGATTATCGCGTTGCCGTTCCTGCTGGTTCTGTCGCTTCTGGTGGCGGTGCTGATGTTCCTGTTTGATGTGACCGGGTGGTTTTTGTCTCTGGCCTCCGGGGTGCTGGCCGTGATTGCCGTGGGCCTGTTCGTGCTCCAACATCACCCTGTCGGCGGTGTGGCGTTTCTCGTCCTGGCTTTCCTGCTCTCGCCCTATGGGCTCCCGGCTATCGCGGAATGTATCATCAGCGCATTGGACGGGCTGAACTATTCCCTCCGGCGGTTCATCACAAGTTGACAAGCGGCGGGACTTCGGGCCAAGTTGGCCCGAAGCAGGAACAGCAAAACGGCGGCTCTGCGGGGCCGCCGTTCTTCATGGAATGGAGGTGAGATATGGCAACTACCCGCCATTTTACCCGGCATATCAACGTCGGGGAGACGATAGCGGAGGCAATCAAGGAATGTATTGACTACGGCAAAAATCCCGATAAGACCCGGGGCGGTAAACTTATCTCCGCTTATGAGTGCGACCCGGCCACGGTGGACGCGGAATTTCTGCTTTCCAAGAGCAAATATAAGGCCATCACGGGCCGGGTGCAGAAGTGGGACGAGGACATTTTGTGTTATCAGATACGGCAATCCTTCCTCCCCGGAGAAGTGACCCCGGAAGAAGCAAACCGTATCGGCTACGAGCTCGGCATGAGCTGGACAAAAGGCAACCACGCTTTTATTGTCACAACACACATTGATAAGGCACACGTCCACAACCATATTTACTACAATTCAACGTCCCTTGACTATACCCGGAAGTTTCGGAATTTCTGGAACAGTTCTTTTGCAATCCGGCGGGTAAGTGACCGGATCTGTCTGGAATACGGGCTTTCGATTGTGAAAAATCCGAAGCCTCGGAGTAAAGGCAAGTTTAAGAATTACGGGGAATGGCTTGGGGATAACAAACCTCCCACCTTTCAGGAGCGGCTGCGGGCGCAGATCGATGCGGCCCTCTTGCAGAAGCCCGCCGATTTTGCCGCGTTTCTCTCACTGATGAAGGCGGCGGGCTACGAGGTCAAACACGGGCGCGGCGGCTCTCTCTCGTTTCGCTGTCCCGGACAGGAACGGTTTACCCGTTGCCGGGCCTCCACACTCGGGGAAGGTTATAGCCCGGAGGATATACGGGCCGTTATCGAAGGCCGCGCCCCCTTGCCCTCCAGCCGGGCGGCGGAGCCTGTGAAGCCGGGCCGAAGGCTCAACCTGATTATCGACATTCAGAACCGGCTTCAAGGAAAAGGCCCGGCTTATGAGCGGTGGGCAAAAGTATTCAACCTAAAGCAGATGGCGGCGGCTCTGGCTTACTTGCAGGACAACGGCCTGACGGAGTATGAGCAGTTGGAGAAAAAGGCCGGGGAGGCCACGGAGCGGTTTCACGTTCTGGCTGGAAAAATCAAGTCGGTGGAGGCCGCGCTTGCCGCCAATGCGGAGCTCAAAGGAGCCACGGTAAACTATGCAAAGACCCGCCCCGTGTTTGAGGCGTACAAGGCTTCACGGTACAGTAAAAAATTCCTTGCAGAACATGAGGCGGATATTGAGATTTACCGGGCGGCCCGGGCCAAAATGAGTGCCATTCTGGACGGGGCGAAGCTCCCAAAGATGGAGAAACAGAAGGAGGAAGGCCGCAGGCTGGCGGCTGAAAAAAAGGAGCTCTACGCCGAGTACCGGGAAGCCCGGAAAGATATGCGGGAAGTCACAACGACAAAAGCAAACATTGATTATCTGCTCGGCCTGACCGGGCAGGAGAAAAATAAGGAACAGGAGCGATAGCGAATGAGACGCAACCAATCGAGCGGAGCGACGGAGCTTCGGGCCAAGTTGGCCCGAGGTTCCGCAGGGTTTGGGGTTGGCCCCAACAAGCGGGATTTTTCAGGTTTCGGCGGGAGCCGGAACGTGGAAAATTCGCAAGTGTATAGACACTTGCATCGCTTGCCGTTTAGCGTAAACCTGTTAAGCGCATGAAAAAACGGGGAATTTATTCCCCCGCTTCTCTGGCTTCTTTGGCTTTCTGTATTCCTTTTACCGTATCGGTTACTATGACTAAATCGGTTTCTTCAACGCCGTTTAGTAGTTCGTCAAGCTGTCGGCGCTGTGTTGTTTTATCCGGTGTTTTCACCGGAAAGAAAAACTGGTCTACCGACACATCTAAAAAGGTGACAAGCTCATAAAAGATTTGTAGGCTTGGGTGCTGTCCGCTGTTCTCAATGGACGCGATATAGCGCGGCGCGATGTTCAGCCTGTCCGCTAACTGGTTGCGCGATATGCCCTTTGCCTTTCTCGCTTCTTTAATGGCTTGCCCGAAAGCCTTAAAATCATACTTCACTTTGTCCTGCTTCATATTTTTCACCCTATTACATTTTACCGTTCACCTTCCTGCTTTGGATATGAGTACACATATCATAGTGTTGATTAGAATAGAACATGGTATTTGCAGGTAATATGTTGATATTTTGAGGTCAAACATCTATAATGATACATAGATAGTTTCGATTGGAGGTGATTAACATTTTAAATATTACCCGTTATGCAACTAAAAACGAATGTCTCATTCCGTGGGTGAAATTTTTTTGGCACATTGAAGCCGCAAATGCAGACATACACTATAAACTTCTTCCAACGGATTGTATTGATGTTATATTGAATTTGGCGGATGATGTGGTATATGAAACAGAATGTAATAAAATAATAGCACCCCCTTTTCATATCAATGGACTACGTAGCAAGTACAGCTTTATCCATCAAGAAAAAAACATTCGTATTTTTGGTATATCATTTTATCCTCATGGGCTATATCCCTTTGTGCATAAATCACTAAAGGAAGTTCAAAACAAAGTGATTGATCTAAACGGACTTTCATACAGTTTAGGAGAAAAGTTAAAAAAAGCAGTCAGTAATGATACTAATGAAAAAATAATAACTGAAATCGAAAATACTTTGATTGAGGAGTTATCTATAAAGCAAGATTTTGTGGATAAAGCACAGCTAATATCAGATTTTATAACAATTAGCGATGATATATCTATCAAATCCTTTTGTTATGAACGGTCAATAAACATAAAAACTTTTGAGAGAATGTTTTTAAATTATACGGGGTATACTCCGAAAATTTTGCGTCGTATAAAACGTTTCCAGAATACATGTAATCAATTAGTACATCAACATATTAGCTTAACTGATATTACTTACGATAATAATTTTACTGACCAATCATATTTTATAAAAGAGTTTACGCGATTTTCGGGGGCAGCACCACGCACCTTTCAGACACAGAAAGCTACTGTAAAAGAGAATGTTAAATACAAATACCTATGACCAGTCGATTTTCTACTATATCTCTTGTTTTATTTCATGTAGACTATGAAAAAAACAGGAGGTATTTTTTATGTCTATTGTAACGGAAATCGTATCAATGAAAACTTCACAGGAGGTAACAAAAGACAGCTTCATCAGCATTGTGGACTCGCTTGAAAAGGACTATCATTCAAAGCAACAGGGTTTTATTGACACGGAGCTTCTCTACAACGAAGAAAACAGGGAATGGACTATGATACAGCATTGGGCTTCAATGGAAGAACTCAAGGCTGCTTCTGA
>RAYY01000049.1 GCA_003611875.1 bacterium D16-56 | reverse complement strand
TGCAGGGGCAGGCATGGTGCGATATGTATGTGGACTGGTGCTTTGTCAAAGCTTTTGGGCAGGTTACTGCCAGTCAGTTGCTTTGTGGAGGGTTTAGCGCCTACACCCCTACATCAGCCCAATATTACAAAAATAAGGGGCGTTGGCGCACGTCACCAGAGCCAGGAGACCAGATATTCTTTAAAAATGCTGTCCGGATTTGTCACACCGGAATTGTTACCAGGGTAACATCCAGTAAAGTATATACGATTGAAGGCAACACCAGCGGAGCATCCGGAGTGATTGCTAATGGCGGTGGGGTGTGTGAGAAATCTTATGATTTATCCTATTCCGGAATTGCTGGTTATGGCAGACCGGACTGGAGTCTGGTTGAGGATCCTTGGTATACAGAAGGGTGGCACCATGACCAGAATGGATGGTGGTTCGCAGATACTGAGGGTACCTACTTAAAATCCTGCTGGCAAGTGATCAATGGGCATAAATATTATTTTAACCAGGACGGCTATGCCGTGACAGACTGGCAGGAGATTGACGAAAAGTGGTACTACTTCGAACCAACTGCCGGACATCCTTTGGAGTGTGCGCTTTATGTGACGGATGCGGACGGAGTACAGGCTCCTGGGGAGTTTTAAAAAGGTAGGTGGTAGGTGTTATTTTATTGCCTGTGCCATTTCCTTGGTTTTCTCTATGCATCTCTGTGTTAATGGATGGGACTATATCATCTTTACACCGAAAATAGCGGACATATATTATAATATTATTATCAGATGAGGCAAGTAAATCTGATGAACTAGGAGAATACAGAGTGTTGGAGGTAATGGACGAAATGGCATTCAGCGAAAAAGAAATGAATCTGCTTATGAACTTCGTGAAAGACGATTTGAAAGAAGCAAGGGACAGCGAGGACGTAGAGACGAAAAACAGCAAGATTGACAGAGTGCTGGAACATATTCAGCAATACTTAGAGGATTAGAAAAAAGAGCGGAACTTGCCGCCGCTCTTTTTTGAGGAGATTATTTACAACAAGAGATGCAGAAATATTATTTTTCAAGAGTGGTTCGAAAAAGGATAAAAGATAAATGGCAGATATTTCTACCCATCGTTAAAAGTTTTATTTTGTTTGTTGGCGCATTTTAAATATTTCTTCTGTTAATTCTACATTTTCCCGTGCTAGTAAATGGTTCGTATCCATTAAATTTTTGGTTATATAAAGAAGCAAGGATATTATAGAAGTCATTACTATGATTAATATATTTTTGATATCATTCATGGTTAAAATCTCTCCTCCTGATGATAAATAATTGTTATATGCAATACGGCGTACCATAGTTGTCAATGAATTTATTATTGTGTATTTTTCGCGTTTATGCCATTATATATCACACAAAGTATCACACGAGTTAGAGCAAATGGTGTAAAATAAAGGATTATTTCCATATTATTGCGGGTTCGAATCCCGTTGTCTCCATTTTATTTTGTCCTTGAAAATGCTGGACCTGTTATTCAGTGCCGGTATTTTCAAGGATTTTTTGTGCATGTATATTTACTACAAACTAATTAAATTATTTATAGTAAGCCGGAAATGCATATTTTTAAATCTTCAAAAGTACATATGGGAATGTTATCATCAAAGCTGTATTGACAAGTTCCTTTTTTGCCATCTATATAACTTCTGATTTTATTATAAAGGTTTTCGGATATTTCCTGGTGTTTTGTACTTGGAGGTGCCATCATATTGATCACCCCATCAATCAGTTCAGCCCTCTGTCCATCAGGAAGCGCATAAATATCTTCAATAGTATAATCTTGTTTCGGTATCAATGCCATAAGGGAACCTTCGTTATTTTTTTGATCTAACCGCTGATAATCCCATACGGTCCTTTCAGCCTGCCGATTACCTTCCCCATGCAGACGGTATTGTCATAAATTTCAATCTTTAATGCTTAGGGGTTCCCTATGAGCTTTATCAAGCAGAGAAGCTGCTGTGCTACAAGGAGATTGAGATGGTTCCGTCGGCAGGATTTCGGAGGCCATTGAAGAAGGTGTGAGAAATCTGAGCAGAATTTACAGAAATATGTCGGAATATGAGCGGGAGTTGGAGTGGAGTATACGGCTGGATTTGCCCTGGGAGGGCAAAGGAACCGGATATGTGGTGGATTGCCTGCGCAGCGTATTCAGCGGGACATCGAGAGATCCGGGACCAACCGGATATGACCCAGTATGGTCACATCCCATGAAAGTCCGGCGGGCGCACTTGGAATACCTGATTAGAATCGCCTCCGGCGGATAAGGTGGAAAAGGTGGAGGAGCTTCTGCAGGGGAAACCGGGCAGCGCAAAGCTGGCTTTTGCAGGCGGCGGTATCAATGACGCGCTGGTGCATTCCAGAGCGGACATCGGTATTGCTATGGGTGTCATGGGTTCGGATGCAGCCATTGAAGCGGCAGACGTTGTTTTGGTGGATGATGATCCGGTTAAGATCGCAAAGGCAATCAAAATTTCAAGGAAATGCCTGCGGATCGTTTATCAGAATATTGTGTTTGCACTGGCAGTGAAACTTGCCTGTCTTGCGTTAGGGGCAGTGGGAATTGCAAATATGTATTTGGCGCTTATTTGAAAGCCTTCAGTCCGGCACTGAAGACTGCTGATAGTTGATTTTTGAGAGCCGAATGAGGTTTTGTGTTGCGGATGATATCTTCTTGTTGGCGTTCCAGATCAGCTTTGTCTGGATTGCGGGCAGATTGCGGACAGCGAGTCTGGCAATATTTTCGCCGGGCTCCAGGATATTTTCAAATAAAAAGGTCATGGCTGTGTTATTTTCTACCAGCTGACGGATGGTGGCGATCTGGTTGGTGTAGATAATAACATTGGGGGTCAGGCTGTGGGCTTTGTAGTATTGCATCAGATAATCCGTGAGGAAGGAGTCCTCTGCCAGCAAGACCAGGGGAAGATTCGCCGTTTCTTCCATGTCAACAGAGGTCTGGGAAGCAAGGGGGTTTTGTCCGGATACATAAAAATAGATACGGAACAACAGCAGATCCGTATAATGAAAGGCGGCGGGAAGAAAGCCGTCACAGGATATGATGGCTGCATCCAAAGTGCCGTCTGTTACCATGGTTTTGTTGGTTAAGGTGCCGTTTTCTATCATCTGAAGTCTGGCGTTGGGAAAGCTGGAACGATAAGAGTGAAGAAGCTTTGGGAAGATCAGGCTGGCAAGCATGGGGGGCACCCCCAGCTTTACAATCTGGCTTTCCCTGCGGATCACATTCATGCGGGAAACAAGAAGATCTGCCTGCTCCAGCAGCCTTGTGGCCTCCTCTAAAAGGACCTCTCCCTCCTTTGTAAGGGTAAGGCCCTTGCTGAGGCGATAGAAAAGGGATATTCCAAATTCTTCCTCCAGCTCTTTTATGGCGTTTGACAGGCTGGGCTGGGATACATGGAGCTTGCCTGCTGCCCGTGTAATGTTGTTATATTCGCAGATCGTTTTAAAATATTGTAATTGTGTCAATTTCATTTTTAAATTCTCCTTTTATTTCCCCGAAACATTTCCTGAAAATAGAACGGCAGCTTTAATTATAGAACAATTTTCTGCCCGATTCAACAGAAAAAATGAGGGATGACGGTGGTATAGAGAAAAGCTATTTCACAATAAGGTTTCGGTATTTTACATATGTATAATTGGGAATTATAATCAATAACAAGAGAAAAGCCTGAAATGACCAGGTTTGATATGGCTGACCGTATGGTATCTGTACCATAGAACTGACAAGGAAAACGTGATAACAGGGAGGAAATTGTATGCTGGGACCGGCAACGGAGATGCTGAAAAAGGAAAGACGAGAGCATTATGCAGTGGGAGCATTTAATATCAATTGACAATAAAGGAACATCAGAATACAAATACAATTAAGGATCAGGAGGAAGAACAATGAGTAGTTTTCAGACTGCCGTGACAGCAGTACTTCCCATGTTTATCATGCTGGTATTGGGATGGTATCTGAGAAAGATCAAGATGGCTGATGAACATATGCTGAATAAGCTGAATACAGTATGCTTCCGTGCGTTTCTGGCGGTGAATGTTTATTATAATATTTACAATGTCAATATAAAAGAAGTATTTAATGCCAGGCTTCTCCTTTATGCCATCGGCACTCAGATCGTGGTCATGCTGTTTTCCCTGCTGGTGGCCATGATGACAGAGAAGACAAGAAAAAGGCGGGGGGCCTTGGCCCATGGGATATTCCATACCAATTTTGTGATTTTCGGAACATTGATCGGCACAGCTCTGTGCGGGGAGGGAAATATCGGCGGAATATCCCTGCTCATTGCGGTGATCGTGCCGGTTCAGAATATATTTTCTGTGGTGCTTCTGGAATTGTTTCGGGAAAACAGTAAGCTGAGCTTTAAGAAAACCTTTGGGGGCGTACTCAAGAATCCCTATGTAATCGCAGCCATTGCCGGCTTTCTGACCCAGCTTTTACATATCCGTTATCCGGATGTGATTGCCAATGTATTCCGTGATCTGGGACGCTGCGGTACACCGGTTGCCCTGATCGTCATGGGCGGGTTATTTAATTTCGGAGCAGTTAAGGATAATGTGAAGACGATTCTTGTGGGATGCATATCCAGGCTGGTCATTGTCCCGGCGGTTCTGATTGCGGTGACAGTTGCCCTGGGCTTCCGCGGTGCGGAATTTATCGCTTTGATGTGTATTTTTATGGCTCCCTGTGCAACCACATCCTTTAACCTGGCAAGTGCCATGGATTCGGATGCAGACCTGGCGGCACAGCTGGTGGTGTTTACCTCCCTGCTTTCCCTGATGACCATCTTTCTGTGGATCTTCGCTTTAAGCCAGATGGGGATATTTTAAATTCATTTTCGGCAAAAGGAGAACGCTTCCGTATTGCTAATAAAACATACTGTAAATGTGATGCCCCGCTGCCTGCAGCGGGGCATTGGTCTGTCTGCAGAGATCGGGTGAAAAATTTCTGTTTTTTTATAAAATATCTTTTCTTCGGGGCAGGATTCATGTAGAATAGGAATATCTTACAGAGGATAGACATGCTGCGGCAGGGAGTGAATTTCAATGAAGGAGCAGATGGTTATTTTCAAAAGGCAGGGGTGAAGGCTTGGGGTGAACAGGGCTGCCGCGGCAGAGGATTATCCTGGAAAAGGGAGAATAGCATGAGAAGAAAAGACAGAGAGGTCGCAGATTTTAATGAAATGATTGACATTATCAAAAAATGTGATGTGTGCAGAATCGCATTAAATGATGAGGGATTTCCCTATATCGTTCCTCTTAATTTTGGGTTAGATGTGCAGGGAGAGCAGGTTTTCTTATATTTCCATGCTGCCATGACTGGCCGGAAGCTGGATTTGATTGCAAGGGATAACCGTGCAGCCTTTGAGATGGATTGCGGCCATAAGCTGGTTCTCTATGAGGAAGAAATGAATTGCACCATGGAGTATGAAAGTGTGATTGGCCGCGGAACCATAGAAATGGTGCCGGAGGAAGAAAAATATGAAGCATTGAAGATTTTGATGAGGCAATATCATGCAGAGGACTTTCCGTTTAATACAGATATGATAAGGGTTACTGCGGTTTTGAAAATGACGGTGACGGGTATGACAGGAAAGAGGAGAAATCAGTGTGCACAAAAAGATGAGAGAGATAGTACAAAAGCGGAAGGAACGTTGTGCCAACGTCCGCCGGGCAGTGTCAGAAGGGCTGAGGGTATGGACAAGCCGGCCCTATTTTAAGGAAAATCCTATGGCAGCCATAGAGCTTTTAGCTGCCCACAAAAACGACAGCAGCGAGTATGTACGTAAATCTATCGGAAATGCCATAAGGGATATCAGCAAAAAGCATGCCGGGCTGGTTGCGGAGGAATTAAGCACATGGGATTTATCAACAAAAGAAATTCGGCAGGTTTATAAGCTGGCAGGCAGGTTTATTTTCGCGGACAATAGGGCGGATGTTTAAAATTTGCCAGTGTTTTGCAGGAAAATGCTTTAGCCAGGCAGGCGCTTCAGGTGTGGTTATAAATGAGGAGAGGTCTTTATGAAAAAAGGAAAAAATTTGCCCCAGATTAAGCTTTCAGATGCTCAGAAGGAAAAGCTGAAGGAGGAGATAAAAGCATTTTATCTGGATGTACGAGGAGAAGAAATCGGGATGATTGAACAGATTCAGCTTTTGGAGCTATTTGAGGAGAAAATGGCGCCGATTATCTATAACAGGGCGCTTGACGATTCCAAGAGATGGTTTGGTCAGATGATGGATAATCTGGAATCGGATTATTATACTTTGTATAAAAATGAACAATGAGGAGCAGGTCCGCGCTCGTAACAGGGAAAGCGGCAAATAAAAATCAGAAATGGGAGGATGGGTATGGTTGTTTTGATTACAGGTGCATCTCACACAGGCAAGACGGCGCTGGCGCAAAGGCTGCTTGAAAAGTATCAATACCCTTATCTTTCCATAGATCACCTGAAAATGGGGCTGATTCGCAGCAAGAATACGGCTCTCACTCCTGTAAGTGAAGAAAAGGCGCTGACGGATTATTTATGGCCTGTGGTGGCGGAAATCATAAAAACGGTGATTGAAAATAGACAGAATCTGATTGTGGAGGGTTGTTATATTCCCTTTGACTGGAAAAAAGATTTTGGGGAAGAATATTTAAGAGAAATCAGATACGATTGCCTGGTCATGAGCGAACGATATATCAGACGCCATTTTGATGATATTAAACGGTTTGCCAATGTGATTGAGGAGCGTGTGGATGATGAATGGCTTACCATGGAGGCAGTGCTTGGGGAAAATGACAGGATTTTGGAGGAGTGCCGCAGCCATGGGCTGAATTACATATGGATTGACGAGAGCTATCAGATTGATTTGGAGCTGTAGGAAGAGGAAAAAGTGTACTTTTGTGTGCACCTGGGGAGGAATGAGGGCAGAAATGTGTCCAGCGCCCTGGCAAGGGAGATTGCTGTCAGGATCCTTCTGGAGGATTTCTGTACAGGGATGGCAAAAAATTCTTCTTAATATATTGTCCGAAGCATAAACAGGAAACATCTGCATAACAGAAAATACAAAATTGGCGGAAAATAAAAAATGAACAAATACATAATACTGGAGACAGAACGGCTTTATCTGCGGGAAATGACGCCCTCTGACCATGCAGCCCTGGAAGGACAGAGAGTTGTTGGAAATCGGTTATCTTTTTCAGAGGGCTTTCTGGCATCAGGGATATGCCACGGAAGCAGCCAAGGGCTGTAAGAGCTATGCCTTTGAGGTGCTGAAGGCCAGGGAAGTGTGCTCGATTATCCGTGATACCAACACACCATCCCAAAGGGTAGCCCTCAGAAACGGCATGGTGAAGACAGACACCTGGGTCAAGCATTACCGGGGTGTGGATATGCCCCATGATCGGTATGTGGCGGTTCGAGAGGAATAATCAGACAGCAGGCCGGGAAACGAAAAGCAAAAGAACGAGAAAGGAACAGAGCAAAAGGATGAGACAGTGGACAAGGATAGGGATTGTGGGCATGGGAGCCTTGGGGCTGATGTACGGGGAGCGGATTGCCGAAAGGCTGGGAGGGGAGGCGGTATGCTTTGTGGCAGATGAGGAGAGGACAAGGCGTTATCGTCAGACGGATTATGCAGTAAACGGGTGTGCCAGGCATTTTACCATCCGCAGTGTAAAGGAAATGGAGCCAACAGATCTGGTGATAGTGGCAGTGAAGGGGACGGGACTGATGGCGGCATTGGATGCAATGACTCCCTGTGTGGGGCCGAAGACCACAATCATCTCAGTAATGAACGGAATCAGCAGTGAGAAGATCATCGGGGAGAGGTTTGGAAGGGAAAAGGTGATCTGCTGTATCGCCCAGGGGATGGATGCGGTGAAATTCGGCGGCAGTCTCAGCTACTCCCGGTTTGGAGAGCTTCGGATCGGAATCGGAGGAGAAGAAGGCTTAGAGGAAACCAACCTGCAAAAGCGTCTTCAGGTTTTGGAGGATTTTCTTAGCCGGGCGGGGATTCCCTATGTGGTGGAGGAGGATATCCGGTATCGCCTGTGGGGGAAGTTTATGCTGAATGTAGGGGTCAATCAGACCTGCATGGCCTACGAGACCAATTACGGCGGCGCCCTGGCGCCGGGAGAAGCCTATGATACCATGACCGGCGCCATGAGAGAGGTGATCCATCTGGCCAATGCAGAGGGAGTGGCATTGGGGGAAAGGGATATGGAGGAATACATTGAGCTTTTGAAGACCCTGTCTCCTGAGGGGATGCCTTCCATGCGGCAGGATGGGATTGCCAATCGGCCTTCGGAGGTGGAGCTGTTCTCCGGGACAGTGAGAAGGCTGGCTGCCAGGCATGGACTGAAGGTGCCGATCAATGACCGGCTGTATGAGAGGATTTGCGAGATGGAGCGGGGGTATGCCGCAATCGGGCAGACGGATGGGAAATGAAAGGAATACAGAGATTTGATGTGAAGAGTAGGAAGTCTGGTTTTTGGAATTTTTTTGCGCCTGTAAGGGGCGCTTTTTATTTTACAGTAAACCTCCATGCGTCCGTTGCCGGGCGCATGGAGGTTTATTGAGAACGGGATCCTATGAAAGTCGGGATCGTGGCTGCCTTATCGTTATGTAATGTTTTGGAGAGCTTTTGTCTCCTGAAGATGGGAAAAGCAGGGTGGCAGGATGGAGAATTACCCAGTACGTATAGAGGCAAAGATAACAAGGCCTAAACCGATAAAAAACCTGATTAAACGAAAAAAGCTGAATGCCTTTCTGGAACGCAGCACAGAGTCTCTTGTGGTTTTTCATGCTGCCATAGGATATGGAAAAACGGTTTTCATGAATGAATGGAAGGCAGACCGGCCGGAAATCAAAAAGGCATGGTATCATATCAGCTATATGGACAATGATCTGATTGTGTTTATGGAATATCTGGCAGATACAGTAAAGAGACAATTATCAGACTTTTCCTTTCCATTGGATTCTTATCGGGAAATGGAGGATGAGCGGTATGTCTGCGAAAGGATGAGTGCAGAATTTTGTCAGACTTTGGGGCAGGTCATAGCAGAGGATGCGGATACAGAAAGTCTGATTATTATTCTGGATGATTTTCAGGAGATTGTCACAGACCGGATCAAGGAGCTGATAGAAAGGATCCTGCAGTATCTTCCGGAGCATGTGCGTTTTTTTATAAGCACCAAAGGCTCTCTGCCCTGGTTTACAGACCGGCAAAAGCTTCAGGGGGATGCGCTGGTGGTGACGGCAGGAGATTTGGCCTTTGATGAGGAGGAGACATGACAGTCGGATTGGCTTATGTTTTCCTGATTGCGGCAGCAGGAAGGAAAAAAGGGCGGAGCACAGGTATGGACTGTTATGGTGTTGGTGATGATTCCCTTTCTGGCTGCAGGCTATGTGCTTCTGTTTGAGATAACTGACCGGCATCTGGAACAGTCTTATGAAAATATCAGCGCCGTACAGCTTTCCCGGGCAAACCGGGATTTCCTGTTTCAGATGGATTTGGATCAGTTTGAAGCCTGCCGCCTTCAGCCTTACCATACGGAGGAGAGACGGCAGAGGATGGAGATTGTCCGTTCTCCAGAAGAGTATTTCCGAAACGGAGAGGACAATACCTATACCAACCGGGAAAGACCCTGTATTCGTCAGTATTTTTATAAGGATGGTGAGATTTACAGCGCAGAATCCGAATATACCATGAACCTGCCTGTAAAATATCAGTTTCCTCATGAAAAGACAGAGGCTATGATGCTGGCAATTCAAGAGGAAAAGGACGTATTCCTTTCCTATAATGACGGTTTGGAGGACTGGTATTCCTCCTTCACCCCTATGAAGGGAAAAGGGGGATATGTGATCGGACTTTTGGAGGCTTCGGCAGAGAATCAAAGGGGCAGGTTTGAGCAGATTTTAAACAGGAAGGAGCTGAAAAGAAGAATCGCCCTGGCAAGCCTGGGCCTGCTGGCTGTGGTTTTGCTGGTGATGTGGATGAACATGAGACCCCTAAGCCGGTTAAAGGCCGCGATTCTGGCATTGACGGACGGAAGACTGGATACCCGGGTGTATGTGGGCGGAAACAGTGAAATAGCAGGAATCGCAGCCGCGTTTAACAGGATTGCAGAGAATGCGGAAGGCCAGGTTCACCGGACAGAATCCTTTCAAAAAAAGTATGAGGCATTTCTGCCTCGGGAGATTTTCGGCCTGTTCGGCAAAAACGGAATTGAAAAAATCAGGCCAGGAGACGAAAAGCAGGTTCAGGCTGCCGTGCTGGCATTAGGAGGCGGAGAAAATCAGGAGCATTCCTTTAAAAGACGGAATAGGAGGCTGGAATATCAGATCCCTGTCATCAAAGCTAACGGAGGGATTGTATTCCGGCTGACATCATCAGGCATTGAGGCGATTTTTCCCCAAAGAGAGAGACAGGGGATCCTGCTGGCGGCTGTATTGGCAGTCCAAAACACGTTTCAGGATTCTGACGGCCAGCGGCTTCATGCCGCGATTAGGGCAGGACCGATGAGGATCGGCATTATGGGATCTGAAAAGCGATGCATGGTAGCTGTGACGGACAGGCAGAAAAGCCTGGCCTGGTCCCTTGAGAGGCTGGCAGAGGAATGCGGCAGCGGGATTTTGATTACCGGCCAGGCAGCCCGGGAGATTCCGGATTTTTACGAGACATACCATTATCGGCTGCTAGGATGGGTGTATCTTAGCAGCCAAAAAAGCATGGAATGGATCTATGAGGTTTTCGATGGGGAGCCGGAGGAAAGCAGAAGGAAAAAGACATTTACCAGGAATGACTTTGAGGCAGGAGTCCGGGCCTTTTGCGTCGGGGAGATACCCAATGCCAGACGGCATTTCATCAGGGTGATTGACCATCACAGGGAGGATAGGGCAGCCGGAAAATATATTTGCTTGTGTGAGGCATACATGGAGAAAGGACAGGCGCCAAAAGAATTATGTCTGGAAAGATACTGAATACAAATAAGATGCCAAAAACAACCGATCGTTTGCTTAGAAAGGCCCTGCTGCTGCTGGCTGTCTGCGCTGGTATAGCTTGTGCCATTACCTGGCATTTTGCAGGGATTCCGTTAAATAATGTATATGGCAGTCTGTGGGACGGGAAGAAATGGTACGGAATGGACCGGTCTGGCGGAAATATCATGGTATTTTCCAGTGATCTGGACGGAGGGAATTGCCGTATTGTGTATGTCTCCAGATCCGGAGATGATACATTTCGTATTGGAGAGAAAATTTCCTTAACAGCAGACGGCCAATGCCAGGCCACTTTTTTGGAATACACCGGTTCTGCTGACATCAAACGATATACGGGAATCTGTGACTTTGAGACAGGCTTACTGGACAATATTCAGGAGGAGACGGCAAAACCGGAGGAAGACTTGGACGGCATATATCAGTCTGCCCGGACAGAGGATGGTCAGGTCTGGTATGTGGACCGGGACGGCTCGGTGTGGCACAAATGGCAGGGAGGAAAGAAGGAATGTATTTTTCTTAACAACGGCGCAATTCTGGGAACGGAAAATACGGCGTATATTTTCGGAAAAAAAGGGATTTTTTTTTATAATGTCAGAGACCATGCGGTTTATCAGATCCCCTATGAGGAACCATGCCTGGTGAAAACAGAGCTGGTTTCCGGCTTTGCTGTGGAAGCTTACGGACTTTTGTATCAGATGGACGAAATGGAAAACGGCGTATTTACAGCCTCCTTCCGTCAAGGGGATTCCCGGCTGCTGCCGGTGGTTCTGGGAGAGGAGAAAAAGCTTCTGTCTTCCATAACGCCTGCCCCTGATATTCTGGCCATGCGGATTCTCAAGCTGACCCTCTTAATGTATGGAGCAGTTCTGGCGCTCTGGGGTCTGTACCGGCTGGCGCTTTTGTTGTTTCACAACATATTTCCCACATCCATGAAGCTGGTGTGCTTTGCCGTTCCGGCAGCGGCGGCAGGCTGGCATTTGCTGGATGTACAGCTGACAGATATCCTGAGCGTCCAGAAGGTAAAGCAGGAGGAGAGCCGGATGTACGGCGGAGGAGAGACCTTGGCAAAATGGGTATCCAAAGAAAAGCTGTTTCATGAAAGCGAAGATCTTTACCAGAGATTTTTAGCTCTGCTCAGTGATTATTATGAGGAAACCATGAGCCTGGAGCAGGTCTGGACCGTGAAAGATCGGCCGGCAGGAATCATCTCGGCGAGGGAAAACAATTATGATTTGTTTCTTAAAAAGGATGAAAATTTCTATATGCTGGAGTCTCACATGCTTAGCTGTGTCCCGGCAGAATTTGCCTTTGGCAGTCAGGCAGCCCGGCTTATGAAAGAGTGTGCCCTCAGAAAGGAACCGATGATATTCTTCCAGAATGATGTGCTGGAGGGAAGAAATCTTACCCTGTATATGCCGGTTTTGGATGAGCAGAATCAGGTTCGCGCCATTGTGCGGGGCATGGTCAGCCAGAGCGGGATTCTTGAAGACATCCAGAAGGAGAAAAATCAGCTCCTGGCATGGATTCTGGGCTTTTTGGCAGCAATTTTAACGATTTTGACAGCAAATGCAGCGATCAGCCTGTTTCCTCTTATCCGTCTGCAAAGGTCTGTAAACGATATGGCAGAGGGGAGGAAAGGGATTGTCAGAAATGTGAGAGGAAACGGGGAGGTGGCCCAGGTTATCCGGTTTTTCATCCGGATGTCTGAGTCTGTGGCTGCTTATTTAAAAAAGGTAAATCGGTTGAAAAGTGCATATGAACCGTTTGTACCAGAATCCTTCATTGGCATTTTCGGGGAAAAGGATATCCGGAACATGAATCCAGGCAGGGAAACAGAAAAGAACGCAGTGATTTTGATTTTGGAATCAGAGCAGTTTAAACAGGAGAAGAAAGAGGATGATTCGGATCAATTCCCGGTCCTCAATGAGATCTGCCGTGCAATGAATGAGGCGGCAGAGGAGGGAAAGGGCATTGTGGCGCAGTTTACGGATGCAGGGGCAGTGCTGCTGTTTGAAAATGGTGTGGAGGATGCCTTAAAGACAGCCGAGAAAGCGTGTAAGGGATTGGGAGGCAGGTTCTTCTTTGGAGCCGGCATGGTCTATGGCAGCCTGAGATTCGGTGTCGTCGGAACCTCAGACAGGATGGAGGTCATGACGATTTCTCCTCATATACGGCTGGCCGGTCTGCTGAATCAGGCGTCCTGCCGGTATCAGACAGGGGCGCTCATGACCGAGGAAACGGCAGAGCTGGCCAGAAAGGCGATGGGAGACAGCGGAATCCGTCTGCTGGGGTATTTGCAGACAGAGCCTGACGGAGGAAAACCGGAGGCGGTCTATGAGTATTTTTCTAGCCTGGGAGCAGAACAGGAGGGGCTTAGGGCTGTTTCCAAAGCAGACTTTGAGGAGGGGATCCGCTGCCTTCGGGAGGGGCGTTTCCGGGAGGGAAGAAGACTTTTTGCGCAGGTGCTGCAGGTGAATCGGGATGATCTGGCAGCAGGGTATTATTTTCGGATTTGTGACGAAGGGATGGAAGGAAAGGGGGATCTTATTTCACCATACTGTTTTGTGCTCCATAAGGAGAGGGATGCAGCAATCACAGAGCGCAATGTGCTGTGAAGCGTGTACTATGTGGAAGAAAACATGACGTGAATGTATGAAGCATGCAGATCGCGGCAGATTTATGGGGGAGAATATTTTCATTGAAAGCTTCCGACACAAAATGATATACTGAAGGCAGGAGGAAGAACACGGAATATAAAACCCAAGAATATAAGATAACAATGAAAAGCATATAGGACAGGAGCTTGGAAAGGGGAGGAAGAAGCATTGGAGTACAATTCGATACAAATCCGTACCGCAGCGGCAGAGGATGCGTGGGAGCTTTTGAAAATTTATAAGCCTTATGTGAAGAAGACGGCAATTACCTTTGAATATGATGTGCCGACACCTGAGGAGTTTAAGGCCAGGATAGAAAACACGTTAAAAAAATATCCGTATCTTGTGGCAGAGAAGGATGGGGAGCTGTTAGGCTATGTCTATACCGGACCTTTTGTGGGGCGGGCTGCCTATGGATGGGCTGCAGAGGTAAGCATCTATCTGAAGGAGGGCAGTCAGAGGCTGGGCTTGGGGAAAAGGCTTTACCAGGCAATCGAGGAGATTTCCAGGGCTCAGAATATTCTGAACCTGAATGCATGTATTGGCAGTCCGGAAACAGAGGATGAGTATTTGACGAGAAACAGTATCCAGTTCCACAGCCATATGGGATATCGGTGGGTTGGGGAATTTTACAAATGCGGGTATAAATTTGGCCGCTGGTATAACATGGTCTGGATGGAAAAGATAATCGGAGAGCATCCGGCAGAGCCGATGGCAGTGATTCCTTTTCCGGAGCTTGACAGGGATGTTTTGGACCGTGCAGGGGTGGTGAATACAGGGAGTTTAAATCTATAATCCATAAGAAAGCAGCAAAAAAGCTCTTTATTACGCCCCAGGGGTTAAGCAAGAATATTCAGATTATAATGAAGGAGAAGGACTGCGGCCAGGAGACAGTGGCGGTTGGCGGCGGACTGGTGGGCTGTGAGACTGCTCTCTGGCTGGCAAGGCAGGGGAAAAAGGTCACGATTGTGGAGGTAGTGACCCAGGCAAAAGCATCCCGGTATGAGGACGGACATTTGACGGTTGTGCAGAATGGGGAGGAGAGAAAGATTCCTTGGACACAAAGTGCCCCCGCTCCGAAGGAGCATGTATTAAGAGGTGCTCTTTAGGGTATAGCTTTTTGGGACAGTTCCTTAACATCGCTGTGAGCAGTACAGGATGTCAATAGAATCATAAGGCGCTTTATTATACAGCCTTTGGAAAAACATGACTTATGTCAGGGAATTCCAAAGGCTGTTTTTGTTATCTCTTGATGTAGGTGAGCTGGTATTTGGGAGAGTTAAGGGTCAGCTCCGTGTAATCCATCACCTGCCCGTTGGTCAAATAGGTAGTGTTGGCAACCCGCAGAATAGGGGTGTCTAAAGGAATATGGAACAGGTCTGCGATTCGCTTGGACGGGTGCAGGGGGGTGACGGTGTGGTGGCTGTAGGCAATCTTGAGTCCTTTTATTTTCTCAAAATACTGGTATTTGGACTGCTGCAGCACCTGGATGGAAATATCCGGGTACAGGCGGCTGGACATATAGGTAGTCTCAAACTGAAAGATTTTCTCGTCTGCATAGCGGATCCGCTCAATAAAATAAATCGGTTCTCCGGTTTCAATGCCCAGGATGGAGGCAATGTTGGCCGGGGCATTCTGCAGCATAAAGGATGGAAGCTCTGTGCGGACCGTAATGCCCTGTTCAGACATTACCTCAGAAAAGCCCTGAACAGAACTGGGATTTAGGGTGACGGCAGGATGGCGGACAAAGGTTCCCACGCCGGCCACCCTTGTGAGCAGACCTTTGGCTACCAGATTGTCCGTGGCTTTACGGACCGTTACCCGTGATACATGATAGGTGTTGGATAATTCTAATTCAGTGGGAATTAAGTCGTCTTTTTTGTAATAGCCTAGATTTATCTTTTGAAGCAGGTCATTTTCGATTTGTTTATATTGTGCCACTCTTCTTTTTGTCATGGAATGTTCCTCTGGGGTTTTGGTTTATATGCTTTTATTGTAATGGATTTTGAAGGAATTTACAATATGCTGGCAGGGGAAAATAAAGATAATAGTCACTTTGGGATATAGGGTATAGGTATTTAATAATATAACAATATAATTTACATTTAAAGAGATATAATGATAATACAAACTTTTTTAAAATGTATTGACATTATGATATCTGTGGTATATATTATAGATACATGAAACAAGAATGTAGAAAATGCACAAAGAAAATGGAAGGACATAGAAAATAGAAAAATGATGGAGACTGAAAACATGAAAAATGTATTATACATCCATACTCATGATTCCGGACGGATTCTCAGTCCCTATGGGTATAAGACGCCGACGCCGAAGATGGAAGACTTTGCCGGTGAGGCGGCAGTGTTTCGAAACGCTTACTGTGCAGGGCCTACCTGCTCTCCCAGCAGGGCAGCTATGCTGACAGGAACCTATCCTCATCAGACTGGAATGCTGGGACTGGCCCAGAGAGGGTTTTCCATGGACTGCAGCCGACATTTGGTGCAGTATCTTAACCGGAACGGATACGACACTGCTTTGTGCGGAATTCAGCATGAAGTGGGATGGTATCTGGATCTGGAAAACGGAGCCAGAAGGATCGGGTACAAAGAGGAGCTTACCTGTGACAGCTCGGGCTTTCGCCAGGAGGATTTGGTAAAGTGGGATCAGGAGAATGCGCAGCAGGTGTGCAGATGGCTGCAGAATCGAAGGCAGAACCAGGACAAAAGGAATCCTTTTTTTCTCTCTTACGGAATGTATGCCACCCATCGTCGCTTTCCGGATCAGATTGATCCAGAGATTCGACCGGATTTGGCTGTTCCGCCTTATCCGATTCCGGACAGCAGGGAGACCAGGAGGGATTTTGCCGGATTTCTGACCAGTGTAAAAAGTGCGGATCAATGCTTCGGACAGGTGATTGACTGTGTGAAGAAAGAAGGTTTCTGGGAGGATACGATTGTTCTCTTTACCACAGACCACGGGATTGCCAATCCTTTTTCCAAATGTACACTTTTTGACAGTGGGATCGGGGTGGCTTTGATGATTCGTGTGCCTGGGGCTAAGGCCAATGGCGCAGTGATCGATTCCTTGGTGTCTCATGTGGATGTTTTTCCTACCTTATGCGATTTACTGGGGTTGGAAAAGCCGGATTATCTGGAAGGGGTTTCCCTGGCTTCCCTGCTTAACGGAGAGGAAGAACCAGTGCGGCAGGATATTTTCGCAGAGATTAATTTTCATACATCCTATGAGCCGGCCAGGTGTGTGCGTACAGAGCGGTATAAGTATATCCGTTATTATGATGCTTCTTTTCTCAAGATCAACCAGTCTAATATAGATGAATCTCTGACAAAAGATTATTTGATGGAGAGAGGGCTTTCCAACAGAAAGAAGGATGAGGAGGCTTTGTATGATCTGGTATACGATCCAGGGGAAAGGAAGAACTTAGCAGAAGACGCAGAGTATGGGCAGGTGCTTGCGGATATGAGACAAAGACTGAAGGAGTATGAGGAGAAGACAGAGGACCCGATTCGGGAGGGGCTGATGGCTGTAAAGCCGGGATGGAAGGTCAACAGGAAGGAATGTCAGAAGGCAAGTTCCCAAAATCCTGAAGATTATATGTAAGAATTGTACAGAAATAAAAGGAGGTGAGATCATTTGACAGGTATTATTGTAACGGGACATGGAAGCTTTGCATCGGGGATTACCAGCGGCTTAAAGCTTCTGGCAGGACAGCCGCAGAACTATGAGGCAGTAGATTTTCTGCCAGAGGATTCGGTGGAGTCTCTGGCAGAAAAACTGTCTGAGGCCGTGGAGCGGTTAAGCGATTGTGACGGGATTATTATTTATGCAGATTTGACCGGCGGTTCTCCCTTTAATGTGTCCATCCGAATGAAGATGGAAACAAACAGGTCCTTGGAGGTGATTGGAGGAGCGAACCTTCCGGTGGTGCTGGACGGATATATGACCAGGGAGATGGCAGGGAATGTGAAGACTCTGGCAGAATCCGGGGTGGAAGCCGGCAGAGCTGCCATGGTATGGTTTCAGGAGACAGCAGAGGATGAAGATGAGTATGAAGAATGAGGAGGAATAAAAGATGACCTTTTTTCAGGCATTGCTGATCGGATTGTTTGCTTATCTGGGAAGTAAGCGGACACCGTGGTTTTTTGGGGTAGCAGGTGGATGGAATATGATCGGGCGGCCTTTGGTGGCAGGGCTGATCGTGGGAGTAATACTGGGAGACATTCCCAACGGCGTGATTGCAGGCGCTATGGTTCAGGCGCTTTTTATCGGCCAGATCACTCCGGGAGGGGCTATGCCGGCAGATGTAAACTGGGCGGCTTATATCGGGATTCCCCTGGCCTTGGCAGCAGGAGGCACCGGGGAGCAGGCAGTGGCTCTGTCCGTTCCTTTAAGTATGCTGGGTCTGGGACTGTTTAACTTTATTATGACTATCAATGCGTATTTTCCTCATATGGCAGACAAGTCTGCAGAGCAGGGAGACGGGGCAGGGATTCACCGTGCTACCTATCTGGCAGCAGTTCCCAGTTTTATCTTAAGGGCCGGATCAGCCGTGCTGATCTGCTATCTGGGAACACCTGTGGCGGAGATGCTGATCCATGGTATGCCGTCAGGAGTGCTTCATTTCTTTGAGGTGGCAGGGAAAATGCTTCCGGCAATCGGATTTGCCATGCTATTAAAGCAGTCTTTGGCAAAACAGTGGATGCTGGTGCTGTTTTTGCTGGGGTGGGTCATGATCGGCTCCACCAGTATGTCGGTGACTGCCCTGGCTGTTTTTGCCACAGCAGTTGCAATTGTCTTTGTAATGGCGCAGGGAGAGGCAAAGGTTCCCACGCCGGCAGCCGTACAGAATACAGAGGAGGATGACTGCTATGAAGAATAAAAATCAAACCCATTCCCTTTTGACGAAAAAGGATATTGACAAAGCGGCCTGGTCCTATATCTTTTTTGCACAGGCCACTCAGAATTTTGAGCGTATGATGGGTCTTGCATTTTGTCATGTGCTGGAGCCGGTTTTAAAGAAACTGTACGGGGCGGATTCTGAAGAATATAAAAAGGCACTGCAGCGCCATATGCAGTTTTACAACACCGAGCCTCAGCTTGGGGCTCTGATTCCGGGAATTACCATTGCCATGGAGGAAGCCAGAGCCAAGGGTGAGAATATCAGTGAGGAATTGATCGTCAACACAAAGAATGCATTGATGGGACCCTTTGCAGGCATTGGAGATTCTATGCTGATCGGCACCTACAGTCCCATTCTTCTGAGTATTGCCATGAGCCTGTGCATTCATGACGGCAATCCTATGGGACCGATTTTCTTCTGTGTTGTATGGCTGAGTACAGTGGTGTGGCTTCAGTGGTTTTTGTTTCACAAGGGTTATGATATGGGAATCGGAGCCGCCAACCTGTTTTTCACCAACAAGGCGCTGGTGGACAAGATCACTACGGGCCTTACCATGATGGGACTGATTGTAATCGGCGGTGTGGCGGCTACCACGGTAAAAGCCAGTGTGATATTCCAATATGTGAACGGGGATATGACCTTATCTTTGCAGGAGCAGATTTTTGATAAGATTATGCCTGGGATTCTGCCGCTGCTTCTTACGTTGGCAGTATGGTATATGATGGATAAGAAGAAATGGTCTGCCACCAAAATTGTACTGGGGATCGTGGTGTTTGCGGCAGTGATGGTCTTTTTAGGGATTATGTAGCAGATAAGGGGCTGTCCCGAAATAACGTATTGATAGTCTGCATGGTTTTTTCGGGAGAACCGGTCAAAAATCAGGCCCATAGCGTTCTGGACATAAGATGGAAAAACCTGATTTTGAAAGGAAAGGAACATGAAACAGCGTAATATTTTATTGGTGATGTCAGATCAGCATGGATGGATGAATACGGGATTTGCAGATGAGCGGCAGGATACGCCCCATCTGCAGAGAATTGCAGAAGACGGGGTTTTGTTTGACCATTGTTACTGCAATGCTCCCCTGTGCGTTCCGTCCCGCATGTCCTTTCTTACAGGGCTGATGCCTTCAGAGCTGGGGATTTTTAATAATGATTCTGTGCTTTTGTCAGATGTGCCTACTTTGGCCCATGAGCTGGGGCGGATGGGGTATGAAACTGTACTGATCGGGCGTATGCATTTTAAGGGAGATGACCAGAGGCATGGGTTTGACCAGCATTTGTATGGAGATATTACATCTCAGTACTGGGGAACCGGAGGAAGGTCCCGCAGGGATTTTGGGATCTATGCAGGTACTACGAATCGGCTCCACTGTACAGAGGTGGCAGGAGGAGGCATTTCCCCGGTTATGGTGTATGATGAAAATGTATGGCAGCAGGCCATGAATTTTCTTCAGCGATGGGAAACAGAAGGCAGAGCACAGCCGTTGTTTTTGCTGGTGGGATTTTATGGCCCTCACTTTCCTTTTGTATGCAAAGAGGAATTGTACCATAAATATCAAAAACGCTGGTCATTGGAAGAATGCGGCCGGGAGGCGGTCATGTCGGCGCTTTCCTGCTATGAGGATTATATACAGGAATGCGAAGCAGAGAGAATGAGAAATTGCCGGGCGGCATATAGCGGCTTGGTGGAACGGCTGGATGAATACACAGGAGCTTTGTATGATCGGTTCCGGCAGGCTTGTAAGGATAAGAATCATTTATTTGTCTATCTGTCTGACCATGGAGAGCAGTTGGGGAAAAGAGGAATTTTTGGCAAACAGTCTTTGTACGAGCATGCGGTGCGGGTGCCGTTGGTGATGGAGGGAACGGGAATCGCTCCTGGTCTGTGTCAGGAACCGGTAGGGCTTTTGGATGTATCCAGGACGATTCTGTCCTTAGGGGCTTTGTCTAATAGAGAAGAATCGGAAGCAGACGGGTGGCATCAGGGAAAGAGGATTGATCTGGAACATCCGGACTTTGGCAGACACTGGATCCGGATTCAGCAGATGCTGGAACAAAAAGGAGCCCCTGTATTGGCAGAGGCGGCTGTGCTGGGACAGTATAAGGTGGTACAAATATCGGGTCAGTGGTATGTCTATGATCTGGAAGCAGATCCCATGGAAGAAAGGAATCTGATGGAAAGTTGGCCAGATAAAGGACAGGAGTTGGTCAGAATGGCCGAGTTGGCCGGGTGCTTTGCAGATTCAGACCAGAGAAAAAGTCTGGTGGAGCAGGAGAGGAAGACACGTGCCAGACATAAGAGACTAAAAGAGTGGGGGAGGGCAAAAAGTCCCAGGGAGTGGGGGACTATCCATATTTTGCCGGGAATGCTGAAGGAGCCGGCAGAATCGTAAAGGAGATTTTATGGAATATACGAAGCTATGGACAGATATGCACAGCAATATTCATCATAACCAGATGGAGGAGCTTTTGCTGTGGTATGAGCAGATAAAAAAACAGATGGATTTTTGGCCTGTGGCCTATTATCCATTTTATATGCGCCCTACAGACACAGGGCTGGCAGTGGAGGATCGTTTAGAGGATAAGGTGGTCGCTCAGGATTGGGAGAAGATCAGGGCGTTTACGAAAAAGTCCAATGAAGAAGGCTTTCCCATGTTTATGGGATTTGAGTGGCAGGGAGCCGGTCTTGACGGAGATCATAATGTGTTTTTCCTGCACGACGATGGGGAGCAGAAGCATCCTCTCCGGTATCAGGAGCTGGTAAAGGCTTATGAAGGGCAGGATGTAATAGGGATACCTCACCATCTGGCCTACCAGCCGGGATCTCGCGGGAAAAATTGGGATACTCATGATGAGCGTTTTTCTCCCTTTGCGGAGATTTATTCCAGCCATGGCTGCAGTGAAAACGACGACGGGCCTTTGGGAATGAACCGACATGTACACATGGGACCCCGCACCGGAGAAACCACGTATGAACAGGGCTTGAAGCGGGGATACAAGATCGGGCTCATGGCAGCCGGAGATAATCACAGTGTGCCTGGGGTATTTGAGCATGGCAGCATGTGTGTGCTGGCCAGGGGCAGGACCAGAGAGGCAATCTGGGATGCTTTCCTAAACCGCAGGGTATACGGGGTGTCACAGAGCCGGATACAGGTGGATGAGCTGGTAAACGGTACGCCCATGGGAGGAGAAGTATCTGCGCCTGACGGCAAGGCGGAGATGGAAATATCTGTAAAGGGTACGGCGGCAGTAGACAGAATCGAGATTTTGCGGGATAATATTTTAGAGGATATGATAGTTCATTCCGGTACATGGGAGAGGGAAAAGCTTAAGGGGGTAATCCGGTTTAAGTTTCGGCTGGAATTGGGCTGGGGACCAGACACCAGGGTTTACAAGGATCAGTGGCTCAAGAAGTGGACCGGACGGCTGGAGGTAGACGGAAAGCTTTTGGAGGTGGAAAAGTGCTGGAACAACTATGGACAGGAAATCCTTTCTTTAGACGAGTCCGGCTGTGATTTTTCTGTCACCACCTACCAGTCTACTGCAACGGGCAAATGGATGGGACCCAGCAATGTGACCACGGAAGGGTTTATTTTTGAGGTGGAGGCTGACGCAGACAGTGTAATGAGGCTGACCATTGACAAAAAGGAGTATCCTATTTCTGTAAGAGAGCTGCTGGAGGGCTCAAAGGTGTTTGCTCTTTGGGACGAGGTGAAGGAGCTGACAAAGGAGACCTGGGGGGATATTTCCCATTACCGGGATGATCCCTGGTGGCACAATGCCTATAAATTCCGAGTGGGAAAGGCATATCCGGAAAGCTCCTACCGGGTTGATGCAAAGCGGATCATCTATATGAAGGAGGACGGGAATCTGCGTCTGCGGATCTGGCAGAAAAACGGAGATGTGGCCTGGACTTCGCCGGTATTTGTGTCAATACGATAGAGTGTGTCCGGCCGGAAACAGAACGTTTGACGTAACAGTTCAGGGGTATTTGAATGGATGCCCTTTGACCAGGTGGAGTATTGATACAGGGGAACCATAATCAGGAAATAATGAACAATAGAAGAGGAGAAGCTTTTATGATGGAAATTGTCAATATAAGAATCGATGATCGTCTGATTCATGGGCAGGTAGCTGCTGTTTGGAGCTTGTCCACAAAAGCTACCCGAATTATGGTGGTAGACGACCAGGTGGTGAAGGATCCGGTGAACAAGGAAGCGCTGAAGATGGCGTGTCCCAGTCAGTGCAAGCTGTCGATTTTGACTGTAGAAAAGGCAGCCGCCAATCTCTGTTCAGGGAAGTATGAGGGGGAGCGGGTATTTCTTGTGGCCAAGGGTCCCAGGACTATCCGGGATCTGTATGACCATGGGTTTCACATGGAGAAGGTTAATGTGGGCAATATGGGCGGAAAGCAGAATACTCGGATGCTGAAAAAGGCTGTCAGCGTGTCAGAGGAGGATGTGGAGAATTTTTTGTATCTGGCTGACAAGGGGGTAGCGATTACTGCCCAGATGGTGCCAGGGGATGAGGCGGTTGATTTTGTTAAACTGATTCGTGGGTAAGGAGCTGCAGGAAAATAAGAGAACCAGACAAGTCAAGATGGTTCTCTTATTTTCTATAGTTCCTTACGTTTCATCCTGGAGGAACGGTTCCTAATAGTGGACTACATTTTGGGTGCCGGCAATTCGTTCTATGACAGGGGCCGCTTCTTTGCTTTGGAAGTAGCGGAGGGTGGACAGGGGAACAAAGTCCTTTAAAGCTTCAAGGTTCCCGGCCTTCAGCAAGCTGCGGACAACAGAGGCACTGACGGGACGGTTCTTCACTTGTTTTCGAGGAACAATGACACAGTCAATGTTTGAAAGAGGAAGCTGTTTCTTCATAATCTGGTTGTAGATTCCCGTGACCTGGCTGGCAGGCTCTTCCCCTACATAGCGGCGTGTGACGGACAAAGCATGGGCAATCCTGGTAAAGATGATCAAATCCAGCCTGGCATGGCCCCGAATAACAGATTCCTTATCTTTTAAAAAGTAGCTGGGAAAGGTAGCATTGCTGATAATATAGGGGCCGCTGTCATGACAGATTACGTTGGGCAGGTGGCAGGTGCCTTCCAGCACCAGCCGTTTTCGGACAGAAAAAGGAACCAGGCTGGCGTCTTCGCTGACAAGGAACAGATGAAGGGTGTCGCATTCCGAGGCTGCTTTTTCTGTCAGGTATTGGTGGCCAAGGGTGAAGGGATTGGCATTCATGACCAGTGCGGCGGATAATCCGTCTGTTTTGGTTTGGGATAACCGGGTTAAATATTCTGCAAAGCCGTTTCTGCGGTTTTCCATAAAAACAAGAGTCTCATCTACTCGTGCGATCTCATAAAAACCTAAATCATGAAAGAATTTTGCAGAATTTATTTTTGTATAGAGGAACAGGTGGAGATTTCCTCTCTGATACTGGACATCCATCAGATGCGTCAGGATCTGATTCAGGAGCCCTTCTCCCTGGTGGGTGCTGCTGACGGCAAAACACCGCAGGGTGTTGGCAAAGCAGCTTCCGGTGGCAATGACCTGGTAATCTTCATCAAACATGGCGCAGGTATAGTCCAGGTTGGAATCCCGCTTTATGCCTTCTTGTTCTAAAAGAGCGTCGATCTGGGCAAAGCTGCGCCGGTCAGTGGGATGGACTTGTGAAATGGCGTATTCTGACATAATCGTCTCCGTTCGTGGAATTCTATTGTTGTATGGCAGCAGTGGAAGGAAATGCTCCTCTGTCAGGGACAGCTTCTTATAAGCTTTCCAAAAAGTACAGGAGGTAGCAGATTGCCAGCAGGTCGGCGCTGCCTCCGGGAGAAAGATTTTTTGATATAAACTGCATATCAAGGCAGCGGAGGGTCTGTCTGTTGGGATATGGAGTTTCAGCCAGCAGGTTTTTAAGCTGACGGACGGTTTCCTGTTGGGTGGAGCGACTGCTTCTTGCGATCAGATTGGTGTCGTCTGTGGACGTGATCAGGGCGAGAAGGGTGGCGCAGCCGGCATCGTTGATGCTTAATCCTCGTGCCAGGCCTCTTTTCAATACGGGAAGCCCTGTTTTTCTCACAGCAGGAAGACCTGCCTCCATCTGCCCCCGCACACCTGTGATTTGATATTGCAGGTATAGTCTTTGTCCCATGGTGACAGCGTTTTCTTCGGTAAGTCCGGCAAAGTCGGAGTCAACCAGCCCTTTTGTCATGGCCGAGCATTCGTCCAGAATCCGGTCAGGCTGTTTCCACTGTTCTCTTGGAAGGCGCCCAAGGGCAGCGCAGAGGATTCCCATGCAGAATATGGCGCCTTTATGGGTATTGATTCCCTTGGTGGCGGAAAACATATCTGCCTCTGCTTTCCTGCCTGGGAAGCGAATCTGCAGAAAGGTCTGCCTGGCCGGAAGGTGTGCAGTCTGCCTTCCGATTCGTGTGCATGTCTCGAAATAAGGCCAAAGTGCGCTGGCGCTGTCCATGAAGGTGAAAATATTCATATCTTGGTGACTGCCGTTTCCGTCCCGGTCTACCAGGCCAGGCTTTGGAGTTGTGCATACCTCATAGAGGAGAGCCCTGCATGCCAGTCTGGCGGAGCAGACAGCGTCCTCGTCTTCTATGGCACGGGCCAGGATCTGGGCAGTTTTGGCCTGAAGAGCTTCTACGGTGTGGGAGCGGCTTCGGGCACATTCCTTGGCAGGTCCGCCGCAGATAAGACAAGGGCGGGGCAAAAGTCCCAGCTCCGTGCGGTCTACCTTTTCGCCTGACTTTTTCAGCACATCCATATCAAACAGACGGCCCAGCTCAAAGCCATCCTCTATGGAACAGGTGATCTCTTTTATGAAAAGAGGGTCAGCATCCAGAAGATAAAAGGCCTCCTCTCCGGTGGGAGCATGGATTTCTTCATAGTGGACACAAGGGATATTTAAGGAATCTAGCTGTTCTTTTAAATAGCGGCATCCTAACTGAAAGCCCTGCTGGATTTGGGGGCTGTTTTTTATGGGGCCGGCAATATTCATGGTAAAGGAGATTAAAGGGGTGCGATATTTGGCCAGCAGCTTTTTCTGAAGGCAGGCGCGGCGCTCCCGCGCCTGGAGTATTTCTGGCAGTGTTACCTGATGTTCCATGATAAGGCTCCTTTCTGGGGCAAATAGGATTGGAGGACAGCGCTCTCGAAGATAATTTCTGGATCATTCCCAAAGAATATCATATATGAAAATTCGGGCTGTGAAAAGACTTTTTTGAAGTGAAAAGAGAAAATTTAGGCTTCACGATAAGCGAAGCAGCAGGACGCAGGAACACCATCCGATGCAGCAAAATGAGCCGCATACGTTTTAACGATCTCTGTCTCAGTAAGGCGGCCTTCACTCCCCTCCAGAAATCCCTTGGTATACACCTCGAATGGTTCTTTTTGCTGTTGATTATAAGTATAACTGACTAAGGGATAGAAATGCAAGAGGCGAGGGAGGTTTTTGTTTGGACGATTGGGTATTTTATTTGTACTATTGGATTTAGAAGGGAAACCGCTTTGTGGCGGAGTGCCAGGAGAAGCTTCATTAATTTTATTGCACCAAGTGTTCCCGCTCCCAAGGAGCAGGCATTAAGAGGCGCTCTTTTGGGTATACGGTCAGTGCGGCAAGCACCCTCGCTTCTCTGGGGCTTACTCTGCGCAGACCTGCCTGATTTGTTACGAACAATAACATTATTCTCAGCAGAAAACCTCAGGAGAAATAAGAAAAAACACTTGTCAATCTATGGAAGGTGTGTTATGATAGGAAAGTTGAAAAATCACGTTTGCGGATTCCAAAGGCGGTGCCTGAGGATCAGGTCCCGGAGGAAGCATAAGATGCAGACGGAAGACAAACCAAATGGAGGAAAGAGACATGAGCGTTATTTCAATGAAGCAGCTTCTGGAAGCAGGAGTGCATTTCGGACATCAGACAAGAAGATGGAACCCTAAAATGGCCCCCTATATTTATACCGAGCGGAACGGGATCTATATTATCGATCTTCAAAAGTCTGTAGGCAAGGTAGACGAAGCATATAATGCGGTTTCCGATATTGTGGCAAACGGCGGTACGATTCTGTTTGTGGGAACCAAAAAGCAGGCTCAGGATGCGATTAAGACCGAAGCAGAGCGCTGCGGCATGTTCTTTGTAAATGAGAGATGGCTGGGTGGTATGCTGACCAACTTTAAGACCATCCGCAGCCGTATTGACAGGCTGAAAGCGATTGAGGCAATGTCCGAGGACGGAACCTTTGACGTGCTTCCCAAAAAGGAAGTAATTGCGCTGAAGAAGGAATGGGAGAAGCTGGAGAAAAATCTGGGTGGCATTAAAGAGATGAAGAGACTTCCGGATGCGATCTTTATCGTAGATCCAAAGAAGGAAAGAATCTGTGTACAGGAAGCTCATGCCCTGAATATTCCGCTGATCGGCATTGCAGACACAAACTGTGATCCGGAAGAACTGGATTATGTGATTCCGGGTAATGATGATGCAATCCGTGCCGTTAAGCTGATTGTATCCAAAATGGCAGATGCAGTAATTGAAGCGAATCAGGGAGAGGCAGAGGCAGATTTTTCCGAAGTTTTTGAGAATGCAGAGGAAGAAGCTGCAGAAGCTTAATCACGGAAAGAGTCGTGCTTCAGCCTGTGGACTGCGGGTTGAAGCACTTTTTTTAAATAGGCGTGTAATAGACATAAGAGAAGAAAGGCAGAGGACAGCGTATACCGTCTGAACGATAACAGGACAAGAAGCGGCTTTTACGATCGTTTTCAATGAATAATTTATATATGGAGGGAATAACAATGGCAATTACAGCAGCAATGGTAAAAGAGTTGAGAGAGATGACCGGCGCCGGTATGATGGACTGCAAGAAAGCACTGGCAGCTACGGATGGAGATATGGACAAGGCAGTTGATTTTCTGCGTGAAAAGGGTCTGGCAGGCGCTGAGAAGAAAGCCGGCCGTATCGCTGCAGAGGGTATTGTTGTGACGGCTTTATCTGAGGATGAGAAGAAGGCAGTAGTGGTAGAGGTCAATGCAGAGACTGACTTTGTGGCAAAGAACGAGAAGTTCCGCACCTATGCAGCCGATGTGGCTGCTCAGGCCCTGAAGACAACGGCTGCTGACATGGATGCTTTCATGGCAGAAAAGTGGGAGAAGGATCCGTCTCTGACTGTGAAGGAGGCATTGTCCACCCAGATTTCCATCATTGGTGAGAACATGAATATTCGTCGCTTTGAGCAGGTAGAGGTAGCTGACGGTTTCGTGGCTTCCTATATCCATGCCGGCGGTAAGATCGGTGTACTGGTAGTGGTAGAGTCTAACGTGGTCAATGATGCTGTCAAGGAGATGGCAAAGAACGTGGCTATGCAGGCTGCCGCCTTGAAGCCTCAGTTTACCAGCAGAGATGAGGTAAGCGCTGATTATATTGAGAAAGAGAAAGAGATTCTGACCGCAGCTGCCAAGAATGAGAAGCCGGATGCCAATGACAAGATCATCAGCGGTATGGTTATGGGCCGGATCAATAAGGAGCTGAAGGAGATCTGCCTGCTGGATCAGGTTTATGTCAAGGCAGAGGATGGAAAGCAGTCTGTGGATCAGTATGTAAAGGCCGTGGCTAAGGAGAACGGAGCAGATATTAAGGTGAAGAAGTTTGTTCGGTTTGAGACCGGCGAAGGATTGGCTAAGAAGGAAGAAAACTTTGCTGAGGAAGTGGCGAAGCAGATGGGAATGTAAGCCCTGAAACCTTACAATTTAACATGATATGAAAAAGGCCCCAAAAGCCTTGTAAATTCCCGATTGATCGGAGAATGCAAGGTGTTTTGGGGCTTTTTGCGTGTTTTTGAAAAAGCCGCAAAATACCGTATAAAACCGTCTGAAATCACTTCAACTTGAGTATTACTCAAACTACTTGTTGAGTAAAATGAGTATCTTAAATCTTTAGCGAAGTTTACTCAAATTATTAAAAACCACATCGTTACCTTCAAAAAAAGAAAAGGAAAATAAAGAATATGAATGAAGAGAAAACGATTTATTCAAGTATGGAGCATAAGGATTTTTTTGTTCGGTCATTGAAGCGGTGCAGATATCAGGATGTCTATCATGCTGCGCTGGTGTACTGTCTGGGAATCGACAGAGATACAAGGGATCATGTAAATGAAATCTATGATTTCAAGACTGGGTTGGTGAAGACAGAGTGTCTTCATGATGGATGGCAGACTTCTGGGAGTAAGAAAATTGTCCGAATGGCTTATAACTTATATAACAATGGGACTCCAAGCGTGTTCGATTATGAGGATTCGGAAGAACAATTGACGGAATGCGGGCGGTATACGGTGGAGGAACTGTTCTGCTGTGGCTATGCGCCTTATTTCTGGCAGGTGGTGAAGATTCGGTATCCGGAGTATTGCGGGGCAGCTTAAAGAGAGATGATGGACGGAGGAAAAAGGATGGCAAAGGTCATAACCATAGCTTCGCAGAAAGGCGAGTGGGAAAAAGTACAACTTGTGTGAATATGGGCATTGGGCTGGCCAGGGAGGGGGAAGAGAGTCCTTTTGATTGACGCGGATGCCCAGAGTAGTATGACAGCGTGTCTGGGGATTGCGGAGCCGGATGAACTGGATGTTACCCTGGTAAATCTGATGGAGAAGGTGGTCAATGAGGAACCGTGGGAGCTTGATGAGGGGATTCCGCACCATGAGGAGGGAGTGGATTTCCTTCCGGCCAATATTGAACTGGCAGGCATGGAGACAACCCTGGTGAACATGATGAGCCGGGAGATGATCCTGCGGCAGTATATTGACAGGGTTCGGGAACGGTATGATTTTATTTTGATGGATACCATGCCTTCTCTGGGGATGATAACCATTAATGCACTGGTGGCGGCAGACAGCGTACTGATACCAGTGGAATCGGTTTATTTGTCGGTGAAGGGGCTGCAGCAGTTGATTAAGACCATTGGACGGGTGCGGCGGCAGTTGAATCGGGACTTAGAGATTGAAGGGATTTTGCTTACCAAGGTGGACCGCAGGACAAATTACGCAAAGGATATCTCTGACCGGCTCAGGGAAGCCTATGGGGACAGGATACATATTTTTGAGAATTGTATCCCATTATCCATTAAAGCGGCGGAAACCAGCGCGGAGGGAAAGAGCATTTTTATCCATGCCCCAAAGGGAATTGTGGCGGAAGGGTATGCGGCGCTGACAAAGGAGGTGCTTTCCCATGGGGAGCCGTAGTGCGGATAAGATTAAATTTCGTTCTTTTGACGATCTGTTTGGGGAGCAGGAGCCGAAAGGGGGAGAAAAGGAAACAGCGGAAGATCAGGTGGTCAGAATGGCACTGGCAGAGCTTCATACGTTTAAGGGACATCCATTCCGTGTTATGGAAGATGAAGAAATGATGGAAATGGTGGAGAGTGTGAGGCAGTTTGGCGTTCTGGTGCCTGTGAT
>RAYY01000048.1 GCA_003611875.1 bacterium D16-56 | reverse complement strand
GTATCAAAAGTTGAGACTTAACTTTTAATACCCATGATAGAAATATAGTCTATTGTCACACATTTTGCCGCCATAGTCGAGGTACGCACTATCTACCGTTTACTTTAAACCTCAAAAAACCCATGTTTCATATCCTATTGCCGCCTTAAATCCTTCATATGAACTGCTTTTTTCTGATAAACATGCTAGCAATTTTTCAACCATGTCATCAGACGCAAAAGATTCTCAACTTTGTAAATTAAAACCAGAGCAGCTTCAAGAATGTTTTAAAATGACATTAAATGCACTAGATAAAGCACTTCAATTCATTGAGGATAATGATTTAAAGAAACACAATCGTGCTGACTACATAAATTATTTAATAGGATATTTTGTTTACCATCAAGATAAATTTACTGACAAAGAAAAAGATAAGTTAATAGAATGGTACAATAACGTGAATTTCACTAATAAATCCAATACTGCAAGGAGAAAAATATATTCAGATTTACTTGAATTATAATGAAACAGACACATACTATTCCTAAAAACTTAGGATATGTATGTGTCTATTTCGTTATAACCTATAGTTTATGTTCTCAAACAGATTTATACATCCAGATATAAGCCGCAGTCAAGGTAATTCCTCCCCAGTCTTGATAAATCCTTTGTAATCACGCAGTTTATCAATCCGTTTTCAATGTCCTTAATCATGTTCTGGAAACTCGGTCTTTGAAAATTCGTACCAGAATAACCGTCGTCCACATACGTTTTTGCCAGATGCCAGCCCTGCTTTTTCACATAATTCGTGAGGATGGATTTCTGTGTGGCAATGCTCGCACTCTCATTTTCCGTGCCATCATCCTTAGATAAGCGGCAGTAAATGCCGACTAAATAGATTTTCTTTTCTTCTTTGATTCCTGTCATACTGTAAAACCTCCGTATCTGCCCTAACTGTTTTCATGTTCCATTGCGTACATTCTAAGCGGATAACCCGTCATTGTCGAAGGTGTCATTTCCCGTAATGCTCTTTCGGATGTCCTCAGAAATAATCGGGATGAACGCTTCGGCAACAGTCTGTGTGCCGACATATTCACGGCTGACAATCATCTGCACTGGCTGTCTTGCCACAATACGCTTTCTCTTTTTATTCGCTGTCTTATCCTCGCCCATACTCAAATCTTCCTTTCCAGACAGGGCAGGAGAGTATATAAAAATACTCCCGCCCTGCCAATCAGATACAATCAATCCCCGCTGTTCAATTCTTCCTGCAATGCTTTAAGGAGAGCCGCCGCTTCATCAGCGGTCAACGTGATTCCCTTTCCGCACTTCTCACGGTTGGGGGAAAAGCTGCGGATGTCATACTTTGGCTCTTTCCCGTTCCATGAAATTAAGTTGATTTCCTTTGTATAGCCGCTGTCGCTTGCCGACAATACAGCTATCTCTTTCACAATCTCATATTGAATATCTTTCATTTCCTGTCTTGCCTTTCTGCTTTTTATCTGTCCAGAGTTTCTATTTACTGCCCGAAAAGAGAAGATTAGCGGCTGTCCCTGCCCCGTTTCCTCTGCAATTCACACTCCAAAAGCTTGATGATGGTGTCCTCCATCTGCTTGGGCGTTGTCCCTTTCGGGAAGTATTTCTTTAACCGCTCCATGCCGATTTTCACGGTTTCTTTCTGGTTTCCCTTTTCCTCCGTCATAATCGCAAAGATGGTATCCATGTCAAGCCGCCCACTCTGGCTCAAAGTTTTCATCTGCTGTGCCTGTGAGAGTGAGGGCGTTGCTTCCTCGCTCTCCATTGTGGCGAATAGGTTTTCCTGCTCGTCTTTCTTCAAAAAAGACAGCTCCACCGCAGGCGTGAGGGCTATTTTCCCCTCGTCCACCATCTGCAAAATTGGCGGTATCAGTTCCGTCAAACGGATAAACCTCTGCACGGTCATCCTGCCAACGCCGAAGCCCTGCGCCACTTTATCGTCCGTCCGCAACTTCGTCCCAACTTGTGACGAGGTTAAATCTGTGCGGAAACCCTGCCGCTTCATGGCTTCGGATTTCATCTTGTAGGCGAATGCCCGCTCGCTCGGCAGAATATTTTCTCTTTGGAGATTGCTGTCTACAAGTGTGATGATGGCTCGGTCACGGTCTAAGGGCAGGACAAAAGCGGGGATTGTGTTTATCCCTGCAAGCTCCGAAGCACGGACACGCCGCTGTCCTGCAATGATTTCATAACCATTCCCGTCCTCTTTCGGGCGTGTGATTATCGGCGTTACAATTCCAAACTCCTTAATGCTTTCCGCCAACTCTGACAGCATTTCATCCTCCACCACATGAAACGGATTGTCGGGAAACGGGTATAAATCTGCTGTCTTTAATACCTTAAAATCCTGTTTCTTCATTCACATTCCTACCTTTCTCTTGCTCTATTTCGATTGCTTTTCTGCAATTCTTCCAATACTTCTGGCGGTATTTTTGAGAGCAACCGCCCCATCTGCTCGTTGGTTCTCTGCAATTCAAATATCCTCTGGTTGGCTTTCTGTACCTTTAATTCCTGCTCGTACTTTTCATCACGCATACGCCCCGCATAGTCGGATTCCTGCCCGATTCTCTCTTTTAGGCTGTCGATATACGCCTGCTGTCTCCCGATTTCCTTAGAGAATTTCTCCACGTCTGGAAGCCATTCGGAGAGCAGCTCTAACGCCTTATCTCTTTTTTTGCCTGCGTTAAAAGCGTTAATGTCGGAGAGGGCAGACACGATTTCCGCATACTGTTTATCCAGTCTGCCGCCCAGTTTATAGAGCCATGTGGGGATGTGCTTCCGCTTTGTTTCCACCACGGACTGACCTCTTTCAAGCTGATTCCACCGTGCAGACATACGCTCATGGTAGGCTGTCTGCCACTCGGACAGGCTCTTTTGGTTGCCTAAGATAGACTTCGCTGACAGCTTGTTGTCGGGCGTAAGCGGCACAAAACATAGGTGCATATGGGGCGTTTTCTCGTCCATGTGGACGACTGCGGAGAGGATATTTTTCTTTCCCACACGCTCCGAAATGAAGTCAAGAGCTGTCTGGAAATACGCTTTTTGTTCTTCGGGCGGTAACTGGTTCATAAATTCGGGCGAAGCGGTGATGAGCGTTTCCACCATCATCACGCTGTCTTTCCTCGTCCTGCACCCTGCTTCAGCCACCATTCAGTTTATCTCTTTCTTGTAGGTGTAGCAGGGCGGCTTCACAAGATGGTAATTATTTTTAGAGCGTTCCATATCAATATCTGGGTTGCTTTTATAGGCTTCTTTCTTCCGCTCGTTGTGGCGTTCACAAGCCGCAACGCCGCCTGCCTTGCGTTTCTGGAAACGCAGGATTGCATAGGGCATAGTCAATCTTCCTTTCTTCGGCGGGTAACTGCCCTTTGGGTGACAGCGGTGACGGTGATGACAGTGATTTTGGGATGCCCCCACGGAAGCCGCCGACTGTCACCGCTCATTCTTCCATCCGAAGCCGCAGGGCGCAGGATGGGCAGGGCGTAAGCCCTGCTTTAAGGGAGTCCAGAGGGAACGTCTGGCACACGGCTCTTTGCGGAGCAAAGTGTAGTGTGTTACACCCTGTAAACGCAGTCGGAAAAATCAGTAGATTTTTCTGACCGCAGGGGTGGCTTTACGAGCCGAAAAGGGCGAGTAATGCCCACGCCTGCATTTTGCGTTTACGGGGTGTTCTCCCGCAGGGATGACAGCGGCGGGGTATCCCAATATTGCCGTCATCACCGTCACCGCTGTCACCCGCAGGGCAGAGCCGCCAACTTTACATGGCTTTAGGTGTCAATGACAGTAACAGGGGGTATCCCAATACTGCTGTCATCACTGTCACCGCTGTCACTCGCCTGCCTTGCAAGGGCTATCTGCCTGCCGTCTTTTTTACGGCTGTACTGGTAACCGATACAATTCTCACTTAAAAACGTGGTGCGGTATTCATTGAGCCATTTCGTAATCACCGTGGGGACAGTTTCCGTTTCCCCCATAGCGGCTAACAGCTCCGTTGCCGTGCCAGTCCATTCTTCCCTGCCCTGCATGAAATCCACTAACCGAAAAAGAACGTCTGGTATCGCTTCTTTGGCAAGCTGTTCCTGCTCCTTACGCTCCACCAGTTCCCAACTGCAATCACGGAAGCGGAGCGTAAACTCCTGATAGGGTGTGTCCCTGCCCGTCACATACAGCTTGGCGGCATTGGACGCACGGCTTTCCTGTTGCAGGACAAAGGTTGCGTCCGCACTCCCCGTCAATCCCGTTGTGCCAGACACTTTGTTGAATACGTCGCTGTCGTTCTGCTTTCGGATATGGTGTACGACGATGACCGCCAATGAATGCCTGTCGGCAAAGTCTTTGATAAGGGAGATGTCCCCGTAGTCGCTTGCATAGGCGTTGTCTTTGGATGCGGTGCGGACTTTCTGCAAAGTATCAATGACAATGAGCCTGCTGTCGGGGTATTCTTTCAGATAATCCTCCAACTGCACGATAAGACCGTCTGACAGCTTATCGCTCGCCACTGCAAAATGAAGCCGCCCGCTTGCTTCGTCCGTCAGGCGGAACAGCCTGTCTTGAATACGGCAGAACGTGTCCTCAAGGCAGAGGTAAAGCACATCGCCCTCCTGTGTCGGCATATCCCACAAGGGGATTCCCTGCGACACGCATAGGCAGAGTTTTAACATGAGCCAGCTCTTGCCGATTTTCTGTGAGCCGCAGAACAGGGTTAAGCCCGTGGGTATCAGACCATCCACCACAAAAGACGGCTTCTCAAGCGGCTCATAGAGGAGCGTGTCGGCGTTGACCGTCTGAAGCTTCTGCATGGGATTCCTCCTTTCGAGCGGTGTCTTTGGTTTTGTTGCACATAGGCGTTGACCTCCTTAAAATAGATTTACTCCCACGAAAAAGAGTGAGAGTATGTAATGCCGCCGTCCCAACGCCGATAAAAAGCGGATTCCTTTTTCGGGCAGTAATCGTCAAGGTTGGAGATACTTTCTCATTTCTGCCTTGACTTTCTCCCTTGCAACCGAAACAGACTTCTGGACAGCGGAAGCGGTGCAATGCTCCATCTCTGCGATTTGGTAAAAATTGAAATCATACTCGTAATAGAGCAGGAAACGCCGCCTTTGTATCTCTGGCAGTCGGGCAACCGCTTTAGCGAATATCTCATTCCGTTCTTTTTCAATCATGCTTTCATCAAGCGTTTTAGGAACACGCAACGCACGTCTGTAAAGGGTTTCGTCCCACACCTCGTTAAACTCCCTGTGCCGCTGGTTCCATTGCTGAAGATTTCTGTTTTTCCGCTCCATCTGCCGAAATTCAAAAAAGAGTTGTTCGGACACTTCCAGTTCGTGATGTTCTCCCTGCCCGTCCTTAAAGCTGATAAAATACCTTGCGCCGCTTTCCGTGGATTCCTCCCGAAGCGTGTATGTCTTTGCCCCGTATGTCATTTCCTTTCCTCCTGCTAAAAAGTAGGAGAGCGTTTATCTCTCCCCACCCAATAGCCCATAGGAAAGCCATGATTTCCCCTCTAATGCTTAAATGGCTTCAATCTGATCCGCAGCCTTTCCATCCGTCTGTAAACAGACTTTGTTGACAGCTTTACGGATGCTGCAATCTCCTTTGTGGAATATCCCTGCATTTTCAGCAGGACGATTTGTAACGTGCGTTTATCTACCGTGATTAAGGCAAGGTACAGGGTTTCGCTCTCAATCTCGTCCAGTAAATCAGCAACAGACTTTACCTCCGCCTGCTTCTCCCTGTCCGCCATGCCCTCAAGGTATTCGCCAAAGTCACTCGCCCATCGGTAAAACCGCCTGTTGGAATTAAAATCTGCCCTGTCGTCTGTGCGGATTTGTTCAATGACCGCTTCATCAACGCCGCACTCACGCAGAACCTTTTCCTCGGCTTCTTTCCAGATACGCCATTTCCTGTCCTCCCGTCCGTGGTTGTATGCCATTCTTATTTCCTCCAATCCGAATTGATTGAGAGGGCAAGGAAAAGCCCCCTCATTTTCCCAAAGGAAAAAACAAGGGGGTTGAACGCTTTAAATTTTGTTTTCCATTATCTTTTTCAGCTTCGCAAGGATTTTCGATTTGCGTTTATTGACAACGCTCTGCGTTATGCCTAACCGCAATCCGACTTCCCGCTCGGATAGTTCTTCAAAGAAGATGGCGTTTATCAATGTCTGCTCACTACCCGACAATAAGGGTAGGGTGGCTTTCAGCCTGTCCACCATCACCGCATGGGCAACGGTTTCCGCAACGTCCACCGCTTCATCAACAATGAAGTCAATCACATTCCCCTCACCGTCTGTAAATCCCTCCAATGAGAGCAGCTTGTGGGTCGTGTCCAGTTTTTTCAGATAACGCCACCGTTCTTTATCCTGATAAAAATCCGTGTACTGTTCCCGAACGACTTCAAGCAGACAGCCCTGCACGGGGATAAACAGCTTGTCCATGTAACTCTGGTCGGCTTGCCTGCGGCGGCAGAAATCCGTATAGGATAATTCCACATAGACATTGTTTTCTTTGATATATACTTTTCTTGGTGCATACTTCACCGTAAGTACCTCCCATCTGAATTTTTGAAATGCTGAAATCCAGATGGAGAGGGCGGGGAGCGACAGTGAATACCAGATACAACCCCGCGGCACATTCCGATAAAAAATGACAAAAGAAAAACCGCAAAGGCTCTGTGACCTCTACGGTTATAGGAAGTACATATTCTGTTAAGTGGAGATTCTACTTCTGGTTTCATGGTGAGAAGTAGCGTTGCATGGGCAGGGATTTTTTTAACTGGCTTCCTGCCAATCCCCGATATGCTATGTATAAGTCAAATCTGCGTTGCATGAGCAGATGGATAACTGCCCGAAAAAAGGACATAAAAAATCCCTCCAAACTTAAAACAGGTCTGGAGAGTGTCTGTTAAGTCTTTTCGGGTATAGCAAATCAGCCCACCAAAACACCGTTTTTTTATATGGCGGGCTTGTATTGCCTATTTCAAATTCCAATAATGATTCCTTTATGTTCTAATAATCCTCTAAAAAATGCCTAATGAGCATAGCAATTTCTTCTTTTTTATATCCCAATTGGGACAATTTACATAGCAACTCTTTCTTAGCTTCATCCACTAATTTTTTCCTTACATCTTTAATATCAATAGCAACACAATAACCTTTTCTTTTGTTGGCATAAATAATACCCTTTTCCATCAACAACCTTAAAGCACAAGCTACTGTATGGGAATTTACTTGATTAACTTCCGCATATTCCCTTATACTCGGAATCGGTTTACTTGGTGCTTGATAATTTACAAAAATATCCATTTTAATTCGTTCTGCGATTTCCTGATACTTGTATCTTTTATTCATCTTTTTCTTTCCCTGTTAATAGTCTTTGAACTGTTATATTATAAAAATCAGCTATTTGAGGAAACTGATAAATGCTTGGACGGGATATTCCTTGTTCCCATTTAGATACTGCTGACTTTGAGACACCACAATACTCTGCAAGCTTCTCTTGTGAGTTTCCTTTTTTCGTCCGTTCTTCTTTTAACACTTCCGAAATATGTAATTCAATGTCCTGTTCCATAGTAGCTCCTTTCTTCGGTACTAAAATTATTTTTAACTACATCAATTTCAAAAAATTGATTTATTAAAAAACGTAACTGTTCAATTAACAAGAAGAAACCAATCGACTTTTTCAAGGGTTGACAAATGATACGATACAGAAGGAGCAGAAACGGGTAGTTACTTTGCAATCTCACCCGCAGGTCTGCTCCCATTTTTTAAATAAAACTTTTCATCTGTTCTTATCTGCCAAAGCATTAAATTTCAAGTCTAAAAAGCTATGTTTTTCACAACTTTATACATATAATTGTGTTCGGCAAACCTTAAGATAGATTGCCAAAGTTGCCAGCAGTATTAGACAAGTAATGCCAAACATAATCATCATTTGATAATACGGAAAGATTATACAGAGATACAATGGCGTTAAGCTGCTTGCCATTCCACCTCCAACTGTAGCTAAAACTGAAATTGCCCCACCTTTTACCGCATAATACTCACTTGTCCAATCATACTTAGGAAACTTGATATTCAGATAAACGCCAAGAACTGAAATGAAAAAAGTATATACCGTAGGGATAATAAATAACAGTACAGTCTGCATCAAGGAACACGGAATCGCAATTCTGATAAAAATTGCACTAACATATAAAACAGGAAGTATCACTGTTAAATTTACCGCAATTTTAGAATTGTAAACTGTCCTTGCCTGCGTTGGAGCGGAACACATAATCCATCGGTTTTTTCCCTCTAAAGACAAGGATGCTGCTGTGGTAGAAGTCATAGTCACAAAAACAGCAAGCGCAATCGGCATAATATTTTGAATGATATTCATGATTCCCATCGTTTCTATTTGCTGTCGTAAATCAGGTGGCATAAAAAATGCTGCCCCAAGTGCCACAACGAAAAGCAGGACAATTCCAATACATGAATTCAAGGCATAAATCGTACATGAACTTAATCGGCGAAGCTCCTTTTTATACAATGCCATAAACGGAGATGAAGATTTTAATGTTCCCATTTTATACTCTTTTTTTGCATAATGTGAGAATACAGCTGTATTCAATCTTTGATAGTAATGAGAAACAATCGTTATGAAAGCAATGCCCAGCAACAGGGAAACAGCGGCAAAGATAACAAAGCCTGCCCAATCATTATGTAATAAGGCATTTGTAAAAAGAATAGCAGGCGGATAAAATTTGTTTACCGCTTCTGCCATTGCAACACCTAAATTAGTTATCTGCGTTGCATCCATTGATTGTGTTTTTGCGGAAGCCAATACAATCATCAGTACGGCAACCGTACTCAAAACCAATGAAAAAACATTTTTGTGTCTTGAATGTGATGAAACGGCAACAATTAGAACACCTAATGATAGTGAAATAATCATGGGAATAATCGGTGTCAAAAATAACGCACCCACTAAAAACAGGTAACTAAAAATCGGCGGATGTTCGTATACAACATAGATAATGCTTGACGGCAGCATGGCTATAAAGCCAATTATCAGATTGATGAGATACAGCATCGTTATACGGCTTGTCACAATAGAAACCGTACTTACAGGCATGGACATAACCATATCATAATCTTTTAATCCGATAAGCACTCCTGTACTTTTAACAAATGTAAGGGTCAAGGTTGCTAAAGAGCAGACCACTACCATGAGCGTTGGTAATGCTTCGCTGAGTCCCGCTAATGCCATACTATTGCTGAATTTTGTCGTATAGACTACAAGAATGGCAATGGCAGTAAGTCCTAAAGCGCCAACAATCGCAGAACGTTGTTTTTCCTGTTTATCGCGAGAATGAATCAATCGGTTAATTCCGAAAAGATTGTATAACTGCATTCTCAAGAGATACTTATACTTGCCTTTCATTTTCAACTACCTCCATGAATACATCTTCAAGACTATGGCTTCCTTTGATTTCTTCCATTGTTCCACTTTCTATCAATTTACCGTTATTGATGATAGTAACCTTGTCGCACAATTTTTCGGCAACTTCAAGCACATGAGTAGAGAAAAAAATTGCCGCCCCTGCATCACATAGTTCACGCATCATCTTCTTTAGATGAAAAGATGCTTCAGGGTCAAGACCTACAAATGGCTCGTCCAACACTAAAAGATGTGGGGAATGTATAAATGCACCTATCAACGCAAGCTTTTGTTTCATACCATGCGAATAGGAGCTGATTAAATCCCCCAGACTGTCCGTTAATTTGAGAACATCTGCATATTTTTGTATTCTTGAAACTCTTTCCTTTGCAGGGACAGAAAACATATCACACATATAGTTTAAATACTGGATGCCTGTTATATAGTCATATAAGTCGGGATTGTCTGGAATATAAGCTGTCATGGATTTGCATTTCACAGGCTCGTCCTTCACGGAATGGCCATTTACAAGGATTTCCCCCTCGTCAAAGTCCATTATCCCGACAACCGCACGGATTGTTGTTGTTTTCCCTGCACCATTGTGACCAATAAAAGCATGGATTTCTCCTGCTTTTACCGTCAAATTCAAACTGTCAACAGCCTTTTTATTTCCAGAATAAACTTTAGTATAATTCTTGATTTCTAATACATTGTTCATTTTATGAGCCTCCTTACTGTTTTAGTTTTTGTATTTTTTCGCAATTGCCCAGTAAAGGATTGCTGGTACAGGAGCAAATAATAGAATACAATATTTATTTACGACTGAACCAGAACCAGATACCCCAAAGTGTAATGGGATTTCCTGCGGCAATATAAAAGTCAGTGCCACTAATACAACAAAAGTTACGACTGTAATGATTATACATTTTTTCTTCATGTGTATTACCTCCTTTTATTATCATTTTGATAATACTATCATAATGATAATAAAAAGTCAAGAAAAATCCCATCCATCACAGAGGACAGATGGGAAATTTTTATTACATTTTAGGTGGAGAGATTATAACGCCAATAGAATGCAGCTTTCGCCCCGCTGCTGATGTGTTGTTCCCATAAGGTTTTATTACATCCCGAATATTTCCAATTAACATTTCAAGCTCCTCATCCGTTAGATAAAGAGGGGATAAGGAAAAACCAGATTTATCCTTTACAATGTCTATATCATCCCGTTTGCAATAATCTTGGAATAGTTCCGCAAAGCCAATGATATATTGCATAAACGACTGCATATAGGCTTCGCCAGAGTTACTGTCTAAGATTTCTTTAAAATCTTTTGTCATATCAATATCTACCGCATAAGTTTTTTCTAAAGCACCTCTGACTTGTGTTTGATTCACTATCTTTAATACTTTGTCATTTGTCATTCTTTTCAAATAGCGGTAAAGCGTTGCAGATGGAATATCCGAAAATGTTTCAGATAAATGTTTTGCGGTAGTTTCCCCACACTTTTGTATTTCCAGAAATAATTTACATTTAACAGGGTTCGTCAAAACATCCATAATTTTTTTGTCCATGCGTATCCCTCCAACAATTCAGTTTATGTGATAATATTATCATTTTGGCAACAAAAATTCAATAACTTTTCATGGGTGATAATTTATAATTACTGACCGACAAAAAAGTGGCAAAGTTTTTATACCTTACCACTTTTGGCACTTATGCGTTGATTATTTCGCTATTTACAATCTCCCTTGCATGAGCCCTTATGTTATTGAGTTGTCCTGTCCATTCTAAGGCGTTTTCTGCCTTTAACCGTTCCGTTATGCCCTGTGTCTGTTTCATGCCATCAATAAGCCTTACAAAGCGTTCCTGTGCCTGTCTGTCGATGTCGGCAAGATAAGTGTTCAGCCTGCCGCTTGTGAGAAGATTGGTGTATGTAACCTTGCGGTACTGCTTTAGATAGACCCGATGACGCTGTCCCCATGTGACTATCGACTGTTCTTTTTCGGCGGGTACAGTCAAACACGGTATTAAATAATCGCCTTGCCTTTCGTACCTGCCGCCCAGTTCCTCAAAAATCGTCTTTGCCATTGTCTGTTACCTCCACATTCTTTTTTATTTTGAATGTCCGCAAAATCTGTCCTACATCCGAGGGCTTCCAGGGGCAGTCAACATGATGGAGGGCAATGAGCCTGTCCTGCACATTGGTCCCTGCCCCCAGTTTTGGCGTGGAACCCAGGAGGATACGTACCTGGCCGGTGCGCACTTTTGCAAACAGCTCCGCCTTCTTCGCCTCCGTCCCGGCCTCATGGATGAAAACGACCTCCTCCCTTGGGATTCCCTTTCCCACCAGCTTCTCCCTTATGTCGTCATAAATATTGAACTTCCCGTCATTTTTGGGGGTTGATAAGTCGCAGAAGATCAGCTGGGTGGAGCGGTCCTGTTTTGTTTCCTTCCAGATATCGAACGCATTCTTCACGCACCGGTTCACCTTGCTGTCCTCTGCGTCCGGCAGCATCTCATTTAGCAGCCGCTGGTCCAGGGCGCATTTCCTCCCGTCATTGGTGATGGCAAGCATGTTGTCCTCCGAGGGGTCCACTCCCCCCTTTCTGACAATCTCCGCCCTTTCCCCGAAGGACGCAACCATCTCTTTCTGCTCCTCGGTAGGCTTTAAAACTTCATTGATATACTCCGCCTCCGGCACCGGCAGATCCAGCATGTCCGCTGTCTGTACATCTGCGCTTTCCTTAAAGATGGAGATTAATTCCGGCAGGTTAAAAAAGCGTGCGAACCGCACCTTTGCCCGGTACCCTGTCCCTTCCGGGGAAAGCTCTATTGCGTTACAGTTATAGGTACTTTAGTCGATTTGACCTACGAATTTGTAATAGACAGTCAACTTCTGCTCTTTCTCTCCGTTGACCATAACTGGATTGTGTACTTCTATCTTTTCTATCAGCGTGTTCAATACCGTTGCTGTCAGTTTCTTCATGCCTGCACACTGTGCAAGGCTCTCCGTAAACTGCTCCGCATTGGTAACAGCGGCAGATTTCGCTTTATGCTGTCTTTCCAGTTCTGACAGCTTTTCCTCGTTCGCATCCTGTTCCTGCTCGTAATGCGCCGACATCATGGTGAATTTCTTTTCCGACAGCTTTCCGCCGGAATAGTCCTCATACAGCCGGATATACATCTGGTCAAGTTCTGCGTTCCTCTTTTTGAGTTTCTCAATCTCCGCCTTTACTTTTTCCGACCGTTCTGCATTACTTTCATTCATGCTTAGAAGTACGTTGTTTATGAATTTTTCTTTGTCTTTCATTGCTTTTACTGCGTGCCTGTCAATATCCGCTTTTATAGCGTTTTCAATATCCCCTGCGCTGATCCGGTGTGCGGTGCAGAAATTCGCTCCCTTTTTACGGTATGTGGTGCATTGGTAATAAGTCTTGTCCAGTAAATTCCTGTCCGGATTGCGGTTGTCCGTATGTATCAGGAGCGTCTGCCCACAGTCAGGGCATTTCAGAAGCCCTCTGAAAATGTTCTCATAACCGGAAGTACACGGCTTGACTTTTGTATGCCTGTCAATGATGTCATTTGCCGTCTGCCATACCTCTTTGGTAACAACCGCCTCATGCACATTTTCCAAAACCTCTCTGTCAGCCTGCCGGATATATCCCCTGCCTTTGCATTTGAATGTCGGCTTTGAAGTTCCATGCACATACATACCGCCTTTGTAAACAGGATTGCGGATAATCCTTGTGATAACCTCCTGTTTCCAGTCATACCAGTAATCCTCGCTGCCCGTATCATGCTGTGAGAAAAACTCCTGCTTGTAATAGCTCGGTTTTGGGATTTTCCTTTCATACAGAACTTTGCCGATGCGGTTTGTTCCATACCCTTCCAGGGCAAGGCTGTATATCAGCCTGACAGTGGGCGCAGTCGCTTCATCAACAATCAAGTGGTTTTTGTCCTGCGGGTCTTTCCTGTAGCCGAATGGTGCAGTCGTTCCCATGAATTTCCCTTCCAGTGCCCGTATATGCTTGCCGCTCTTGACCTTTTTGGAAATATCCCTCGAATAAAATTCATTCAGGATATTTTTGAAAGGCGTGATGTCAAGCCCGCCGCTCTGTTCGGAATCCACACCGTCATTGACTGCAATATAGCGTACATGGCGCTGCGGGAAAAACACTTCAATGTATGCGCCGCTTTCAAGATAATTCCTGCCAAGACGGGAGAGGTCTTTTGTGATGACCGTATCAATCTTCCCATCTTCAATATCGGCAATCATTCTCTGAAAACTCGGTCTTTGGAAATTTGTACCGGAATAACCATCGTCCACATAGAAAGCATAAGCAGCTTTTCCCATTTCCCTTGCATATTTTTCAAGGATAGCTTTCTGGCTCTGGATACTCATGCTGTCCCCGACATTCCCATCGTCCTGTGACAGTCTGCAATATAAAGCTGTGATTTTCGTTCCGTTCCCTTTCATCTGTTTACCTCCATAAAAGGGCGGAACACACTACCCATAGTATAGCATGACCGCCCCGAAAATTAAACCGTTTTTCCCAATATTTCAGTTATATTTTCTTTGACTGTTTCCTCATTGATTTTGCGGAAAGCATCCTCCATACTCTGACCGCCGAGATAGACACGTTCCACAACAATCCTTGTTGGCTTTTCCCGTTTTTCTTTTCTGATTTTTTTCTTATTTGCCATTTCCTTCCTCCCTAAAACGCAAAAAAGGGCAGTTACAAACTGTTACGTTCATAACTGCCCTTGCGCTGTTTTTACAATCCAAAAAAATTACAAATCCTCTCTTTTTTGCCTTTGCTCTGTAATCCAATAAACCCACATACAAGTGGCAGGTCATTACGCTGCCCACATCGGAATTTCACCGTCATTTCATGACTGAATTTTTATAAAATTTCAGAAGTATCATTATCACGGATATGCTTCATCGCCCTGCACAACTGCTGTGCATTTTGTCAGGTTCTTATCGCTCCACGCCTCTGCTTTTCCGTTCATTTCCAAGTCAGAGCAGGCGCATCATGGCGCACTTACTTAGTGGCTACACATATCCTCACGTCCTGTATGTTCTGCGATATTCAGTTGTCAAATTTCCTTGTAAAAAATCCCTTGTCTGTATGGTATGTTTCCCTCAAAAAAACATCTACAGTTCCAGCTTATACGCCCCGTATTTTTTGAGGACACGTTTCAGGATTTCTTTATCCTCCCCCTCTGCCGCATCATACATTTTTTTGAGTTTTTCCTGTTCGTAGGGAGTGAGCGTATTGTTGTACGGCTTGTAACCCTCCATGATAAAAATTCCCCCGCCTGCCCCCGGCTTTGTGTATATGGGATAGCCATATGTAAGAGCCGCAACATCATTTAATATCGTGCGCCTTGCAACGCCAAATTCCTGCGCCAGCTCCCTTGACGTAACATGACCGTTGACCACAAGGATACTGACAATCTCCATTCTGCGGTCTACAGTGGTCATGATGCTCCCTCCTTCCACTCAGCCCCAGCTTTTATTGTAAATTCTAAATAGGTCAAAAACCTTCCTATTTACCAAAACTTTTTCAAAATTTTTTTGTCAGAATGGGCTGCAACGCCCGTATGGGTTTTGGACAGCCTGCCTGTGCAGGCTAAAACCCGCTTGCATTCCATTTCTGGAACAGCAAGCACTGCCTGTGTCATGACACAGGGCGTAATAGCAAGCACTGCCTGTGGACGTCCACAGGCACTTTTTTTACAGATTTTCCTCGAAGAAAAATCTGTAAAAATTGCTCATAAGGAGAAAATCCCCCTAACCCCCTTACGGTCAAAAAATGAAAATTTCAACAACGAAAAAGATGAACCGCATGGAAGTTTTTAACTTCATCGCAGCTCACCTTAATGTATGCAATAGGTTTTATTTCTTATTTCCGCTATCCTAAGTTTATGTAATTTCCATCTTCTATTTTCATATACGATCTAATTTGGATTTATTTTTATATTGTTTTAATTCCGCAAACAAAATATCCATTCCATATTTTTTTCTGCATACAATTCCCTCGCTAACCGTAACCATTGATTTCAAACTGATTTTTTTATTTAGGGAATCCTAAATAAATCGAAAAGAGAACAAATATTATTCCCAATGCAATAAGAATTATGGAACAACCCTTATGTTTTCTACAAGAAATACCAAAAGCAATAAAAAATATCCCCAACAACATTGATGCAATCATTCCAAAAAATCCCATTTCATTTACTCCTTTCAAGATGAATTACTCTATCATGACGATTGGCTATTTCCAAATCATGAGTTACCGTAATAATAGTAGTGTTAAATTCCTTGTTCATTCTAAAAAGCAATGTTACAATCCTTTCTTTGTTCTCCGCATCGAGAGATGCCGTAGGCTCATCAGCTAAAATAATTTGTGGCTTCATGATGATTCCTCTGGCAAATACAGCTCTGGCTTTTTCCCCACCAGAACATTCAAGTGGTTTCTTTTTCAATATAGACTTAATCTCAATCGCATTAGTGACCATTTCGAAATCCTCGTCCTGCTTTGATTTCCCTTTTTCAAAACCAGTATAAAGGATAGGCAATTTGATATTATCTTCAATCGTCAAAGAATTGATTAATGCCGACTCTTGAAGGACAAAACCAATCCGTTGATTTCGCCATTGCGCCAATTCACTTGTAAGCAAATGTTCCGTCGGTGAACCAAAGAGAGTGTACTCACCGTCATAATTCCTGTCAAGCAACCCCAAAATATTAAGCAAAGAGCTTTTGCCTACTCCAGATTCGCCTACAATGGCAATTTTTTCACCTGTATTAACTTCAAGGTTAAAATCATTCAAAATTGAAATTTGTGACTTTCTGCTCTTGTAGATTTTTTCTTTAATTCTCAAATCAATAATTTTCGTCATTGTAACACCCCCAAAGAAATTGGAACTTTTTTGATTCTCCACAACATACTTTCAACAATAACAATTTCGATAAGGATATCTAATAAAGCTACTACTGATAAAGCGAACCAGTCCATTCCTATCAAACCAAATAATCCGTAAGTGGCAAAGGTAGCATCTTTTCTTAACCAGCATCCGTATCTGTCACAAGCAGTAATTGCGAAGATAACTATTAAATTAACAAAGGAAAGGATACCGAAGTAACTATAAAATATTTTTCTCAGCCTTGAATAGCTCAATCCAACCAATAAGTTTATGGTAAAGTCTTTCAGCATTAGTCGAACGCTAACTAAAGCGTTCCATATAGAAAGACAAGCTATAATTATAATCAAAACAAAGGCTGTTATTGCAATAATTTTTAATGAATGAAGATAATACTCATTAAAATATTCGTAATTTTCCTTTTGGCTAAAAAAGTTAAATTTTAAACCCAGATTGTTTTCAATAAATTCTCTTAAATCCGCTATTTCTTTTTGTGTTGTTTCGAGAATTATCACATCCATAAGTCCGTTCAATTGAAGGTCTATATTTGCATTATTGATAAACCTCTCATTCACAGGAAAGAGGATCAAAAAATTGTAGTATGTCTTGGAATTGAGCGCATAATAATTTGAATGGTAAGCATTTTGCTTCAAAACTCCTTGAACTTTTAAAGTTACTGGTCGCCCAAGGGCAGATTCTTCAATTATTATTGTTGACCCAATAGGATATGTTTTGCTTAATCCTTTCCCTATTAAAACAGGAATTTCCTCGTCAAGTTGGTAATTGAAATCTAAATCTGTTCCTTGTGAAAGTTCAAATTGATTTAGCTCATAATACTCTTCATTCATATAGCCTAATGATACTTTCATATCATCAGTGTTGGGTACAGATACAATGAATCCATCTGTATAAAAAGCGTAATGAAAACTATTATTTAAATAGTCATATACTACTTGCGTTCCGTTTTCATTAATTACATCCATATCAATATGACTATTAGGGTCTAAATTGGCAATGTAAACACCTTTTTGATTGATATATTTTGTTTCTTGATACCCTTGAAAAGTTGATAAAATCGAACGGGCAGCAGTATTAGTTATATAATTCGCCATAAAAAGCAGGAGAATCATGCCTATTCCAAGTATCGCTTTTCTTAAAAATATCTTTGAAATAAAAAACTTAAAAATTTTCATATTTCCGCACCTGCCTTGCACTAATTAGTATGTATGTGATAAGAATAGGAACTAAATAAAGACTACTGGTTAGATTGAAATTCAAATACACATTAGCTAATACTGATAGAATATAAGCGAATGCTAATATCATTATACAATCCAGTGCATATCGAATTGTGATATGAAATACAGTATCTCCCACCAGTATTTTGCAAAATATTTCTGCCTTTTTTCTGTGTAGCATTTGATAATGAAAAACTATTACAATGAATGTAAACAGCAAAACAATTAAGGGCTGGTAATCAATAAAATTTTTCACAAAGGCTTTCAAAATATAGGAATCTAAATCTAAAGTCTTTGCATAATCCAAAAGTACATTTAGGAAAAAGCAAAAAATATATGCAATACATAGTTCTAATACATCAACAATTCTGAATAAAGATTTTCTCATGCTTTCTCCTTTAATCATTCATACTTACACCTATTTCCCCTTTTTGCTTTATAAAGCGATTTTCCTGTCAATATTGCAAAATAAAACAGTATGGCAACCAAAATCATAATGCAAAAATCTCGTTGTGATGAATATGTTGCAAAGTTAAGTCCTTTTGTGCAAATATGAGCTGCCATATAAGAAATCGGAAACGGCAACGCTCTGTCAATCCACACAATGATTGCCTGCTTGTTTCTCAATAAAAGCCGTAAAATCGCAAGTATAACAAAGGCAAGAAAGGCTAATAAGAAATACGGCAGAAAAATTTGTCTTGGCAATGTTACAACATCCTCTTGGGTATTATCATTTAACCCATAAATCAGTACATCTTCAGAACCATCGTTTGAAGTAAAGAAGATTTGAATTTTATTTTCAGTTTCAGAAGATATAACCATGTTTTGTTTTCCACGATTTGATGAATATAAGTCCCAAGTCGTAGTCCACGCATTTATGCTATAAACTTCTGTTTCAGTTTTGTCGTTAAACTCTTTAATACAGCTATAACCTGTCACTTTATCATCAAAGGTTATGATAATATCCCCATCAGAGCTATCAATAACATTCAATAAGTTATTGGAATAAGGAAAGAATTTAGGTGATGTTAAAATTCCAAAGACAACCGTCACTATTGCACATGCCAAAATCGCTGTGAAAAAAATGGTCTGTAGGCGTTTGATAAATAAATCTTTCTTTATTCTTTTTAAGGGAACAATATCCGTATCAGGAATAAAATCCGCAGGTTTCCGCATACGCTCAAATTCCGCATGACATTTTTCACAATGCTCAAGATGTTCACTAACAAACCCTCTTGTATCTGTACTTACCATATCTTCTACATAAAGCGGAAGGATGTCTTTGATTAAATTACATTTATTGTTCATCATTGTCCTCCATTTGTTTTAATATTTTATTTCTTGCTCGGTGATAAGTGACGCAAGCCCAGTTATCTGTTTTTTGAAAAATATCTGCGATTTGTTTAAAACTCAATTCTCCAAAAACTCGCAACATAAAAACTTCCTTATATGGTTCAGCTAAATTATGCAACCGGAGATGTATTTGCATGGCATCGCTTCGGTTTAATATTTGTTCCTCAATGGTGTCTTTATTATCTGACAATTCAATATCATCAATAGCATCAATATCTACTACTCTCTGTTGCTTTTTCAAGTAAGAAAAGTAACAATTTTTTGCGATTTGGCAAAGCCAGACACGGACATCTGTTTCGCCACGAAAAGTATCTATTGAACGCATTGCTTTGAAAAATGTTTCGCTTGTGATTTCCTCTGCAACACTTTCGTCTTTTGATAGCTTTTTGAGAAAAAGAAAAACGTCATTAAAATATCTGATATAAATTTTCTCAAATTCTTCCTTGAAACCTGCCACTTTCTCACCTCCTCACTTATAAGACTTCACACTTCAAAAAATCTTACAAGTTTTTTGAAAAATCTTTATTTTTCTTTTTTCGTGCATCATCTGGTTTAGCAGCAGCTTGTGGAATGAGCCACACACGGTTAATATTCATAGCACCTTCTATGCGGTTTTCTTTGCACAACCGCTGCACCCATCTTAGTGATACATTCCACTTTTCGGCAGCTTCCTGTGCAGTCATATACTCAAACATATCGTCCCTCCAAAATGTAATATGTAATATTGTAGCCGTTTGAACGAACTATATCAAGTGTGTAAATATGTCTTTATGCTTATAGTCTTTGATAAATTGTTCAAACTTATAAACTGATTTTCTGTATTCCGAAAAACAGAACTCTTGAAGTCTATTTCCTTTACTTCTTGATTTCCGAAAATCGGAACTCTTGAAGTCAGCTTTTTGAACTTCTGTAATTCCGAAAATTGGAATGTAACAATACTGATTATAATTAAACTGATTATAGTCACACTGAATCAATCACATCAATCCTATCCTAAATCCTTCCCTTTGCATTGTGGACAATGTGCATAACAAGCTATGGAGTCATGGATAACGCTGTTCACAGCACATGGAAAAGCTAAAGTGCAGCTTTCCCACATCCTGCAAACAGCGTTACCCACAACTCCATAAACAGCCAGTTATACACATAGCCCACAACGCCTGCTACAGCGGAATCCCTCTCATTCCTATCTATCATTACAAAAGAAAAATGTTTCCTATCTTGCTATGCCCTTCCTTTACACCTGTGAACTGCCTACAAAATTCTTGACATAGATAATATTCGGCTTTCCCAATCCCTGCCGGACACTTTCAATCAATCCTATACCTTTATCGCTATCAAGCTCCCGCATCAGCTTTACAGCCTTGTCATTGGCGCAGTGAAACCTGTCCTTTACTTCATCAATCGTGAAATATATGTATGCCCTTCCACGCTCGTCTATCCACCCGTTTTTCTGCGACAACTCCATGCGGTCAACCAGCATCCCATAAAGCAGTTTAGCCTCGATTGACAGCGCATCAAACTGACGCTCCGTAAATAACTGTTTCGGTATGCGGTAAAAGGCATACTGGCTACTCTGTTTCCCATAAAAATATTCAAAACCCATTATTTAGTTCTCCTTTCCCTCATTAAGCGGCTTTAAGTCTGCTTTCATTGTTTGGCATGGATAATTTATCCCTCTTTTCCTTTTCATTTCATTTTCACACGATAATTAACGTAAGTTTTTGAAATAAAACGTCTTATCCGCACCAAACTACCCATGCCATTCAGACAGAGGATTATGCCCATAAAACATCTGCCACACATAGTCCATGAACACAGCCTTCTATTTCTACATTTTTACATCAATTATCACTGGAATTTAGCTTTGACATTCTCTGCCTTGCCTGTTCCCTATGTTTGTCACTTAACATCCTCGGCTTACGGTAAGTAACGTATGATTTCGGCATGGAATAGGTCTTGTCAATGTCCGTCTGGTTCAGCAGTTTGTAACTGTCAGGATAATCCGCCACAAGCCGATCCAGTCTGCGCATCACTGACTTATCTCTTGTATAGACAGTTGCCGTCTGCTCTCCGGCATTGTAATTTACCACTGTTTCCATTTCATACCTTGTTAAATTTGTCATAATCTGATATTCTCCTTTTCCCATATCAAAAAAGGACTGCATCTCGCAATCCCTTTTCCAGTGTGTTCCTGCCCTGTATTTTGTTTGATGTACCTATAACTGGAACGCTATATCAATCGATGTCACTGTCTCCCCGAAAGCCGCCGCCCAGGCGTCAAAATTCCCCAGGCCCATCTCCTGCAGGGTATCGTACTGGAGGTACCGCATGATGGTGTAAAGCTCCACTGCGCTGTTGGATATGGGCGTGCCGGTGGCGAACGTGGTCCCCCTTCCCCCCGTCAGTTCAGAGAGAGATTGTCAAGTGTGTTTGTAAATTTTTTCTTCATTCTCTCAGATTATATATACAATGAATATATTGGCGTAACCTTTCTCCCCACAGATATCACAACAAAAAGCTATGTACTATAATATATTTATGCTATCGGGGTAAAACACTTATTGTAGATACTTGTAATACTTATAGGGATTTTGGGAGATTCTTGAATACAAAATAAAAGACTTGCTATAAATTCAAGCAAGCCAATTTTATTATATATTCCATGTATATTCATCACCATCTCTGCTAACAACAATTTTCTTTTTGCAGATAGCTTTGTTGAGATATTTTCTTACATTAGGCCGCAAATTATATGACCAATCAGTAGGCCCATACCCCATTCGTGTGCCTGTGAAGATTATGTATGCGCTTGTCAATGAAACAACATTTCCGCTTGTCATATCCACACGCGCTGTATTAGAAAATTCTTTCATTTCTGGGTCATAGTAATGCGCTATTAAAAAATCTTTTTCTTCTGATGATATTGTGTTTTTTAAATATTTTATTGCGATTCTTTTTACACGCCAATTCCAATGCCCTATCTGCATCACTTGATTCTTTAAAAATATAAATATCCAGATAACACAGCATGTTAAGCAAAACAAAAATATCAAGCCTACCATACTTCTGTATTTATCCCGCCATAGAAACAAGCCCAATTTCTCCATAAAAACATCTGGAGCAAAAAGAATAATCCCACAGACAACTAATACAGAAAAAGCTATCTCTTTGATATGGATTTTATCCATCACCTTTAAAAAGACTTCCAACATAAATGTATCATTCTCCCTCACAAAAATTATTGAACTACTGATATGATTTATTCAATCTTTTCCATTGATTCATCATCATTGCTTTCTGGCACAATTTCTATATTTTCTTTTTCGCTATATCCGGTAACTTCATTTCCATCATCATCAGTGTATGTAATAAAATAGTAATTATCTGTCTCTCCAATAATATTTATTTCTGTCCTATGTTCAAAATAATAAATAGCTGGCGCATCTTCTTTAGGCTCTGATACCACATTTCCAAAAACATATGCGATTCCTAACTGTGCAAAATATATTGCTATTTGACTAAAGATAAACCATAAGCAACCTATAAAAATTTTATAAAATACAAAATATTTTCTTTTGAAATCTTCTGACTTATTATACAGTTTTTCCTGCCATCCGATTTTATCTTCTATTTGTTCATTGAAAATTTCCAATAATTCCTCTTGTGAAATATTCGCTTCTACATTAACCTCCTCTTCTACAAAATCAAAAGCCATCTGGCTTGCTTCATCATATCTTTCACGATAAAAAGGCTCTCCGAACACTCTGGAAAAATCAATATTCTGCAACGTCTCTATATTTTTCAAACCTATCACATCTGCCATTTCTGTAAAAGAATAGCGGATACTTTTTAATGCTTCTTCAAAATTATACTGTTCTAGTGTTGGTGATAAGTCCAAAAAATATCTTTCATAACTGTATTAAGCATTTCCATAGATTTCTTGATGCTTTCAGTATTGATTAAAGTAGCCAAAGTTTTTTCATTTTTTGACGTCATTTCTCTAAGCCTTTCAATACTTTCCCTATTTATTTCATAGCTTGGAATACTGTTTGGATTTATATTTGTATCTATTCTGATAGAACCATCATATTGCATTAAGTATCACTCCCTCTGTAATATATTACTTATTGATTTTTTCAAGCTGTTCTTGTTTCATATAATAATCATCAATATACATACCCAAAGCTCTTTCAATCGCAACTGTTTTAGCTTGTCCAGAATCCTCACAGAACTGATTCAGCTTGTCAAACACTGTACGTTCCAGCCGGAAAGATACGGGCACATTGTCTTTTCTGGGTCTACCCATTGTTATCTCCCCCATATAATTCATCTAAAAACTGTTCCAGTGTTCCTTGTTTCGCATATTCTAAAGCATCCGCCTGTCTGAAATTATGCTCCGTAACTGTAACATTATCATCGAATCCCAAAATAAAGTTTGTTGCAATCCTATAGATAATTTCTGTGGGCGCAATCCCATAAACCTGTTCTTTGAAGATATGCTTCAATCTTTCAGCTTCATCGGGATATACCTCTTTCATCTTGTCACTTTGATATAACCTTTTAACAATTTCGGCAATATAAAGCCCCGATTTCATATACAAGTCAATAAAAGTCTTATCTGGCATATCAAAACAGCCGGGATTCTCTTTCTCCAACATATCAACCATCTGTTTTACTACCCATTTAGGCGTAAAAATCTGATTGGTTTTCTGTGGCGGAATATAGTCAAAAATATCTTCTGTGTGTGATTCTTCAAAATAATTAGCAAGCTTCACGCGTAAACAAAGAAATTCTTTTACTGAATCGTCGAATACAACCGGATCAAATAACTTACCAGCAAATATTTCCTGCTGTCCTGTCTTTTCATTCATGTATGGTCCGCCATCCCGCAAAAACCTGAACTGCTCCAAACTTATACTTGTTACTTCCATAAAAACATCATCAGGAATAATCTTGTCAAACGTAGCAAGCGTAACATTTTCATTTCCATATGCCATAAGGAAAGAAGGTATTGTTCTGGAAAATCCTCTAAGATGATCTTTTACAGAATCCTCAATACCTTTTTTCTGCTGCTCTTTCTTCTGTGTTTCCACTGTCCTGACAACAACTTCACCAGCCGACTTAACAAAATCATCAACAGAATCAGACAAAGTTTGTTTGAATGTCTCAACTGCGGCTTTTCTTTTTTCCTCAAATTCCCGATTAGCTACTTCGACTTCTTCATCCGTGTTGCATAGAGACAAAATCTCATCATGTTCTTTTTCTAATTTCTTATTGGTGATAGATAAATCCCCATATGCCTTGTTGATGATATGGTCCGAATCAGCTTTCAGCTTCTTTTCAAGACGTTTCTTATCAGATGAGCGTAAATCTGCTCCATAACCATACTGTGCTGTTTCCATTACTGCTCCGACAGCTTCGCTATGAAAAATACTTTTTAGATAATCTAATGGCTCAGTTTCATTATCATCTTTTGCTGCTTGTATATCATCAATGACACTCTTTAATTTTTCAGGAACATCACCAAATATTTTGTCTCCAAAGACTTCTGATGATTTGCCAATAACGTAATCATCTGTCAATGACACTTCGCCATTTTCGTCTAAAGACAATTCATCTTCTGTCTGCGGGGTAATATTTACATTGCTTTTTGGCTCCTGTACCGCTGTAAATTGCTGAATAATCTCTATTACTTCCATAGGCGCATGAAACACATTAGAAACGTTCTGAAATAAGAAGTCGCTCATAAATCCTCGGCGCACAACCTCCTGTGAACGTATTTTTCTCGGAATAGAAAGGACTTTTTCAGCATCAAGTTCTATCATTTCACCATCTTCATCTTCACCGATAACGGGGAAAAAGTTCAGTAAAGTACGCACATTGTTTTTACGCTTATCCATATCCCCTCTGCCATCTGATGTATCAAGAGATAAATCATTCGCAAATTCTTCAAAAATAGTAAGCGTTCTGGCAGGGTCAAAGTCAAACACATAAGCATTTTCTTTTCTGTAATACTGGCCGTTTTCTTGAAACAGGCAAGGGTTTTGCGCACGAAAAGCGGCCTGCATATACAGAGATGGGCTTTTTATATTGCTTAACATCAAAACAGCCGTCCACTCTGGAATTGTGACACCAGTAGTAAGCTGTCCTACTGATAATGTGATTGTCTTTTCATTATCACGGATAGCTTGTGTCACTCTATCAAAAGATTTCTGATTTTCCTCGCTTTCATCAAGCCTGCCATCACCAGCGGCAACGATGATTTTATAATCCTTAAATACTGGATGTATTTCTAATTTTTTAGCAAGAGCCTTTGCACTATCAACACGGTTTAACAGCCAAAATGTATGTTTTAATTTGTCTCTCAATTCCTGTATAGAGAACGGAAATTTCTCCTGTTTTGTAAGTGCGTCTAAAAACCTATCAACAGAGTTTTCATGAACAAACTTCCCATTTTTTGTTTCAAAGAAAACATTCAAATCGAAAGCATATTCCTCTGTCTCTCCCTGAATTTCTATTCCCTGCTCCAATTCTTCCTTAATGATTTCTGACATCTGGTAAGTAAACAGATTTAGCTGTGGAAGATTCTTATATGGGTTTTCATCATCTCCATTCCATTCCTTTTTTGCCCTCTGCTCATCGGCATACGTCCAGTTAAAAATTGCCGCTTCTGGAAATTTATCATTCGCCAGTGCTTTAAATGGCGTTCCTGATAAATGCAAGGTAAATTTACGCTTGATATGGTCAAACGCTACATCTGTTTTGTATGTATCTACGCCCTCATGGGCTTCATCAATGATCAAAACATCCCATACTTTCCCCTTTTTAGGGTCATCGCTGATTTCTTCCAGTTTGTCATACTGACCGCCAAAATAGATAGAGCCTTTTAAATCCTGCAAACTGACAAATTCTATACACCCAGACACTTCATCCCCAGATACTGCCGCTATCCTTCTGTATTCTTCCCTTGATATGACATACTTTTTCCCTTTAAGCGAATCCGTGGAACTTACAAACAAATATCCTGATCCATTCCCTATAAACTTTTCGTAATCAGAATACCAAGAGTTAGCAATAGCTGGCCTATTCGTGACTATCAAAATATTGCGTGCATTGACCTTTTTACAAAAATCATAAACAGATAATGTCTTTCCAAAGCGTGGTTTTGCATTCCATAGAAATTCGCCTTTCTCATGGTTATTAGCATAGTTGACAGTCTGCTCAACGGCCTTTTTCTGTTCGTTTCGCAGAGTATAAGGAATAACCTCGTCAATATCTTTTAGTATTCCTCTGCTCTCACGAAACTTATTGAACTCCTGCTTTGAAGCTGACCCATCAATATGAAACCATTCTGTATCTTTTTTCCGTTCCACTCCCAATTTGCTTAGATATGCATGAAAATCAGAATCATGGAAAATCTCGCCAGAGCCATCTTCAAAGATAGCGTTCCCTTTCCATTCTTCCTTTAATTCCACGTCTATTGTATGGGATTGCTGCTTCTGCCTTTGTTCTGTAGTCTGCTTTTCTGTATACCCTATCTTTACCCATCCATCATGTCTGGCTATTTCAGGCGTGGAATAGGCATAAATCATAGGGATGACTTTTTGAGCGGTATTGATACTTATTTTCGCCATTATTCCATCTCCTTTACCTTGGATTCGATGAAATTGATTTCTTCTTCCGATAATCTGTATTTGCTGTAAAGCTGCCTGTCTATATTTGCTATAGATGTATTCCAGTCAATATCTGATGATTCTGAAAAATCTTGCAATGGAACACATTTCCATTTCTCTGGCGTTATATCCTGAGTTGTTTTAAGAACTCCTAATAATGCTCTTGCAAATTTTGTTTTTACATACTTTAAAGCTGCTTCTGCTTCACCAATCTCGCCAAATGCGCCTATACTTAAAAATGTTTCCGTAGAACCAACTCCAGGACCGCATAATATAGGTGCTGATAAAACTTCTCCTAAAACGCCAATCCCGTTTGCCTTTGGCAGAAATATTTTATATTTATCTAAATTACTAACCGTGTTGATATAATCTTTTCTTACATACTTATATACCCTTTCATTATTAGCCCGTCCTAAAATCTGTATATATTCTTCTCCATCATTGGGCTTCTCATCAAAGAATATTTGTGGCAGTCGTTCAAATATATTTGTAGACATATCGTAGGCATGTCCATTGCTTAATTGTTTAATAGCATCAGGATAATCTTCGTGCATTTTATTCATCAAACGATATGCCGTACGCGTGATTACTATTCTGCTAAAGCTCAGAAATGTATCTTGCCCATTGACCTTTTTTAATATATCGTTTAATTCTTTATATGCTGTAAAAATCCCGATTGCACCAATGTTCTCAGATTTATCGTGATATGTAATAGCCACCCCGCCTTTAATATCTGTATTGCTAAATACTTTGCTACTATCTTGCTCAAAATACAATACTTTCAAATGTGGATCTTGAAGCATACGCTCATTCCATTGTTTAGGCGTACTTCCAGCATTAAAGAGAAATCTTGCTGGGTGAATCATTTCTACAACTTCGCCTATTTCATAGGCGCTTTCCAAAAATTAATGATAAACTGGCGGTGCATATCCTTTATTATCCCCTAGAGTTTCATCCTGGTATGGCGGATTCCCTATTACAAAATCAAATTTCATAATTATCACTCCTTATATAATTTTCAGACTGTTTGTTATAGTGTTTCTATCGGATTCACAGGCTCAGCATATCGCAGTTTTGCAGAAAATCTATTTGGCATATTTGTTTGTGGATCAAATTCTAAATTACTAATCTCTACTATGATGTTTTTCCCATATTCTAAAGTAAAAAAATCAAACATTAAGGAATTGTCATTTTCTAACGGTAATATAAAAAAATCCTTTCCACTATCATCATTTATTGTCAGTCTATATTCTTTTTGCTCTTTATAATCATCTATTTTATGGTAAACTGATTCAAAATCATCCTTTAATGCTTTCTCAAAATATGCTTTATCCTGTAGTTTATCCTGCAAATCATATTTGACTAAACCCTTTGCCCAATTTTTTCTTTCTTTGTCGGCTGCTTCTGAGAATTTTTTAAAAAACACACTTGTATTTTTTATTATCATCATTTCCAAACCATCTTCATCCCATAATGGCTTTATGTAATCCCATGAAATATCATGATAAAATTTATTATTTTCTTTATCGTATGTTTTTTGATTAAATTCTATTTCGTACATACAAAATACATATGCATTATTTTCTTTATACATAATTCCATCGTTGTTTAAATGCACCTGTTTCTCTTTTCCATCCTCAAAGTATTTTACATCACAAGGGCCTCTTAATATTGCTCCTTCATATTTGTCATGTTGCCCATGATTATATTTCGGGTCGCGGAAATTTTTTTGGCGGTTCATATAAATTTTATAATCTTGATAAAGCGTTTTATTATATGCAGGTTTAGAAATTCTAACCAATAATAACAATTTTCGCATATATTCCTCCACATTATAATGAAAGGCTTGTTTTCTTCCTTTTATCATTCCTCTTTGCCCATACTATTTTTACAATATTCTTCAACCATTTTTATCAATTCTTCTGCTGTTTCAATCTGCTCCTGCGATTTTTCCCTCGTAGCGATATAAAAGTCATCATAGTCGCTTGCATGCCGGATTTCTTCTGCCCGAGAAATTTTTCTGCCTATCTCCCTTGGGAAAACCTCTGTTTTTACATACTCCCTATTAAAACTTCCCAGTGCATCTTTATGCCGTTTGTATGCTTTTCCATCAAGAGCATGAATCGCTGATATTGCATGAAATATTGCATAGTAAGCCCTGTTGTTTGCGGCTCTATATTCTTCAGCTTCTATCAGTATTTTTGCCGATTTCAAATCGCTTTTTGCTGATTCCAGCCTATATTTCATTAAATCGAATTTATTTCCTTCCTCATGCTGCTTCATACAGTTTTATCCCCTCCCGTTCCACATTTGCATAAAATGGATATGCTTTTAACCAATGTCTGAAATGCTCGTCATATTTTGCAATAGGCTTAATATCCACATCATGATCCATATTGAAGTCATAGGTCATATCTGACAGTTTATGCCCGTAGTTTTCAATTTCCAAATCTGTGATATTAAGCAGAATCATAATATCAATATCAGAATCTTCTCTGTAATCGCCACGCGCATAAGAACCATACAATATAACTGTCTTTAAATGAGAGCCATAGATTGCCTTTATTTTGTTTACATATTGTTTTAATAAATCATCTACTCTGATCGGCATAGGATTACCCCTCCTGTTTTTTCATGGATTCATATAGAATTGACTTGTCCGCCCTCCAATCAAATATTCTGCATCTGGGAGTTTTTTTATCTTCTGGTTTATTTTCCTCATTGCCGAACATTTCAAAAAGTGAATATTGATGAATTTCTTCTTCCGGTTCTCCCAATGGGACAGTGCCGGTTAATCCATCCATCTGCCAGAAATTCCATGCAATGATGTTCGCAATCTTTTTCAACTCATCAATGGCAGCTTCCCTATTCCATCTATCAGACAGATAATCTACGAATGTGATTAAAAGATTGATTCTGCCAATCAGAAGATTATCACCTTGATATTCATATCCATATACGCTTTGAAAAGCCCTGATTGTCCATTTAAGCCATTCTCCTTCATTGTCTGTATTTTCGTTAATTATTCTCAATTTCCTGTCTAAAATTCCTATTCTATCTTTTATTGGAATTGCTTCACCAGTAGAGGCATCATATCTGGAAGCTATATATGGAGCCTCGCCACATGTGATTTCAAGCCGACGTGAATCAATATATTGCTTCCATGTTTTATTTGGTGGAAATAATACTCTCTCTTGTGTAATGTCCCATTGCTTATCTTGCAAAATATTGAATACATTTTTCCTATAAAACCATTCTTCATCGCAATAATTATTCATCTTATTACATATCCATGCGGGGGTAAAAACTTCTGCATGGACTTTAGTGCGTGCTTGCTGCTGTTCCATCGTTTTCATAATTCGGGGTTGCAGCAGGATAGGGTTCAGACCTGTCAATGCTTCTATCGTTATCTGCTTATCATCTGCGTACTGATTGCCGAACTGCTCATAGCTGCTAGTCGCCCAGATGATGTTTTTCTTTGTGGTCTTATCTTGCAGCAGAATAGGAAGCACTGTTCTCACCGGAAAAGACTGTAATTGAATTAGCTCTCTCAAAATATCCGCCCTTTCGTACACCTTATTTTACGGTATATTATACTGTCGATTCCTTCAAAATGCAATACAAAACAATATAAAACCATAAGTATTCTCAATTTCAAAATACAACTTCAATCTCTCAATTTTGCAACCTAATTGAAAAACCTTCTATCTCGCCCCCTTATCCTTCTGTCTTGCCTGATGCACTCTGCCTGCTTCTCTTTCTTTTACGATTTTCTCTTTCTGCCTGAGTTTCTCCCTGACGCTCATGGTATCTACCGCTTTTTCTCCGTAAATTTTGTCATACTCCGCACGAGCCGCCTGATACTCAAGATTCTCTTTCTTTGCCGCATCAAATTCTTTATAGAATGCCTGAACAGAGTCAAATTTATATTCCCTCACGATGGACGAAAGCCTCTTTTTCATATTAGAAATCTGATTGTCGACACTGTTAATTTCCTGCTGTAATTCCTTCCGTCTGCCGCTCTTGAAGATACCCGTACATTCAGATAATTCTTTTTTCAGCCTATCCCTCTTTTTCTCACGCTCAAAAATTGCTCTATTCTGCTCTTTGAGTCTGCTGTCAATTTCTCTTAGGCTGGGATATTTACTTGCAAGTACGGAAGGCTTTGGCTGCGGCGGTCTTTCTGTTTCCAGCCGCTTTGTTTCAGCAAGAACAGATTTTTGCTCTACTTTTATCTGTCTGATAATAGATTTTTTGACTGTGGCAATGTTTTTCTGTTGTGGCAGTTCTTCTTTATTCTGCATATCCATTTTACGCTGTGCATTAGCAGGAAACGGTATCTTCTTCCTTTCCGGCTGAACCACTGGCTCATCTTTTGTATGGATAGGATTTTCAGTTTCTTTCGGTGCTACCTTTATAATATCAGCAGCTTTTTCGATAACTTTTTCCGCTATATCCATTACCTTTTGTATAGCTTTTATAATCAGACACTCTAATAATAAAATCGCCGCCCTGACAATCTCCCCGAACAGCTCCGGCTT
>RAYY01000047.1 GCA_003611875.1 bacterium D16-56 | reverse complement strand
TCTTGAAATTATAGGATCATTCGTATTTATTGGTATCACCTCCATCATTTGAATTCATCTTACCAAATATGGGGATGAATTTGTAGATACTGATGATTACCTACTTACCCTTTTTCTTTTCCGGCATTAATTCCATTACTTCCTTCTATTTTACGGCTACTGGCAGAGCTTTTGAGTCAGCAGTGATCTCGTTTTCAAGAGGGCTGGTGATTCTGTTGGTTTGTATTTTTGTCCTGCCCTCCTGGTTTGGAATGACAGGGGTGTGGCTGGCAGCGCCGGTGACAGAAGTCATGACTTTAGGGATTACGGTGTGGTTTTTGCGCAGAGAAACACGCAGAGAAACTGCGTAATTCAATATTGTTCTTTCAGATAACTTATGTTATAATATTCGAGATTATTTTTCCTGATTTTTCATGCTTTAACATACGGAACCGTACTGTAAGATCCTGTGCTGCCTGGGAGTATACTGATTTGCCAAATGATTGTGAACCATTCTGAAATAATGAGAACGCGTTTGCAGATCATTTGGCTTAAAGACATCTGTTTTATGCAGAGCCTGTTATAAGACATGCGGAAGATAAAGAATGTATTTATATGACATCATAAACATAAAAAAGAAACGAGTACCCCGCTTGAGCACAGAGCTGTACGGTAAAAACTCGTTCCTTTTTTACAATTATAAGATAGAAAGGTAAAAATATCAAGAGAAATGTATAATGAAATTGATTTAGATAAAATAGACATAAATTCAGAACCACCTGAAAAAGAACCTGACAGGCAGTACTATTTTATGGCAAAATGCCGCAAATGGGTGAAGGATTTTGAGCAGAAAAACGGGCGTTTACCCAAAGCTTTTGTACTCAACATGGGGTGTCAGATGAATGCCCGTGACTCGGAGAAATTAAAGGGCATTCTTCTTCAGATGGGTATGGAAGCGGCGGAGGATGAGACGGCGGATTTGGTCTTGTATAACACCTGCACAGTCAGGGATAATGCCAATCAAAAGGTTTATGGCCGCCTGGGCTATCTGCAGACTTTAAAAAAGAAAAATTCTCATATGAAAATTGCCTTGTGCGGCTGTATGATGCAGGAGCCGGAAGCAGTGGAACGGATTCGCAAAACCTATGGCTTTGTGGATCTGATTTTTGGCACCCACAACATTTTCAAGCTGGCTGAGCTGTTTTTTCAATGTCTTGTCGATTCCGCCATGGTTGTGGATGTATGGGATTCTACGGACAAATCAGTGGAGCAGCTTCCCACGGAAAGAAAATACTTCTTTAAGTCCGGAGTAAACATTATGTATGGCTGCGACAATTTCTGCAGCTATTGTATCGTGCCCTATGTGCGGGGGCGTGAGAGAAGCCGGCCGTCCAAGGAGATCCTAAAGGAGATCCGGGAGCTTGCAAAGGACGGGGTAAAGGAGGTCATGCTTCTGGGACAGAATGTAAACTCTTACGGGAAAAATCTGGCCCAGGAACAGATCTGTTTTGGTCAGCTTCTGCGGCAGGTAAATGAGATCGAAGGAATCCGGCGGATTCGCTTTATGACTTCTCATCCCAAGGATCTTTCAGAGGATTTAATTGCTGCCATGAGGGATTGTGAAAAGGTATGCAGGCATCTGCATCTTCCTCTTCAGTCCGGAAGCAGCCGGATTTTAAAGCTCATGAACCGCCGGTATACAAAAGAGCAATATTTGGAGCTGGTGGAGCGGATCCGCCAGGCTATGCCGGATATTTCTTTGACTACGGACATTATTGTAGGATTTCCGGGAGAGACAGAGGAAGACTTTTTGGAAACGCTGGATGTAGTACGCAAGGTTCGTTTTGACAGCGCTTTTACTTTTCTTTATTCCAAACGTACCGGAACTCCGGCTGCTTCTATGGAAGAACAGGTGCCTCAAGAGCTGGTAAAAGACCGATTTGACCGGCTTTTGAAGGAGGTGCAGAGGATTTCTTCCCAGGTCTGTATGCGGGATGCTAAAACCGTGCAGAAGGTGCTGGTGGAAGATGAGAATGACCATCAGAAAGGATATGTAAGCGGACGGCTGAGCAATAACCTTCTGGTACATTTTCCAGGGGATGCTTCTCTTATCGGTCAGATCGTGCCGGTGGAGCTTGTGGAGGCCAAGGGCTTTTATTATATAGGAAGGCAGCAGAGTGGAAGTGACGCAGGATAATCAGGAAGGCAGCAGAGTGAAAGGGACACAGAACAATCAGGAAAGCAGAGGAGTGAAAGGGACACAGGACAATCAGAAAGGCAGCAGAGTGAAGGGGACGCAGGATAAGATGAGCGGATTATCGCCAATGATGGCTCAGTACGTGGAAACAAAAAAACAATACCATGATTGTATTCTGTTCTATCGCCTGGGGGATTTTTATGAGATGTTCTTTGAGGATGCCAAGACCGTATCAAAAGAGCTGGAGCTGACTCTGACAGGCAAGGAATGCGGACTTGAGGAGCGGGCGCCCATGTGCGGGGTTCCCTATCATGCTGTGGATTCTTATTTGAGCAGGCTGGTGCAAAAGGGATATAAGGTGGCCATTGCCGAACAGATGGAAGATCCCAAACAGGCAAAGGGACTGGTAAAACGAGAGGTTATCCGGGTGGTGACGCCAGGCACCATCACCAGCTCCCAGGCTCTTGACGAGACACGTAATAACTACCTGATGGGGATCGTGTACCTGGCAGACAAGATGGGGCTTTCGGTGGCAGATATTACGACCGGGGATTTTTTGGTGACAGAGGTAGATTCCGAAAGGTCCCTTTTTGATGAGATCAACAAGTTTTCTCCTTCGGAAATTATCTGCAACGACGCCTTTTCTGTATCAGGAATCCGTCTGGATGAGATAAAAAACCGATATCACTTTACCATTTCCCCACTGGATTCCCACTTCTTTCAGGAGGAAAGCTGCAGCAAGCTTTTAAGGGAACATTTTAAGGTCAGTTCTTTGGAGGGGCTGGGACTGGCTGACTATGACAGCGGTGTCATTGCGGCCGGGGCAGTACTTCAGTATCTGTATGAGACACAGAAAACCAGCTTAGATCATATGACAGCCATTCTTCCTTATTCCACCGGCAATTATATGGTATTGGATTCCTTTACCAGACGGAATCTGGAGCTTTTGGAAACCATGCGGGAAAAGCAGAAGCGGGGCAGCCTTTTGTGGGTATTGGACAAGACCAGAACTGCCATGGGCGCCAGGCTTCTCAGAAGCTGGATTGAACAGCCCCTCATTGACCGGAACGCCATTTTAGGGCGACAGCAGGCGATTGAGGAGCTGAATTTAAATTATATCGGCAGGGAGGAATTAGGGGAATATTTAAATCCGATATATGACTTAGAGCGGCTTATGGGACGTATCAGCTACAAGACGGCCAATCCCAGGGATCTGCTGGCTTTCTGCAATTCTATTGCCATGATTCCTCATATTAAGAAGCTGTTAGACGAGTTTACCGGGGAAAACCTAAAGCTTCTCCAGGAGCAATTGGATCCGTTAGAGGAGCTGTGTGAGCTGGTTCGAAGCGCCATTGTGGAGGAGCCGCCCATCTCCATTCGGGAGGGAGGCATTATCCGGGACGGCTATGACCAGGAAGCGGACAAGCTGCGCCATGCCAAAACAGAGGGCAAAACCTGGCTTGCTCAGCTTGAAGCAAGAGAGCGGGACAAGACAGGAATTAAGAATCTCAAGATTAAATTCAACAAGGTTTTCGGGTACTATTTTGAAGTGACCAATTCCTTTAAGTCTCTGGTGCCGGATTATTTTATAAGAAAACAGACCCTGACTAATGCGGAGCGGTATATGACCGATGAGCTAAAGAACCTGGAGGACATGATTCTCGGTGCAGAGGATAAGCTGTTCTCTCTAGAATACGATTTGTTTTGCCAGATCCGGGACAAAATCGGAACACAGGTGGTGCGGATTCAGGGAACAGCACGGGCATTGGCGGCATTGGACGTATATGTATCCTTATCTACCGTGGCCACCCGGAATAATTACACAAAGCCGGCAATCAACGAAAAGAGCATAATCCAGATCAAGGGCGGGCGTCATCCGGTAGTGGAAAAAATGATGGGCAATGATCTGTTTGTGGCCAATGACACGTATCTGGACAATGGAAAAAACCGGATCTCTATTATTACTGGTCCCAACATGGCGGGAAAATCCACCTATATGCGGCAGACGGCCCTGATTGTACTGATGGCGCAGCTTGGAAGCTTTGTACCGGCAGAATCTGCCAGTATCGGAATCTGCGACCGGATTTTTACCCGGGTAGGGGCCTCGGATGACCTTGCTTCCGGCCAAAGCACCTTTATGGTGGAAATGACGGAGGTTGCCAATATTCTTCGAAATGCAACCCGCAGCAGCCTGTTGATCTTAGATGAGATCGGGCGGGGTACCAGCACCTTTGACGGCCTCAGCATTGCCTGGGCCGTGGTGGAGCATATCAGCAGCACCAAGCTTTTGGGGGCAAAGACCTTGTTTGCCACCCATTACCATGAGCTGACAGAGCTGGAGGGAATCATAAGCGGGGTGAATAATTACTGTATTGCAGTCAAGGAAAAAGGGGATGATATTGTGTTTCTCCGCCGGATCGTGCGGGGCGGAGCTGACAAAAGCTACGGCATACAGGTGGCAAAGCTGGCAGGAGTGCCAGATTCCGTGATTTGCCGGGCCAAAGAGCTGGTGGAGGAGCTGGTGGCATCAGACTTAGCCTCCAAGACCCGCCAGATTGCACAGATCAGCGCGGCTGCTCCTGGCAGAAAGCCGGTGGAAAAACCAGATGAGGTGGAATTAACCCAAATGACCTTATTTGACACGGTCCGGGAGGATGATATCATAAAAGAGCTGCGGGAACTGGAGTTAGGACGAATGACCCCCATTGATGCACTGAATATTTTATATCGTTTCCAGACAAAGCTTAACAATCGGTGGGAGGCAGAGAAGGAAAAGAATTAGGGTTACATAATATTATTATGTAAAGTATAAAGGAGCAGGTATGGCAAGTATTCAGGTTTTAGATCAAAACACCATCAACAAGATTGCCGCAGGGGAGGTGATTGAACGGCCTGCCTCTGTGGTAAAGGAGCTTTTGGAAAATGCCATTGATGCAAAGGCAACGGCCGTTACGGTGGAGATTCGTGACGGAGGAATTTCTTTTATACGGGTAACAGATAATGGATGCGGGATTTCAGCAGATGAAATTCCGCTGGCTTTTTTGCGCCATTCTACCAGCAAGATACGATCCGTAGAGGATCTGTTTTTCATTTCTTCCCTGGGATTCCGGGGAGAGGCATTGTCCAGCATTGCGGCTGTGGCTCAGGTAGAGGTGATTACCCGGATACAGGGAATGCTGACCGGAACCCGGTATCAGATTGAGGGCGGGATAGAAAAAGGGATAGAAGAAATCGGAGCTCCAGAGGGAACTACCATGATTGTCCGGAATTTGTTTTATAATACGCCGGTTCGGAAGAAATTTCTAAGGACAGCCATGACAGAGGGGGCTCATATAGGGGATTTGGTGGAAAAGATTGCCTTGTCCCATCCAGAGATTTCCATCCGATTTATCCAGAATAATCAGAATAAGCTGTATACCTCTGGCAACCACAGTCTGAAGGACATTATTTATACGGTGTTTGGAAGGGAAATCGCAGCCAATCTTCTTCCGATTCAGATAACACATGAGGAAATTTCCATAGAAGGGTTTTTGGGCAAGCCGGTGATTGCCAGGAATAACCGGAATTTTGAGCTTTATTTTATTAATGGGCGGTATATTAAGAGTAACATTATCTATAAAGCCATTGAGGAAGCCTATAAGCCATTTATGATGCAGCACAAATATCCCTTCACCATGCTGCAGATTCGAATTGAGCCAGAGCTTTTGGATGTGAATGTGCATCCCACCAAGATGGAGCTGCGGTTTCAGAACGGGGAAACGGTGTTTCATGTGCTCCGGGAGGCCATGAAGGGTGTTCTGATGGAAAAGGAGTTGATTCCTGAGGTGTCCTTAGAAGATAAAAAGAAGGGAAAGGCCAATGAGGGGGGGATCAGGGAGAAAGGGAAAAGGATTCCGATCCCAGAACCTTTTGAAAAAAGACGAATAGGACAGATGAAGCAGCAGAACCTGCAGTATGAAGCAGAAAACGGGAGGAATCAGGAGCAAGTAGGAGAGGAACCAATCATTTATGAGACCGGAACAACCCAAAAGGAAATGGATGAAAGCATCTATGGAGCCGGAGCGGGACAGAAGGGGATGAAAGATCCCTCTAATGGAACCGCTATAGAAAATGGCGGAGACAAAACCCCTGCATTTGGAGCAGAAGAGTTATCCACAGTGGAGGGGAAAGAGAAAAAAAGTGATTTTAATGAGAGATCAGTGGAGAAAGATGGTCTAAAAAATCCGAATATTAAGAAAAAAGTGGGTGAGGAAGAAAAAACAGATCCTGCCGGTACGTTTGAAACAAAGGAGTGCGCAGCAGCAGGAAAAAATAGGAAAGTTACCGGTTTTGTGGATAACTCAAAACCGGCCGAAGCTGGGGTTAGTGCGGAAAATCCGGAACCTTGCCGGATTGTGGATAACCGAAAATTGACCGAGACAGAGCTTGATAAAGAAAATTTCGATTCACGTCGGATTGTGGATAACTTTGACGCAGATTTTTTGGATTCCTCTGCCCTTCTTCAGTCAAAACAGATGGATTTATTTGAGGAACGGCTTCTGGCTCCTGAGTCCCGCAGCCGACATCGTGTGATCGGACAGCTTTTTAACACCTATTGGCTGGTGGAATTTGGGGAACAGCTTTATATCATAGATCAGCATGCAGCCCACGAAAAGGTTTTATATGAAGAAACAATGGCAATGCTTGCTTCCAGAAAGGCTACCAGCCAGATGATCGATCCTCCGATTATTCTTACTCTGAGCGGCAGGGAGGAGGTTCTTTTTGAGCGATGCCGAAGGGCATTTACCCATATTGGATTTGAGATCGAACATTTTGGAGGAAGGGAGTATGCGGTTCGGGCTGTGCCGGATAATCTGTTTTCCATAGCCCAGAAGGATCTGCTGATGGAAATGATAGACAGTCTGTCAGAGGACATGACATCAGGCAGTTTAGAGCTGATCTGCGAGCGGGTGGCTTCTATGTCCTGCAAGGCGGCAGTTAAGGGCAATCACGCCATGAGCGTCTCGGAGGCAGATCAGCTGATCGACCGGCTGTTAGGGCTTGAGAATCCTTATGCATGTCCCCATGGCCGTCCTACCATAATATCTATGAGCAAATATGAGCTGGAGAAGAAATTCAAACGCATTGTATAAGGGGGGAACAGGGGTATGAAACGACCATTGATCATTGTAACCGGACCGACTGCAGTGGGAAAGACCTCTTTATCTATTGATCTGGCCCAGGCTGTAAACGGTGAGATCATCAGTGCCGATTCCATGCAGGTATACCGCCATATGGACATTGGCTCTGCAAAGGTAACACAGAAGGAGAAAAAAGGGGTTCCCCACCATCTCATTGATGTGCTGGAACCAGATGAGGACTTTAATGTGACCATATTTCAGTCCATGGCAAAGAAAGCCATGGAGGGAATTTATGACAGAGGACATATTCCCATTGTGGCAGGGGGCACAGGATTCTATATTCAGGCGCTTATTTATGACATTGACTTTAAGGAAAATGACAAGAGCCTGGCCGTTCGCCACGAATTAGAGGCGCTTTGTGAGGAACGTGGAAATGAATATGTCCATGAGATTCTTCGTATGGCTGACCCGGAGGCAGCCAGGCAGATTCATGCCAACAACCGGAAGCGGATGATTCGCGCCATTGAGTATTACCGGATGACCGGAGAACCCATTTCCCGACACAATGAGGAGGAGCGGAAGAAAGAATCGCCCTATCAGTTTTGGTATTTTGTGCTGAATTGTGATCGGGCAAGGCTTTATGAGCGGATTGACCAAAGAGTGGACAGTATGATGGATGCAGGGCTGGTGGATGAGGTGAATAGGCTGCGGGATATGGGATGCCGCCGCGGTATGGTTTCCATGCAGGGACTTGGCTATAAGGAGATCCTGGATTATCTGGACGGAAAATGGGAGCTGGAGGAAGCAGTGCGGGTATTAAAGCGGGATACCAGACATTTTGCAAAGCGCCAGCTTACCTGGTTTCGAAGAGAGCGGGGCGTTAAGTGGGTGGAGCTGGAACGGTTCGGATTTGACAGGGAAAAGGTGTTGGAATATATTATGGAAGAACTGGAGAGAGGAAGCGATAATAGCTTTGAGCTCTTGCAGCAGAAGGAATGAAACCTTATAATAAGAAACAAAAAACTTGAAAAAGAAATGTTTCTCAAAAATTTCCAAGAAAACATATCAACATATAAGAGGAACAGAATACAAGAGGAGAGGAAGCAAAAATGGAAAATGAAAAAATGAGTCTGGAAAATATGTACAGAGAACTGGGAATCAGCCAGAAGGTACTGAATTTCGGTCTGAAAATAGAAGAAGAACTGAAAGAACGTTTTGCGTCCATTGACGAGACGGCAGAATACAATCAGATGAAGGTGATCAAAGCCATGCAGAAGGCGCGGGTCAGCGATATTCATTTTGCGGCTACCACCGGGTATGGGTATAATGATCTGGGGAGGGACGTGCTGGAGGAGGTTTACGCCAGAACGTTTCACGGAGAAGCCGCCCTGGTACGTCCCCAGCTAATGAGCGGCACCCATGCGCTTCATGTGGCTCTGTCGGGGAATCTTCGTCCCGGAGATGAGCTTTTGTCCCCGGTAGGCAAGCCGTATGACACCTTGGAGGAGGTTATCGGGATTCGGGATTCTGCTGGTTCCTTAAAGGAATATGGGATAGAATACCGGCAGGTGGACCTGCTTTCGGAGGGTTCCTTTGATTATGAGGGGATAAAACAGGCTGTCAATGAGCGCACAAAATTGGTTACGATTCAGCGCTCCAAGGGCTATGCCACCAGGCCCACGCTGTCTGTCAGGCAGATCGGGGAGCTGATCTCTTTTGTGAAAACTCTGAAACCGGACGTGATCTGTATGGTTGATAACTGCTATGGGGAATTTGTAGAGCGGATAGAGCCTACGGATGTAGGGGCAGATATGATCGTAGGCTCTTTGATCAAGAATCCCGGAGGCGGTCTTGCCCCTATCGGCGGGTATCTTGTGGGAAGAAAGGACTGTATTGAGCGGGCATCCTATCGGCTGAGCGCTCCTGGTCTTGGAAAAGAGGTAGGAGCCAGCTTAGGACTGAACCAATCCTTTTTCCAGGGGCTTTTTCTGGCACCTACTGTGGTGGCAGGCGCCTTAAAGGGAGCGATCTTTGCTGCAAATGTCTATGAGCACCTTGGATATCCGGTGGTTCCGGACGGGAAAGAAGCCCGCCATGACATTATTCAGGCAGTTACCTTAGGCTCACCGGAGGCAGTGATTGCCTTCTGCCAGGGAATCCAGGCGGCAGCTCCGGTAGACAGCTTTGTGACGCCGGAGCCATGGGACATGCCGGGATATGATGCGCCGGTTGTCATGGCAGCAGGGGCGTTTGTGCAGGGATCTTCCATTGAACTGAGTGCAGACGCGCCGATTAAGGAGCCCTATGCAGTATTTTTTCAGGGAGGTCTTACCTGGTATCACGCAAAGCTTGGGATTTTAATGTCCCTGCAGAAACTGACTGACAAAGGTATTTCTCTGCCAAATGTTAATTTTTTCTAAACTTTCTTAGAGTTATATATTTTTGTGTACACATGTTTGATTTTATGGTAAAATAAGGTACAATATCTCCTTTTTCTATCTGTGTACTTGGAGAGTCACGTAGAAAGGAATCAGGAGCTATGAAAATGAAAGACATACCAAGTGACGACCGGCCTTATGAGCGGTGCCTGCGGGAAGGGCCGGAGCATCTAAGTGACGCAGAGCTTTTGTCCATTATCATCCGTACCGGTTCTCGTGAGTTGGGTTCTCTTGAGCTTGCCTCCCGCGTTCTTGCCTTAAACTATCCCAAGGACGGTATTTTAGGACTGCTGCATCTTACCCTGCCGGAGCTTACCTCAATTAAGGGCATCGGCACGGTGAAAGGGATTCAGCTTTTATGTGTGGGTGAGCTTTCCCGACGCATCTGGAACCGAAAGGCCAGGAAGTCAGGGGAGCGCTCCATGATCTTTAAAAACCCCAGGGCGGTGGCAGAATATTTTCAGGAGGACATGCGTCATATGGAGCAGGAGCAGTTTTATATTATGCTCTTTAACACCAAGCAGGCTTTGATTCAGGATATTCTGATATCCAAGGGTACGGTCAATGCTTCCCTCGCTTCCCCCAGGGAGATTTTTATTGAGGCGCTGCGCTATCAGGCGGTAAGTCTTATTTTGGTTCACAACCATCCAAGCGGGGACCCGGAGCCCAGCAGACAGGATATTCTTCTCACAAAGCAGGTGATGCAGGCAGGGAATTTGGTGGGGGTCCGTCTTCAGGATCATGTTGTGGTGGGGGAACACTCTTATGTAAGTATGAAAGAACGGGGATTGTTATAGATGGAAACAAAACGAAGCAAGTATATTCTGATCGGCATGTCCATTTTTTGTATTCTGCTGATCGGAGTCACCTCCTTTCGAGACAGCTTTTTAGAGCCTTTGCGTACAGGAGTAGGATATTTCCTGATTCCGGTCCAGTCCGGGGTCAACCGGGCAGGAACTCTGGTTTACAATGAGATCACGGATTATATGCAGTTTAAAGGTGCCATGGAGGAAAACCATGAGCTGAAGGCCCGGATAGACAGTCTGGTGGAGGAAAATACCCGCCTGCAGGCAGAGCAGTTTGAGCTGGAGCGTCTGCGGGAGCTGTATCAGCTTGATCAGGACTACCAGCAGTATAATAAGATCGGCGCCAGAGTTATAGCCAAGGATTCGGGGGCCTGGTTTCAGGTTTTCAGGATTAATAAGGGTTCTGCGGACGGGGTGCGGGTAGATGCCAATGTGATTGCCGGAGGCGGTCTGGTGGGAATTGTCACAGACGTGGGAGCCAACTATGCCACGGTTCGTTCGATTATTGACGATGTAAGCCGGGTCAGCGCCATGGCCCAGCAGTCCGGGGATACATGCTTTGTAGAGGGAGATTTAACCCTGTTTTCAGAAGGGCGGCTGAGGATCAGCAAGATCACCAAAGACGGGGATGTAAAGGACGGTGACCGGATCGTCACTTCCAATGTCAGCTCCAAGTATCTTCCTGGCATTTTGATCGGCTATGCTACCAACGTTACCACAGATGATACGCGCCTTACCAAGTCTGGTTATTTGGTTCCGGCAGCAAAGTTCAACAACCTTCAGGAGGTCTTAGTGATTTTGGAGCTGAAGGAAGACCAGACAGACGGAGATCTGCCGGTCAGTCAGGGAGAACAGGAATGAAGCGGATCGGGTTAAATATATTACTGATGCTTCTGGCATTTACCATACAGAACGGTATTTTCCCGCTGCTGCCGTTTTTGGCCGCCACCCCTAACCTGCTGTTGATCCTGACTTTTTCCTTTGGATTTATCTATGGAAAGGAAGCGGGGTTATGGTACGGCTTTCTGGCAGGAGTATTGCTGGATTTGTTTTACAGCGGGCCTTTTGGTTTTTATACTTTGCTGTATATTTATATTGGCTATACCAATGGAATCTGTACCAAATATTACTATGAGGATTATATTACGCTGCCGTTGATCTTAAGCCTGGTCAACGAGCTTGCTTACAATGGCTACATTTATGTATTCAGCTTTCTGATTCGGAACCGCCTGGATATTGCCTACTATTTCTGGGAGATTATTCTTCCGGAGACGATCTTTACCGTTGTGGCTACACTGCTTCTCTATCGTTCTGTTTTGTTTACCAACAGAAGGCTGGAGGAGATGGAAAAAAGGAGAGATTAGGAAAGAATGCTCAGAGACTTACTGGAAATCCTAAAGGAACTGCTTCACCGGATTGCCGGTTCCCGTCTGTTTGCCTTAGGTGCGGTTTTTACTGCAATGTTTATTATTTTGATTGTAAAGCTTTTTAATCTGCAGATCGTGGCTGGAGAGAAGTATTTAAGCGACTATGAAAGGCTTACCCAGAAAGAGGTATCCATTCCAGGCACACGGGGGAACATTTACGATTGCAACGGCTATCTGCTGGCTTACAATGAGCCGGCTTATTCCGTAACCATTCAGGATACCGGCGCTTATTCCGACGTAGCCTCCATGAATGCTATGCTGCTGCGCCTGGTACGTATCCTAAAAAAGCATGATTGTCCCATTCAGGGAAGGCTGGAGATCGGGCTGGATGAGAATGGCAGGATGGTGTATACCAGCAGCTCAGAGGCGGCAAGACTTCGTTTTCTGCGGGACTATTACGGTGTCCGTTCAGTGGACAGCCTGAATGATCCGGACGGCAAATATCCCACGGCTGTCAGCGCCAGGGACCTTTTACAGGACAGGTGGAAGCGGTATCGCTTGGATGAAATGAAGGATGAACGAGGCAATCCCCTGCTTTTGACTGATGAGGAGGCTCTTGACATCTTTAATATCCGTTATACCATGTCTCTGACTGCCTACAAAAAATACGAAGCCATTCCCATCACCTCTCATGTGGATGAGGAAACCATGGTAGAAATTTTAGAAAATATGGAGCTTCTGCAGGGAGTCAATATCGAAGAAACCACCATTCGGGTCTATAACGACAGTATTTATTTTGCTCCGATTGTAGGCTATACCGGAAAAATACAGGAGGATCGTCTGGAGGAGCTGCGCATAATGAATCCTCAGTATGAGCTTAACGATGTGGTAGGACGCACGGGAATTGAAGAACATATGGAAACCTATCTTCAAGGCGGAAAAGGCTACCGCAATCTGATTGTCAATAATGTGGGAAGCATTATGGAGGTTGTGTCGGAGACCCAGCCAACTACAGGCGATGATATTTACCTGACTATAGACCGGGATCTTCAGATCGGAATTTATCATTTGATAGAACAGCAGCTGGCTGGTATACTGGTGGACAAGCTGAAGAATTATGATGTGGAGGTCACCAGCACCACCGATGCCTCTAAGATTGAGCTTCCCATTAAGGATGCATACTATCAATTGATTAATAATAATGTCCTCTCTCTAAGCGCCATGGCAGCAGAGGATGCGTCTCCGATTGAAAGAGAGATTTACGGGAATTTTTCTGCAAGCAAGGAACGGATTTTGGGACAGCTCCGACAGGAGCTGATGAGTGAGCATGCTACCGCCATGAAGGATCTACCCAAAGACATGGTGGCTTATATGGTATACATTTACAATTATTTGTCCGGAGATACGGTGGGAATCATAAAACGGGATGAGATCGATGTGGACAGTGCCGCCTATACTGCCTGGAAGAATGACGAGATCAGCCTTCGGGATTATCTCTATGCCGGTATTGCGGAGAATTGGATCGATACTACCAATTTGGATGTGGGAGACAAATATTCCAATGCGGACTCAATCTATGAGGTTTTGGTTGACACCGTGCTCTCAGAGCTTCGGGAGGATACCAAGTTTGATAAGAGAGTCTGCCGGTATCTGGTGGATGATGAGATCATTACAGGACGGCAGCTTTGTCTGGCTCTTTATTCCCAGGGAGTTTTGGCCTATGACGAACAGCAGGTGCAGCTTTTAAACAGCAACGGGGAAAATTATGCCTATACCTTTATGATCGAAAGAATTTCCAATATTGACATTACACCGGCTCAGCTTGCCCTGGACCCTTGTACCGGAAGCGTGGTGATCACGGATGTGAACACCGGTGAGGTAAAGGCTTTAGTGACCTATCCCAGCTATGACAATAACCGGCTTTCCGGTACTGTGGATGCTACTTATTTTAACCAGCTCCAGGAAGACCTTTCTCTTCCTATGTATAATAATGCCACACAGGCGCGTAAGGCCCCTGGTTCTACCTTTAAACCCATCACAGCCATTGCAGGAATTGAAGAACATGTGGTGGAATTAGATGAAACCATTGAATGTACCGGGGTCTATGATGCCGTCACACCGGATATTAAGTGCTGGATCTATTGGGGAAAGCATGGACCCTTAGACCTGGTAGGAGGTATCCAAAATTCCTGCAACTGTTATTTTGCCGAGGTGGCGCACAGGCTTTCCACGGATGAGAACGGCGTATATTCCACAGAGCGGGGGCTGGAAACTCTGCGTAAATACGCTGCCATGTTTGGCCTAGATCAGACTTCAGGTATTGAGATCTCAGAGCTGGAGCCTGAGATGTCTACAGAGGATCCGGAACGTTCTGCTATGGGACAGGGAACCAACCGGTATTCCAATGTCCAGTTATCGCGTTATGTGGCAGCTCTGGCAAACAGGGGTACTGTGTTTGATTTAAGCCTGCTGGATAAGAGAACCAGTTCAGAGGGAGAACTGATTGAGGATTATTCGCCCAAAGTAGCCGGACATATTGAGATACAGGACTCTACCTGGGATGCAGTACAGCAGGGAATGTACAATGTAATTTATGAGGGCAGCTCAAGGCGGATATTCCGGGATTTGGAGGTGGAGATTGCCGGAAAAACCGGTACGGCTCAGGAGGTAAAAACTCGGGGAAATCATGCATTTTTCATTTCCTATGGTCCCTATACCAATCCGGACATCTGTGTCACTACCAATATCCCTTATGGATATTCTTCCGCCAATGCAGCTTCTCTGGCAAAGAATGTCTATCGCTTCTATTATGGATATACAGATCTGGAGTATATCATGGACCATGGGGCTTTAGGAGTTTCCGGCGTTACCATCGGAGACTGATCTGCCTGCGGAAAGTTCTGCCGCAGCATTTTGTATGAGCCTATACGGCTGCGGCTGCCGGACAGGAGCTGCAGGCAGAGCAGGATTTCTGCCGCAGGATTCACAGAAGTGAGACAGGAAACTGGCTCACGGAAAGAGGGGAGTAAGTTGAAAAGCAGAGTGGTGATCAAAAGCAGCAAGTCGGGGATGAGCATTATCCTGGATCCAGATTGTACCTTTGAGGAACTCTTATCCGATCTTGCTGCCAAATTCAGAGAAAACGCCCGTTTTTGGGGCAGCGTTCAGATGGCGCTGATACTGGAGGGAAGAGAACTGACTGCAGGAGAAGAATTTCAGATTGTCAATACCATTACGGAAAATTCCAGTGTTGAGATCCTTTGTCTGATTGATAATGATGCCCAGAGGATCGAGCGCTGTGAAAAGGCGCTGAACCAGAAGCTGATGGAGCTTTCCTACCGAACCGGACAGTTTTATCGAGGGGATCTTCATCGAGGAGAGTCGATTGATTCGGAGGCGAGTATTGTCATTATCGGAGATGTTCTTCATGGGGCGCGAGTAACGGCCCGAGGCAATATTATTATACTGGGTACCTTAAAGGGAACGGTTCATGCCGGGATTTCCGGCAATGAGGAAGCTGTGGTGGTGGCTTTGGAGATGGCGCCTCTTCAGATTAAGATCGGAAGCGTCTGCCGCCAATATGGAGACAAGGGAAAACGTTTGGGCAAGGGCGCTATGACGGCCTGTGTCGAAAACAGTACTATTTGTACAAAAGCCATTAAAAAAAGCTTTTTAAATATGATAAATTTCAATTAACACTGGAAAAATTTGAAACTTTAATGTAAAATATAAATGTGGAATTATTTTTCAGGAGGCGTTCTATGAGTAAAGTCATTGTGATCACTTCTGGAAAAGGCGGAGTCGGCAAGACGACAACCACCGCCAACATCGGAACCGGGCTGGCCCTTTTAGGCTTCCGCACCGTACTGATTGATACGGATATCGGTCTGCGGAACCTGGATGTGGTTATGGGTCTGGAGAACAGGATTATTTATAATCTTGTGGATGTGGTGGAGGGTAACTGCCGTATGAAGCAGGCTCTGATAAAAGACAAAAGATATCCGAATCTTTATTTGCTTCCGTCAGCTCAGACCAGGGACAAAACTGCGGTTAATCCGGGCCAAATGTGCAAACTGACCGATTCATTAAAGGAGGATTTTGATTATATTCTGTTAGACTGCCCGGCAGGGATCGAGCAGGGCTTTCAGAATGCCATTGCAGGGGCAGACCGGGCGCTGGTTGTAACCACCCCGGAGGTATCTGCCATACGGGATGCGGACCGAATCATCGGACTTTTAGAAGCTGCGGAAATGCAGGAGGTGGATTTGGTGGTGAATCGGATCCGTATGGATATGGTGCGCCGTGGCGATATGATGTCCATTGATGATGTGGCGGATATTCTTGCTGTCAATATTATCGGCGCAATACCGGATGATGAGGATATTGTGGTTTCCACAAATCAGGGTGAACCTTTGGTTGATACGGATTCTCTTGCCGGACAAGCTTTTTTAAATATCTGCAAACGGCTTTCAGGAGAGGATATTCCTCTTTTGGATCTGGCTCCCCAGCGTGGGATCCTGCTTCGGCTCTCTGACTTTTTAAAGCGGGCGTAAGGAGGGGGATCATGGGACGGATGTTTTTCTTTCACAAAAGTAATTCTGGTGAGATTGCCAGACGTCGTTTAAAACAGGTGCTGGTATCGGATCAATCCGGATGCAGTCCTGGCCTGATTGAGGGAATCCGGGAGGAGCTCATCGGTGTGCTGTCCCGTTATATGGAGCTGGATTCCGGAAAGATGGATATTGGTCTTACCTGGATGGAGTGTGTAGGGACAAGAACACCCATGGCAGCGCTGACAGCCAAAATACCGATTCGCAGTTTTACTAATATGAGGAATGAATCATGTTTCTTGACTATCAATTCAAAAACTACAACTATCGTTTGATTTTATATATTCTGACTTTGAATATACTTGGTGTACTGGTTATCAACAGCGCTACCGGTCAAAACAGCGCTGAGGTCAACAAGCAGATCATGGGTATTGCTATAGGGCTTGTGATTGCAGTGGTTTTTTCTCTTTGGGATTATCACAGAGTTATTTCCATGGCGACGTTGATTTATATTGGCTGTGTGCTGGGGCTGCTTGCCGTGTTGTTTTTTGGTGAGAATGTAAATAATGCTACGCGGTGGCTGAAGCTGCCTGGTATTGGCCAGATTCAGCCATCAGAATTTGTAAAGGTAGGTCTGATTGTGTTTTTTTCCTGGTATTTTAATAAGAAGCAGGAGAAGCTCAATTATCTTACGACCCTGCTGCTGGCAAGCTTTCTATTGCTGGTAGTGTTTGGACTGATATTCGAGGAGCCGGATCTTTCTACCGGTTTGGTGATTATTTTTGTGTTTACCTGTATGTTGTTTGCAGCAGGATTGAGCTATCGCTGGATTTTAGGAGGTCTGGCAGTGGCGGTTCCCTTGGGAATCTTGATGATTTACCTGCTGCAATACGATATAGTTCCTTTTCTGAAGGGCTATCAGGCCCGCCGGATTCTGGCATTTATATTTCCGGAAAAATATGCAGAAGCAAATCTTCAGCAGGATAACTCGATCATGGCCATTGGTTCTGGCATGCTTCATGGAAAAGGACTGAATTACACTGCAAATTCTGTTAAAAACGGGAATTTCCTTTCAGAAGAACAGACTGATTTCATTTTTGCCGTAATAGGTGAGGAATTAGGATTTGTTGGATGCACGATCGTTATATGTTTAATTGCATTGATTGTGTATGAGTGTCTGATCATGGCAGGCCGCACCAGGGATATGGCGGGCCGTCTGTTATGTGTGGGCATGGCGGCATTACTGGCATTTCAAAGCTTTTCTAATATTGCTGTAGCAACCGGCGTATTTCCCAATACCGGCCTGCCGCTTCCCTTCATTAGCTATGGGGTCAGCTCCCTGCTAAGTATGTATATAGGAATCGGATTAACCCTAAATGTTGGACTTCAAAGAAAAATCAGTAACTATTAAAGGAGGGGTTTACTTATGAATATCGGTTTGATTGCACATGATGCCAAGAAAAAACTGATGCAGAATTTTTGTATTGCGTATCGTGGGATTTTGAACAAGCATGAGCTGTTTGCTACGGGGACCACCGGGAGGCTGGTGGAAGAAGTTACGAATTTAAATATTCACAAGTATCTGGCAGGACATTTAGGAGGACAGCAGCAAATCGCTGCGCAGATTGAGCATAATGAGATGGACCTGGTGGTTTTCCTTCGGGATCCTCTTACCTCAAAATCTCATGAGCCGGATGTGAACAATGTGGTCAAGCTATGTGATACGTACAATATTCCCTTGGCCACCAATCTTGCCACGGCAGAGCTTCTTATTAAGGCTTTAGATCGTGGGGATTTGGAGTGGCGCGAGATTTACCGATAGGAGATTGGCTTCATGGGATATAGCAGGCTCTTATTGACCGGAGTTTTGTCTGCCGGTCTGATTCTTACGGGATGTGGACAAAAAGATATAAAAACCGATATTTCTTATCCAATGCAGGAACGGATGAACGCCATGACAGAGCTTTTTCCCCCTGAGCTTATGAGAGCGGAGACTTTTGCGGAAGATCTCTGTGTTGTTACCACGGATGTTCCGCAGCCGGACAGTTCTGTGGGGGCGGAGGCTGCTGCTGTGTTTTCCTTGGATGATCACAGGGTGATTTTAGAGAAAAATGTATTTGAACGTCTGTATCCTGCCAGCACGACCAAGGTTATGACAGCCCTGATCGCGATTCGGTACGGTAATCTGCAGGACATGGTAACAGTGGGACAGGAGACCGTGATTACAGAGCAGGGAGCTTCTCTCTGCCATATTCGTCCGGGAGAGACCTTGACCATGGAACAGCTTTTGTATGGCTTGATGATGCCTTCCGGCAATGATGCCGGAGCTGCGATTGCCGTATATATGGCAGGAAGTATTGAAGGATTTGCAGAAATGATGAACCAGGAGGCAAGAGCTGTGGGAGCTACTGACACTCATTTTGTGAATCCCCATGGACTTCATGATGAAGATCATTATACGACTGCCTATGATCTGTATCTGATTTTTCAGGAAGCCATGAAGGAACCGGTGTTTCGGCAGATCGTAGGAACCGGCACTTATACGGCAGAATATACGGATGCCAATGGGGAGCCAAAGACCCAGACTTGGAATAACAGCAACCAGTTTCTTACAGGACAGCAGCCTATGCCCCAAGGACTGACTGTGCTTGGAGGCAAGACAGGCACCACCAGCGCAGCCGGAAGCTGTCTGATTATGGGAAGCCAGGACATGGAAGGTCATGAATATGTGTCTGTGGTAATGAAAGCAGAGAACCGTCAGGCTCTTTACCAGAATATGACAAATATAATTCAGAAAATTGTCAATTAGTGATTGCTTAATTTTAGAAATTATACTATAATTATTTTATGATAATTAGACTTTTTATACAAATCTTATAAACCCAAGGAGGAGATTAATATGGTGCAGATTATCGCAGGCAATAAGGGAAAAGGGAAAACCAAGCATCTGTTGGACATGGCAAACAACTCGATCAAAAAGGCCGAGGGTTCCATAGTCTATCTGGATAAGAGTTCAAAACATATGTATGAGCTGAACAACCGGATCCGCCTGATCAATGTAAATGAGTTCCCGATCGGCAATTGTCAGGGATTTGTAGGATTTATCAGCGGGATTATTTCTCAGGATCATGACATTGAGATCATGTTTTTAGACAGTTTTTTGAAGCTTGCCTGCCTGGAGGGAGAAGATATCAGCGAGACTATCGCAGCTTTGGAAAAGCTCAGCGTCAAATACAGTGTGAATTTTGTACTCAGTATTTCCATGGATTCCCATGAGATGCCGGAGGCGATACAGAAAGATGTCATTATTTCTCTGTAGGGATTAATACAAAAGGGGACTTGAAGGGCAGGTCCTCTTTTTTATATTGTAATCTCTTGAACTTTTTCCTATTTCCTTTTATAATAGGAAAGACAGTGCAGGGAATCTACCGAAGGGAGCGATATTTTGCACAGGAATAAAAGAGATACGAAAGATATGCCACGCTATCGTCACCCTCTGAACATAAATGTAGGAATGATTATTTTTGCCATTATTTTTGTGTATATGGCTTTTAGCGTTTATACTTATGCCAAAAAAGAAAAAGTGCAGTTTTACGAGGTCGTGGAGGGGGATATTGTTACGGATTATGGATATACAGGGATCATTTTAAGACAGGAGGAAGTCCAGTATTCGGACCGTGCCGGATATATTCATTATTATGTGCGGGAAGGCAAGCGGGCGGCTGTGGGGGCGCGGATTTATTCCATTGATGAGACAGGCAGTCTGGCCTCCCTTTTAGAAGAAAAAAACGAGACGAACGCGATTTTGACCAATGAAAATTTTTCAGAAGTAAAGCGTCTGCTTTCTTCTTTTGCCATGAATTATTCTGACCTGGATTTTGATATGACCTATTCCCTGCATTCTACGTTAGATGCATCCGTATCAGAATATGTGAATTTTAATACCTTAGAAAGCCTGGACAGCATGATGGGACAGACCGGCGCCGTATTCTGGCAGGTGGAGGCACCGGCTTCCGGGGTGGTTTCTTATGGAATTGACAAATATGAGAGCCTGGAGCCATCCCAGATCACTGCAGACCATTTTAACCGTTCTTCCTATGCGAAAGAGATTACAAAGGCAGGACAGCGCATCGCATCTTCCGATCCGGTTTATAAATTGATCACTTCCGACGATTGGAGTATTATTTTCCCTCTTACGGAACAGCAATTAGAGGAATACAGCGGCAGAACCCACCTTCATGTAATCTTTAATTCCAGAAATTTAGAAACCGATGGTGCGTTTTCCGTTATTTCAGGGGCAGACGGCAAATCTTATGGAAAGCTGGATTTCAGTCAATATATGGTTCAGTTTATTTCTGACCGGTATGTGAACTTTGAGGTGGAGGCAGAACGGATGGACGGTCTTAAGATTCCGGTGACAGCAGTAACCTCAAAGGATTTCTATTTAATCCCCTTAGAATTTATAGCACAAGGCGGTGACAGCAGTGATACCGGTTTTTTAAAAGAGGTTTATTCTGAAAAGGGGACTTCCATAGAATTTGTACCGGTAACGATATATAACTCTACGGAGGAGTACTATTTTATCGATATGGGGGAAAAAAGTCCTCTAAAAGCAGGTGATTTTGTAATCAAGCCAGATTCTACGGAACGATACCAGATAGGTGCCAGGGAATCCCTTCAGGGCGTTTATAATATCAATAAAGGTTATGCGGTTTTTAAACAGATTGAAATTCTTAAATCTAACGAAGAATATTATACAATCCGAAAGGGAATGGATTATGGATTGTCCGTGTATGACCATATTGTATTAAATGCTGACCTGGTATATGAAGGACAGCTGATTTACCAATAAAGCTTTCATACCTTCAAAGGAAAATGAGATTTCACAGTACCCCCATGCGCCCGGCAGCGGACGCGCCACCAATCATGAAAGCTTGGCGGCGCATTTGGCATCCCTGATTTTAAATCTCCTCCGGCGATGGGACTTTCAAAGTAAACCTGCATGTGCCCGGCTGCCGGCACACCACCGCACATAAAAGTCTGGCGGGCACATGGGGCATACCTAAATTCATGCCGTCTAATCGGCGGCGGGACTTTCATAGTAAACAGAAAAGCGGAGCTAATATGATGAGAGAAAATATTTTCAAAAATTTAGAGCAGGTACATGACAGGATAAAGGCTGCCTGTATTCGCGGCGGCAGAAAGCCAGAGGAGGTAACGCTGATTGCAGTCAGCAAAACAAAACCTTTGGAAGATCTGCAGGAAGCTTATCGGTGCGGGGAGAGAGTGTTTGGGGAAAACAAGGTTCAGGAGATTGCCCTAAAGCAGCCTCAGATGCCGAAAGACGCCTGCTTTCATATGATCGGACATTTACAGAGAAATAAGGTCCGGCAGGTTCTTCCCTTGGTTTCCATGATTCATTCTGTAGATTCTTTACGCTTAGCTCAGGAAATACAGCAGGAAGCAAAGCGTTTAGGGAGGATTGTGGATATCCTGTTGGAGGTGAATGTGGCAGGAGAGGAAAGTAAGTTTGGATTTGCTCCAGAAGAAGTTATCCACAATTTGCAGATGATACGTGAATTTTCCCATATCCGCGTCTGTGGATTGATGACAATTGCACCTTTTGTCGAGAATTCTGAACAAAATCGTCCTGTTTTTAAAAAATTATTTCAATTATATGTTGACATCAAACACAAAAACATTGATAATGTTAATATGAGTGTCTTGTCCATGGGCATGACCGGAGACTATGAGGTAGCTGTGGAGGAAGGCGCCACCATGATTAGAGTTGGCACCGGCATTTTTGGGGTCAGATAAGAAATGGAGAGAAAAGAATATGAGCCTGATTAGCAGACTGATGGAAATGACACGGTTAAATGACGATGACGATGAAGACTACTTTGGACCGGAAGACGACTATGAGCTGGACAGGCCAGTTAGAAGAAATACGTTCAGCAATTCCCGCGATGATATGGATGATGAGGAGGAAGAACCAAGGCCGCGTTTTTTCTCACGGCCATCACCGAAAGTAGTACCTATGAGGAGAGCTGAGGTTTCCATGATCAAACCCACCTCCATTGAAGATGCCAGAGAGATTTGTGATTTTTTACTTGCCGGTAAGGCAGTTGTACTGAATATGGAGGGGATTCACACAGAGATTGCACAGAGGATCATTGATTTTACATCCGGTGCAACTTATTCTATGAATGGAAACCTGCAGAAGATTTCCAGTTATATTTTTATAGCAACTCCAGAGTCAGTAGAGCTGTCTGGTGATTTTCAGGACTTATTGGGAAATGGGAGCCTTGATGTTTCAGGAATGAATATACGATTATAGGACGCATTCTGCCCTTGTTTAGAGAGCTTTTCATGGGCAGATGCAAAGAACCTTTACACTGGCTGAATGGCTTGCGGGAGAAGATACTATGGGCAATATGATTATGGATAAAAGTATAGTGAACCGGATCAGAGAAAATGAGCAGACAGTTTTTCTTTTTTAGGAGGGAAGATTGTTTGCTTTATTGTTGTAAAGTATTGGCACAGAATATGCCGAAAGGAATACAGGGAAGAAAGAAAAGAGGGATTCAAAATATGTTTGACAGGATTACTGTTCAGAATAAAGACGGGAAGCTTTATGACATTGTGCTGGAATCTTCTTTTTCTCATCTGGGAGAGGAAGTGTCCCAGCTGCAGGTTGAGAAAAGAAAGCTGTGTATTGTTACAGACAGCAATGTCGCACCTCTATATTTAGAAGCTGTGGAGGCACAATTACAGCCTTATTGTAAAAAGGTGGATTCTTTTGTGTTCCCGGCAGGAGAAGGCCAGAAAAATCTGGATACTGTCCGTGAATTATATCGGTATCTGATTCAGCATCAATATGACCGCAATGATGTTTTGGTAGCTTTAGGGGGCGGTGTGGTAGGCGACCTCTGTGGGTATGGGGCGGCCACCTACCTGCGCGGGATTCGGTTTATTCAGGTGCCGACAACCCTGCTTTCCCAGGTGGACAGCAGTATTGGAGGCAAAACAGGTGTGGATTTTGATGCTTACAAAAATATGGTGGGAGCCTTTCATATGCCTTCTTTGGTTTACACAAACACAGCATCCCTTCTTACCCTGACAGAAGAACAATATCTCTCTGGTATGGGCGAAATTATCAAGCATGGATTGATCAAAAATCGTTCCTATTATGACTGGATTCAGGAACATACAGAACAGATTCTCCTGCGGGATAAAGATATCTGCGGCGCCATGATTTTGGAAAGCGACAAAATAAAGAGGGATGTAGTAGAGCAGGATCCTACGGAAAAGGGGGAGCGTGCTTTGCTGAATTTTGGCCATACATTGGGTCATGCCATTGAAAAGCTGATGAATTTTGAGCTGCTCCATGGACAGTGCGTAGCGTTAGGATGTGTGGGTGCTGTCTATCTGTCAGCAAGACGCGGAGAGATTTCCATGGAGATGGTACAGAGAGTCTGTGAGGACTTTATACGTTTTGGATTGCCGGTAAGCTTACAGAACATGGAATTAAGGCCAGAGGATATTCTTGCTGCCACAAAAAAAGATAAAAAAATGGATTCGGGAGCAGTGAAATTTATTTTACTTCATCAGATCGGAGATGCTTTTATTGATTCTACAGTCAGTGACCAGGAAATTTTGGATACCTTGTGTTGGATGTTAAGGAGGACAGAATGAACAGCGGTCAGAGACAGGAGAGAAGGAAACGGGTTGACAATCTTATTGTATGGGCTGTTTTTTCTTGTTTTCTGGTATTGTTGGATCAATATACCAAACACCTTGCAGTAATCCACCTAAAAGGACAAAGGCCTTTGGTAATCCTGCAGGATGTTTTTGAGCTGCTTTATTCAGAGAATCGCGGCGCTGCCTTTGGTATGCTTCAGGGACAGCAATTTTTCTTCTTTATAATCGGAATCCTAGTACTTTTGGCAGCTTCTTATGGGATGTGGAGGATTCCGTCCTGGAAGGATTCTCATTATTGCTGGCTGGGATTTTGTATTATGCTGATTACTGCAGGCGCCGCAGGAAATATGCTGGATCGGGTAAGCCAGGGATATGTGGTGGATTTTTTGTATTTTGTTTTGATTGATTTTCCGATTTTTAATGTGGCGGATATTTATGTTACTACAGCTACAGCAGTGCTGCTGATCTTGCTGCTGTTTTATTACACGGAGGAGGACCTGGAGATTTTTCATCTTACTCCGAAGGTTCCAAAACAGTCAGAGGATGAATATTCCATCCATGGCGCAGATACAAAGCGTTGATTGAATCAATGGGAGGGAAGATAAAGCTGTGATACGGGAAATCATAGTGGGAGAAAATGAAGGTGTTCGGATTGACCGTTATCTAAGCGGGATTTGTCCAGATCTTTCTCGTTCCTATATACAAAAATTGTTAAAATCTGACAGAATATCAGCAAATGAAAAAGTAGTAAAGAGCAACTATAAGGTATCCCTGGGCGAGAGGATTTCTTTTGATGTGCCGGATCCGGTTGAGCCTGAGATTCTGCCAGAAAAGATGGAGTTGGATATTCTTTACGAGGATTCGGACTTGATCATGGTCAATAAGCCTAAAGGAATGGTAGTTCATCCCGCAGCCGGGCATTTGTCCGGAACATTGGTAAATGGCCTGCTGTTTCATTGCCATGACTTATCTGGAATTAACGGCATCCTTCGTCCGGGAATCGTCCATCGGATTGATATGGACACAACAGGGGTATTGGTTGCCTGCAAGAATGACTTTGCCCACAATCACATTGCAGAACAGCTCAAGGAGCATTCGATAACCCGTGTATATTATGCAATTACCCATGGTGTAATCGCAGAAGATAAGGGAACGATTGACGCTCCGATTGGGCGCCATCCTGTTGACCGAAAAAAAATGAGCATTAATGAGAAAAATGGAAAGCATGCTATTACACATTACCACGTTCTCCGCCGTTTTAAACAGTTTACCTTTCTAGAGTGCCGCCTAGAGACTGGCAGAACTCATCAAATTCGGGTTCATATGGCATCGATCGGACATCCTTTGCTGGGAGATACGGTTTACAGGGCTGGAAAATGTCCTGTTCCAGAACTTCAGGGGCAGACGCTGCATGCCGGTATCCTGGGGATTCGGCATCCGCGGACAGAAGAATATCTGGAGGTGAAAGCGCCGCTTCCGAAATATTTTACCAACTTATTAGAAAATGTTTTATGATTTTATGAAAATTGATGTACTTTTCAGAAATTTGGGTGTATAATAACAGTAGCAGATAATGGCATTTTACATCAAGTGAAACGGAAAGGAGAAGGTTATCTATGAAGGGGAACTTAGTCATTACAATTGGAAGACAGTGTGGAAGCGGCGGCAAGAGAATTGGAGAAATCGTTGCCCAAAAGCTTGGAGTCAAATGCTATGACAAAGAGCTTCTTACCCTTGCAGCCAAGAACAGCGGCTTGTGTGAAGAATTATTTGAAACCCACGATGAAAAGCCCACCAGCAGTTTTCTCTATTCTCTGGTAATGGATACGTATTCCATGGGATATTCCAATTCTGCTTATATGGATATGCCGCTGAATCATAAGATTTTCCTTGCACAATTTGATACCATTAAAAAGCTGGCAGAGGAAGAATCCTGTGTGATCGTAGGACGCTGTGCGGATTATGCGCTGGCTGAATATCCTAGTGTGGCAAGTGTTTTTATCACGGGCAATGACGAGGACCGCATCGAATATCTGAAGCAGCTCTATAAAGTAGAGACAGCAAAGGCAAAAGATATTATGGTTAAAACAGATAAAAAGCGGGCCAGCTATTATAATTATTATTCCAGTAAGAAATGGGGCGATTCCCGCAGCTATGACTTGTGTATCAACAGCAGCTCTGTGGGAATTAACGGTGCCGTGGATATGATTCTGGAGCTGGCCAGGGTGAAGAATCTGCGGCTTGAGGAAAAAGCTGACCAGAAGTAAGGAGGAACCGGCGCCATTTCTTCGTCTTGTGCAGGAAGCGTTGTTCTTTATTAATTTGCTCTGCGCTAATTTGTTCTATGCCAAATGTAAGGTAATTTATTTATAAATCCTTGGATTTGCAGGTATAAAAACCGGGAGACCAGAGTGGTTCCCCGGTTTTTATTGTGCGTAATCATCTCTGTGTGGTCTGACATATCCAAATACTTTACATTCTGCGAAACAGAGCAATCACTTTTCCCAATACATTCAGTTCAGAAACAATAATGGGATCCATTTCATCATTTTCCGGCTGCAGGCGGTAATGGCCATCTTCTTTATAAAAACGCTTTACTGTGGCGGAATCATCAATCAAAGCTACGATAATATCACCATTGTCAGCAGTGGATGTCTGCTCTACAATCACCTGATCGCCGTCAAAAATTCCGACATTGATCATACTATTCCCTTTGATGCGAAGCATAAATGTCTGAGAATTAGGAAGCAGCTCGGCAGGTATGGGGAAATAGTCCTCAATATTTTCTTCCGCGAGAATGGGCTGCCCGGCAGCAACTGTTCCGATCATAGGAACCTGAACCATTTCCCGGCGGGTAAGGCCAAAGGTATCATCTAAAATCTCCATGGCTCTGGGCTTGGTAGGATCCCGGCGGATATAACCGTTGCGCTCTAAGGTCTCCAGATGAGAGTGTACGGACGATGTGGACTTTAAGCGAACAGCCTCGCATATCTCACGTACTGTCGGCGGGTATCCCTTTTTTAAAATCGTATTCTTAATATATTCTAAGATTTCCTGCTGCTTCGATGTAATCTTTCCCTGGTTCATGCTTTTCCTCCTGATTCTCTGTAAATTAAGAAGCTGGTAACAGTTCAGACAAACATAAACTGCTGCAAATTCATTCAGATTCCCTGATACTATAGTAACATATGTTCGGGAAAAAAGCAAACCTTTGTTCGAAAAAAATCAAGAAATTATTGACAAACGGGTGTTCGGATATTATAATGTCAATACGATCAAAGAACACATGTTCAGTTCCTGTTTACACAGTCTGTCGCGACGCTGGCCATCCGGCGGGGGTATACATGGTAAGTCCAAGACCCATGATCGCTAAAGACAATTTAAAATGACAGTTTGAATTAGGGTTTGCCGGGAAACCGGTTCACTGTAACGATCGGACAGAAGGGGGTATTGAGATGGAAAGAAATCTGAGGGAATACAGAAGGTCTGATTGGAATGGCTGCATACAGATTTATGACGGTGTTTCAGAAGCAGTCTGTGGGAGTTTGCCGATTCACTATGGAGCTGCTGAGGTAAACCGTATACTAAAAAAGCTGGATACCAGTAAAAAGGATCCATACCCTGAAAAGCGACAGCAATCGAAATTAAAAAAGAAACCGGAACAGTCAGAAGGAAGAAGATCGGAGAGCAGGCTCATGGCCATTGCCATGAAACGCCGTGCCCGCCGTAAAAAATTCCAAAAATTTGTGGTGGTATTGCTGGTGGCGGCCGCTTTTTTTACCGGATTTTTTGGCCGTACACTTTTTGATGCATATGCCAAGGAAAACCGTTCGGATTCTCTAAATCGTTATTATACCAGTATCCGGCTGAAGCCGGGAGATAACCTGTGGAATATTGCCAGCCGATATGTAGAGGATAGTGGGTATACGGTTGCTGAATATGTGGAGGAGCTAAAGAGAATGAATAATCTGCGCGACGGACAGATTCACTCAGGAGAATATCTGACTATTGTCTATTTCTCAGAATGATTGTCTTCCGGCTGTTCCCGCAGACGAACTTTATTCCTGGCGCTCCGGCGACGTTCATCCTCCAGCGCCGCATAGTGTTTTTTCGTGGTATTCACATCCGAATGTCCCAATACATCCGCTACCAGATAGATGTCTCCCGTTTCGCGATACAGGTTTGTCCCATAGGTACTGCGCAGCTTATGGGGAGTGATTTTTTTTAGGGGGGTTACAATTTTCGCATATTTTTTAACAAGATTTTCCACACTTCGTACATTGATGCGTTTTTTCTGCAGAGACAAGAACAGCGCTTTATCGTGGCCGGGCATGGCATCTATACCAAAGCGTTCATCAAGATAATCCTGCAGAGCAGACTCCACCTCAAAACCAAAATAGACTGTGACTTCCTTGCCGCCTTTCCGATGAATATGAATCCCTCCGTTTTTCAGATCCACATCATCAATATCCAGACCGACACATTCCGATACACGGATTCCTGTGCCTAGAAGAAGAGTAAGAAGCGCCAGATCGCGGATTTTGGTCTTGTTATGGAATGTCTTTTGCTTGTCTGTCAGGCTTTCTCCTTGTTCGACTTCATCCAAAAGAAGGGCCACCTCGTCAATATCCAACCGGATTATTTCTTTTTCATGAAGCTTTGGAAGCTGTACCAGAGCCGCCGGGTTATTCTGCAGTTTTTCATTGCGGTAAAAATAATTATAAAAGCTTTTCAGAGAGGAGATTTTCCGCATGATTCCCCGTTCCTTATTGATAATCTCCTGATTATTTTCATTGAATCGATATTTTAAGTATTCCATATATTCTTCCAGATCGCTTACCGTAAGCTCATCCAGATGCTCCAACCGGATTTCCATCCGGTCCAGCTTTCGGAAGAATGGGTTTTCCTTGGAAAGAAACCCAAAAAAGATGCTTAGATCATAAGCATAGGCAATACGGGTCCTAGAAGATGTCCGTGGTTCAATGCCCCGAAAAAAGTCAACACAAAAAGGGGGAAGCTCTTTTATCATTACTCTCAGTTTTTTGATATTTTCTATATCCTTCTGTTCATAATAGGCTAATTTGCTCAATTGTCTTTCTCCTTTGAAATAGGGTTATATGCGGTGGGAGAGCAGGTGGGCCATCCGGAAATATTGCCTGTCAAGACAGCATGGAACAGGCGTGTTTTAACCCCGGGATTTTCCTTCTCCAATTGTTTTGTTAAGGTTTTAACATATTCGCGTTTCGTAAAACCATCTACCGGACAAGGATTTTTACAGACCGGAAGCTTGTATTTGTTTTGGAATCCTTTGATATCAGCTTCCGGAATCAGCATCAAGGGGCGAATCACGGTTAAGTCCATTCGGTCCAGATAAGTATAAGGAGAGAATGCATAAAATCGTCCCTCATAAAGTAAGGACAGAAGCATGGTTTCAATCAGATCCTCCCTGTGGTGTGCATAAGCCACCTTGTTACATCCAGATTCCTTGGCAGCTTTATTTAAAGCGCCCTTCCTAAGCTTGGCACATAGAGAGCATGGATTGGATTCTTTTCGTTCCTGAAACAGAATTTTGCCAATATCTGTAGAAACGATGGTATATGGAATAGAAAGCTGCCTGCAGAGCTCTGAAACCTGTGAAAGATCAAATTCGTCAAATCCCAGGTTCACAGTAATTGCTTCTGATGAAAACTTTTTAGGATAAAACTGCATAAGCCCATGAAGTGCATACAATAAGGTCAGGCTGTCCTTGCCGCCGGATATTCCGATGGCAATCCGGTCATTTTCCTGAATCATCTGATATGTGTCAATGGCTTTTCTTGTTAGGCTATAAAGACGTTGAAGGTTCATAGATATAGGTTTCCTGTAGGTTAGATTTTTTTAGAAAGAATGGTATGTCTGAAAGTATGTTTGAAGTTTGAAAAATGGTATCTTTAATATATGCAAAAGAAAAACCCCTTCAACTATTTGTGAAAGTTTAGTTTAACGAATTAGCTGCTGCATCATTCTCTCTAAAAATCAGCTTTATTTTACAAACACTACTAATATATTACCAATAATCACCGTTTTGTCAACCTTATATCCCCCATATCGGGCAGATATTTTTTCAGGGCTTCCGCCGCCTATGTACTGCATACCGCCAAAGTTGTTGCGGCGCAGGGATATGTGGCCTTCAAAGTTAAGTTCTGACAGCAGTTTCTTTAATGTCATGAAAAGGCACCTCCCTCCGGGAACAAGACGGTAAAAACCGTCTGGGAGCATTTCCACCTTTTGCGTGCGGATTCCAGCCTCTGTGAAATGCATTATCATTTTTATCCGACGAACAAATAACAGGTATCCATCTAAATAATTCAGCATATCAGAAAACGAAAAACCTGAACGGAACTCCTCAATAACAACCACATCCTGACCGCGGCAGCTGTCAAAAGGGCAGCTGTAATCAGTAATACGAAACACATTAGAAAAGCAAAGGGGATAGCCTTTTACGGGTTTATTGCTCTTTTTGCTGACATAGTCTATCAGTTGGGTGCCTAATACGGTTGCTTTCATGTCTTTTTCGCCTTTCTTTTATGTAATTGTCAATGTGCCACATACAGAGTTTTTATCAATGTATGCGGGTGCCATCGGATTTATGCTTTTAAGGGATAGACCCTGGACACCTAGAAACAGATTCCGGATTTCTCCATAAAATACCGGATAACATACCATTTGGACATGGGGCATCATTGCCCTTAAAAACCTTCACTCAACTTTTTACGGGCTTGTGACCATTCTTGGGGGCCGGAGAGTGATGCAAAGTATATCCCATCCTGGAAGCAGTTTTTAAAGGGGAAGTCCCCATGGGGGCTTGTCCCGGGATTCACTTATTCCTTTTTTGCATTTGGCTCAGTTCTTCGGTCCTAACGACATCCTCAAACATTGGTTCCGGCTCCAAAGGACACGAATACCATTTATCCATCGGAGAGCATGTACAGCCCATATCAGAACAATAAAAACCGCAATGAATACAAAGATTATTATTCAAAATTCACTTCAAATTAATACATAGTTCGTTTTTGTCGTACCATGTGAAACTGATTATTTCTTTCAAATAACACTCTCTGACGCTATCATCGAGCAGATGCCCGAACACTACCGTTTCGTAACTATTATTCAGAATAAAAATTTCTGTATGAACGTCAATTAATCCACAACATAGAAGATCGGTCACATGCAATCCCTTCATAGTGTGCTTCCCCTTTCTTAACAAATATAACTTGAGAAATTCTTTTGACAGTTTCCAATGCACTGACAACAACCGGACCGCAGGGTTGTTTCACGAAGAATAATTGAAACTAATAGATACGGCATTTTTACGAGGGATATGGAAGCTATACATATTTTCCATATTCCTCGACTTTTTTGTCTTGTAGAGGTATAATATCTATATAGTATAGGTATATACCACTCATGTGGAAAGGAGGATATTATGCCGGCAACA